>JAAUPA010000349.1 GCA_012034615.1 Leptolyngbyaceae cyanobacterium CSU_1_4 | reverse complement strand
GGAGATCAGATTAACGGCATTCTAGGTCCGATCCTACAACTGGTATCACCTATTACGCACGTTCGTTCCATAGAACTCTAAGCTGCTGCCAAAGTTATTTGATTAACTCTATTCCCTAGCAAAAGCATGAAAACTCCCTTAACCCATTCTTCCGCTCCCACCAATAATTCTTTACCGCCGATGCTGCAAGCCCGACCTTCACCTTGGGCGGCTCAGTCGGACGATGAATGGGATTTGCGACGATTTCTGTCTACGTTCAAGCGTCGAGGTTGGGCGATCGCTGGGGTTGCTGCCCTGTCTATGGGTTTTGTCCTCTACTCCACCTTTTCCCAAAAGCCAGTTTACGAAGGGCAATTTCGTCTCTTAATCGAGCCTGTAAATGCCAACAATAGTTTGTCGGATATCACATCAGCACTTGGCATTTTATCAGACACCAATAAACTCAATCAAACCACTCTTGACTACGAAACTCAAATTCAGGTTTTACGCAGCCCTGAATTAATCAACAAAGTCATCAAAGATTTGCAAAAGCAATATCCTGACATCAGTTACGAGACGCTGATGAAGAATCTCACCATTACCCGCCCGACTGAGACCAAAATCTTGGAAGTCCAGTTTCAGGGCAATAGCCCAACTGAAATTCAAAGCGTTCTTAATGCTTTATCAAAAGCCTACTTAAACTACAGTTTGGTAGAGCGACAAACTAACTTACGCCAAGGTCTTAAATTTATCGACAAACAATTACCAGACCTTCAGCAAGATGTAGATGATCTTCAGAATCAACTGCAACTCTTCCGGCAGCAGTATGACTTTATTGATCCCGACAGTCAGGTTTTGCAAATTACGGGCAAAGAAACCAATATTGAAGAGCTTCGTTTATCTCTTGATCAGGAGCTTGCTGAAGCCCGATCGTATTCTTCTACTCTCCAAGGTCAGTCCGGAGCTGTGGCAGCACTTAACGATGCCCCAGTCTATCAAAGCTTGATTAGTGAGTTACGGCGAATCGAAACGGAAACATCTAGCGAACTTACTCGATTTAAGGGAGATAATATCAATATTCGGATATTAAGGGAAAGCGAGACAACTTGCTTCCATTGCTACGGCAAGAAGCGCAACGGGTATTGGGGATTAAGTTAGCTGAGGCAACGACTCAAATTCAAATTTTGGAAGTTCGTAGTCAGGCGCTGGCTCAAGCCCAAGGGCAGGTTGATCAACAAGTAAAGCAGTTGCCTGCTTTAGCTAGAAGATATAGTGACTTGCAACGAGAATTGCAAATTGCCACAGAAGCATTAAATCGGTTCCTTTCTAATCGGCAAACGCTTCAAGTGCAGGCAGCACAAACCGAAATTCCTTGGCAGGTAATTGAAGCACCTTTGCGCGCTGAGGCTCCTATATCACCTAACATTCCACGGAATTTGATTCTGGGAGTTTTTGCTAGCAGCTTACTGGGGATGGGTGCCGCGCTCTTTTTAGAAAAGCTGGACAATGTTTACCATAGCCTTGATGATCTTAAGGCAAGAACGAAATTGCCGATTCTAGGCACTCTGCCCGTGGCAAAAGAGCTGGTACAAGGAAGCACTCCTCTAGGGCAAGCAGTCAAATGGTTTGACACAACAGTTTGGCGCTTGCCGACTCTGCTGAAGAGCCCTGCGGAATGGGATGGATATTCGAGATCTTCTAGTTTTTTAGAGGCGTTACGAGTTCTGAACACTAACATTCAACTGTTGAGTTCCGATCGCCCTATCCGTTCTCTAATTATTACTTCTGCTATGCCAGGAGATGGTAAATCTACTGTTTCTATGTATCTGGCTCAGACTGCGGCAGCAATGGGTAAAAAGGTGCTGCTGGTCGATGCTGATTTACGGAAACCTCAGATTCATAAGCGTTTGCATCTTTCTAATGAGTTAGGCTTAAGCAACCTTATTTCTAATAACTTACCCGTTTCTCAATTGCTACATCGACCGCCGTCTACCCCTGGATTAACCATCCTCACAGCGGGTCAAATTCCTCCTGATCCGACCAAGCTATTTGCTTCTAAAAAGATGCAAGACTTGATGGAGAAATCTCAGCAGACCTATGATTTAGTTATTTATGATGCCCCTCCTTTGGTAGGGTTGGCAGACGCTAGCATCCTAGCGCCTCGCACAAATGGCTTAATCTTGGTGACTAAAATTGGGCAGACCGATCGCGCTGCTTTGACTCAAGCGCTAGACAATTTGAAACTTTCGCAGATTCCAGTTTTAGGTATCGTAGCAAACGGTGTGAAACACTCGTTTGAGTCTTATAATTCTGACCAGTATCAGTATAAAGCCGCCCGACCTAATGCATGAGGACTAGTCAAAATAAAGCTCTTGAGACCTAAAACTTGCCTTATCTTTCTTGCATCACATTCTAGGCTGGATTGCTGTATATTACATCAGAGGATGTTTTTGAGCTTTGCCTCGTGAGCCCTTGCCTCGTCAGACAAAGTTAGATGAATAGAACGATCGCCAGATAGAGACAAGGAGGAGCGCCCATGGATTTTCTATCTGATGCCACTGTGGCTAAAAAAATGCGCGTGATGGGGCAAAAAGTGCGGTGGGGCGATCGCTCCATGACACAACAGAACATTGATCAAACCCGTTTAGTTCTAGAAGATGGTCAAACTCAAACGGCTAACTTTTCGTTTCTTGTCCTAGGCGACACCGATCCAGGCTTGCCATCTCAACCGAACCCCCAGTGGGAAATTGCCAAAGCCCTCCTTCCCCACCTAAAAACAAGTCGGTTTACCCTCCATACCGGCGATGTGACTTATCCTCTAGGAGCCGCCGACTTTTACCTCAACCAGTTCCTGACCCCCTATCGTCACCTTTTGTTAGATGGCAAGCAACCGAGCCATGATTTACCCATGGTGTTCCATTCCCCTTTCTTTCCAGTGCTCGGTAATCACGATTACTATGATCTCTCCCCCATCCCAAAACTGGCTGCCCAACTATTAAACCCACTGCGCCACTGGATCAAGCTCGGCACAGACTGGTCAAGTTCGGGTTCTGGGCGTGATTATGCAGAGACATTCCTAGATTGTTTAGATCATCTTCCAGCGGGAGAGGCGCTCAACCACCATTGCAAACACACTATACTGCTCAGACAGCAACGGGTCGATGTTTGCGATATCAGCCCCACCAATTTACCAGACTACCCAATCGGTACTACACGTTTCAGTACGGAGGAATTGCTTTTTTTGCCCTAGACTCTAACACCTTTAACAAACAGGAAATTGACCTTGAACAACTCAACTGGCTTCAGCAACATCTAATTGATTCTTGGCATCAATCTCATATCCGAGGGCGCATCATTTATTTACACCATTCTCCGTACACAACAGAGTCCATGCATTGTGATCAACCTGAAGTTTTAAGGGTTCGGGGTCAATTGCGGCATGTGTTAAATCAGGTGGCGAAAGCCATTAAACCTTTAAGACAGAATCAACCCCTTGTGAATCTAATTCTGAGTGGGCATTCCCATTGTTTAGAGCATATTCGCACCTTGGAGACGGGTCATGCAGATAGCCATCTAGACTGGATTGTTTGTGGTGGGAGTGGGGCAAGTTTACGCCGCCAGCGCCGAGCAGGAGCCCAGATTATAGAATGATGGGGCAAGAAGGGGTGCAACATATTCCCAGGTGTGCTTGCGCAGTCTCAAGAATATGTGGGGCGGCAAAGACAGGGCGGCAAAG
>JAAUPA010000348.1 GCA_012034615.1 Leptolyngbyaceae cyanobacterium CSU_1_4 | reverse complement strand
GGCGCGATCCAGGGCCGCCGCAACGGTGTGCTGATCTCCAATGACAGGGGCGATGCCGTCGCCTACGCGCTGTGGAACCTGGAAGACCGCGGCCCGATGATGATCGAGCCGGGCTGGAAGGTCTATACCGGCATGATCGTCGGCGAGCACACCCGCGACAACGATCTCGTCGTCAACGTGCTCAAGGGCAAGAAGCTCACCAACATCCGCACCACGTCGAAGGACGAAGCGATTCGCCTGACGCCGCCGCGCATCATGAACCTGGATCGGGGCGATCGCGGGCAATCGGGAATCTGATGCGTCATATTTTCCGGTCATAGCCCCTCCCCAGGCGACGAGACAATTTTAGTGCTAAGCGAAACAGTAGAGTAAATCAATCTGTGGCTCAATCTGTGGCTCAATCTTTGAACATTCAAACCTCTATTCCTCAGAAGACCGCTGTAGATTGATCTCAACTGGTTCGCTGTCATCCTACCTTCCCATTACTCAAAAAACTAGCCTCATCAGGATTGATGACCCGGCGGGCTCAAGGTTAACCTCGTTTTTGTCCTATTCCAGAGCTCTGCGAATTTCGGTGATCAACGCTTCTAAAAAGCCCCGATCGCTCCAATAATTGCCATGGGAGAGCGGGTTCCAACTCGTCAGCCAGCCCTGAATTCCCTGCCCCACGTTGCTAGGAATATCTTGGACAAGTTTTTCGTATGGCGCACTTAACGGTTGCAGCGGCCAACCGAGGACATCATCGGCATCATAAAAATTAAACCACCGAAAGTCGGCAGTAGGCGGGGCGATCGGTTGAATATTGCCGTGTCCAGCGACGAAAATCGGAATATTGCAGCCTGTCGTGAACAGGCGGTAGAGGCTGCCTAAGCTTAAAAAGGCTTGTTCATGGGCATCTGCATTGACATATTCGGTAATATTTCTCCAAACGCCCGATCGCCCAGGATGCTGCGCATCCCAAATGTAGTTGGACAACACTTGCCCCCCCAAGGATTGCGCAATGATCACGACTTTTGCCGGCTGACCGCCCAGCTTGGCATAAACTTGCCGCAGGGCATCGATCACTTGCAGTTGCGCCTGAACATACGCGCCATTCACTTCGCCTCGGCTACTTTCGAGACTAGCAGCATCTGAAAAGCCGTAGAGTAAAAACTCTCGGAGCTCTTTGCCCGAAATATGGCGCTCCATTGCTTCAAACACGCGGCTTTGGTTGCTTTGTAGTAGATTTTGATAGTAAACCGACTGAAATAAAATTTGGTTCCATTCGGGTGCTAATGCAGCTTGCAACTTGTTTTTGAGTTCGTCGGCATAATTTTCGGGCGTGTTGCCCATGCCATGAACCGTGACCACAGCGACTTTGGACATTAGCTTAAATCAACTCCCAAGAAGCGATCGAGAAACCGACTCCGCCACATAAATCTCAGCACCAGACACCACTCCAGGGCAATGAGCCCAATAAACAAATAGTTGACGATGCCCAGGGGATACAGCTCGAAAAACTGGCGCACGGGCGAAATGGCTAGTACTAAAAGATACAGCCCAAAGAGCGCGATCGCAACCATGGAGTAGCGCCGATCGCCGCTGAGGGGTTCGCCGCCCACCCAGGCAGGAGTAGGCGGCTTTAAAAAGGGCATAAGCAACAACTGTCCCATGATCAAAATAGTCACCAAGGCGCTGCGAGGCACCGCGTGATTCACTTCTGCCAACCCTGAACCGGGCGGCAGATCCAGGACTGCCACCACGAGATAGAACAGGTAAACAAAGAGCGAGACAAAGGTAAGCGTCAGGGTTGCCGGAATGACGAAGTGCAGGATCGATCGCACCATACTGCGCCGAGGCAACAACCCCGGTTTTGCCCAAATGGGAATGAACAAGGTGGGAAAGCCCACGCCGATGAGAGCGACGACTGCACTTTGCTTATTTTGTAACGGAAAGCTATCGGTGACAATTGCGGTGGCAAAAATCAACAGCGTTACACAAAACGTCCGAATCATAAATAATTTCAGCACATCTTGAATGCCGTTGCGAATGCGTTGCCCTTCCAAAAAAGCGCGAGGAAGCGCGCCAAAAGAGTCCTTAAGCAAGACAATATCGGCAACCCCTCGGGTCGCTTTGCTGCCGCTTCCATGCGATCGCCAAATTTGCCTGCTTCAGGGATCAACGAGATCGTTAACGCCATCGCCAATCATTGCCACATACCGTCCGGCTAGCCGCATCTTTTGCACCAGCTTAGCCTTTTGGTCGGGGCTAATGCGCCCAAACACGTTAAACGTTTCTGACGCCTGAGCAAACTGCTGCTCATCCATTTCAGCCAATTCTTGCCCCGAAATCACCTGCACCTCTGCCCCCAACCCTGCCTGTTTTGCCAAGGCTGCCACGGTTTGGGGATTGTCTCCCGAAATAATTTTGACCTCAATCCCTGCGGCAAAGAAGCCCTGGAGGGTTTCGTAGGCTTCGGGGCGGAGTTGGTCGTCGAAGCTTAAAAGAGCAAGGGGACGCAAATTGCTAGGCAGTTTAGGATGCTCAGGATCTGGAAGGGCGGTATCGGCGCTATGGGCAAAGAGGATGACCCGCAGCCCTTGTTGTGCCTGGTTTTGGATCAGGGTTTTGAGTTCGGTAGACAGAGGCATGACGCTGGCAAGAATTTCGGGTGCGCCCAGAACGTAAACTCCTTGCTGGTCAGGATCATGAAAGGCGATCGCGCTCCACTTGCGGGCAGAGGAAAAAGGCACTTCGGCTTTGGGGCGGCGAGGTGCCGAGGGAGGAAGGGCTTCAGAAAACTTGGCGATCGCCTCAGTGGTTTTATTTCCCGCCGTGGTGCTTGCCGCATAGTCCCCTAAAAGCGCTGATATTTCAGCCTGAGGGCGATCGATCGCAAAAATTTCTTTGAGGCGAAGCTGATTGGTCGTTAGGGTGCCCGTTTTATCTAAACACAAAGTATCCACATTACTCAACGACTCAACCGCGTTAGATTGCTGAATCAACACATCCTGCCCCACCATCCGGACAGCTCCCAGCCCATAGGCTAAGGTAATCGCCAAAAGTAATCCTGCGGGCACCAAGCCCGCCACCACTGCCGCCCGTTGCACAATCTCGGGCAGCGAATAGGAGCTACTAAAAAAGCTAATGCCAACTAGCGTCCACAGAAAGCAGGAAATCAGCATGAAGACCCGAATCACCACATTAATTTCGACTTGCAACGGCGTTGCCGATCGCCGAAAAGTGCGTGCTCCCGCCATGAGCTTAAAAGCCAAGGTATCGGTGCCAACCTTGTAGGTTTCATAGCAAGCCGTCCCACTGACACAAAAACTCCCTGAGTAAACGGGCATATTCATCTGCTTCAAAATCAGGTCAGACTCACCCGTCAACAGCGACTCGTCTACCTCCATTCGTCCCTTGCCCACCACCTGCCCATCGACCAAAATTTGGTCGCCCGCCTGAACTAACAATAAGTCCCCCAGCACAATTTCACTAGGGTCAATGTCTTGTTCTCGGTCTTCCCGAATGACGGTGGCTTTAGGGCGCGTCAGCAGGGCAATTTTATCAAGCTGCTGCTTTGCCCAAATCTCTTGGCAAATATTGATCAACACGCCGCCAAAAATGACGATCACCACTAAAACGCCATCTCCAACCCGGTGCAGCAGAAACATCACCACGCTGATGGCAAAAACATCGCGTTAATGAAGGTAAAAAGATTTTCTTGAAAAATCTGCTGGTAAG
>JAAUPA010000052.1 GCA_012034615.1 Leptolyngbyaceae cyanobacterium CSU_1_4 | reverse complement strand
GGGAGGGGTGAACGGGTGGAGGGGGGGGAGGGGATTTAGGGAAGGGGATAAATGGGTTGGATTAAAAATTGAGAGGGATGAGCCGTAGCGAAACCCTTGCGGGTCAAAGGCTCGATGGGTTACTGCTGCTAACACATCCTACAAACCATTCAGCCTTCTGACTAATTAAGAATTGTTTTAGAGAGGGTAAGCCATTTTTTGCTCTGTCACCCAAGTCACGCTGACCCAGTCGCCCGTCTCGTTGTACTGACGAATCAATCGCTGTCTAGCCATGGAAAATTCTTGGAAAGGCTGACAGAGGGGCGTAACCAGCCGATTTCTAAAAAGAATGGGTTTCCCTGAGTGATTTGTAAAGGGCAAGTGGCAGAAGCTCCATCGGGTAATAGCAGGGTTTGATAAACCTGTCCCTCCCATTCAAACTCAAAGGCAGAACCTGGGGCACGCCTTCCCCCCTCATGGCAAAGAGTCGATCGCCCGGTTTCGTCCAGTTGTTGGTTTAACCCTGCCTCCTGCCGCGCCAATCGAAAAAAAGAAGACTGGCGATCGACCTTCTCTGTCGCAAAATATCGGGTTACAGTTTGTCCTTGCCATTCTCCTAACAAATCTTCTAGCTGTAACAAAGGCTGCTCTGGCGCATCAGTACCCACCCGCTGCTCTCGAATGAGCGTTAGCTTAGAAAACCGACTGGCATCAAATAACAAAACCAGACGCAACCGCCGATTTTGATCCACCAAACAAGACTCTGCTCCAAACGTCCCCTGAGAGAAACAGTAAATTCCACCCTCCGAAAAAGCTCCCGTCTCAAAAAATAGCGCACCCCGCCCCGGAGCGCTGAAGTCCACAACCATTTCCTGGGGCACCCGTGTTGACTCTGGAGTCAGATAATACCGTCTCAAAACCAAATGAATTGAACGATTATTGTCTACTCCTTCTAGAGAAATGACGCTAGGAATATCTTCTTGCAGGATGCCTTGGGGTGAAAAATGGGCAAAGGAACCCTGCCATTTTCCCAAGTTTTGCAACACACAGTCCCATTGTGACTTCATCCACTCCCCCTATCAGATTACAGTGGAGAAAACCGTGACCATTTTCCCCTATGGAACTCCATCAAATCGAAACCGATCTTCGCAACCCAGATTTTCAGTATCGGCTGAGAGCGATCGCCGCCCTTAAAAATTATCCTTCAGAAATTGCGGTTCCCATCCTCAATCGTCATGTTCAAGACCCAGAATTTTTAGTGCGATCGTTCGTTGCCAGAGAGTTAGGACGGCAACAAACCTCCGAGTCTTTCGCAGCATTATTGCAAATGATCAAGCTCGACAACACGCCCAACGTCCGTGCTGAAGCCGCCAATTCCCTCTCGTTATTTGGTAGAGTCGCGGCTTCTCATCTGGTACAAACTTTTTTTATCGACAATCATTGGTTAGTGCGCCGCAGCATTTTGCCTGCCCTTGCCGAACTAAACTGCCCCGAAGAACTGTTAGAGGTTTGCATCAAGGCTTTAGAAGGCGAAGATCTCAATGTGCAAGAAGAAGCGATCGATGCCCTAGTAACGCTCAAGGGTTCACGGCAGCATGAGACAGCCTTGGCTCATATTTTATCGATGAAAGATGCGGCTTCAGAGGGAACACGAATCCGGGTAGCCTATGCCCTGAAGCACTTTTCCGAAGCAAGCGCTCAAGCAGGTTTAGCCCAATTACGGCAAGATGCTCATCATCGGGTAGTAGGAGCCACCATGGAAGACTTAATTCTGTAGATTGCCGTAAATCTATGCGGAGCACCTACCAGAATGTGCGGAGCACCTACCAGAAAAAGTTTAAATGAGCTGTGCCAAACTTTACAGAAATTATTGCTAATGCTGGCAAAATCTGAGGGGCTTCTGAAAGGCTAAGAAGCGCTGCTGAAGGACTTAAAGGAGTGGCTGCTGAAGGACTTAAAGGAGTGAGCAACCTGTTGTAACGAGAGTAGATTATGTCAATTCCATCCGACGGACAAATGACTTGGAAAGTGGAAGGGGCGATCGATGCGGCGCTGCACCTGCGTCATAATTCCACCGAGCCTTGGGTGCCCTACGAAGAGTTTCCTCAATATTTTTTGCCCGATCCTCCCGAATTTTCTAAGGGCTATGCAACTTTTTTGGCACTGCTCAAGCGAGGTTGGACCATGGTTTACTGATATAAAAAATTCTTAAAGCAGCGTTGAAAGGTGCGGAAGACGACATATTTGAGGAGCAGAATGGGGAGCGATCGCCAATCAGGACGTTTTTATGCTTAATTCGTGAATTTTGCATGAAGATTATTATACAAATAAACTAAATCGAGAGGAATCATTTACATCTGTAGGTAGATTTTGGGTAAATAAATTTTGTGGTGGATCATCTGTCCTGGTTCCTCAACCTTGGACTGGCTCGTCGGAAAATAATGAGTATGCACTGGCATGTTGTTGCTCCTTTCATTGACACCGTTAAAAATCGAAACAGTCAGTGGTTAATTCCCTTTGTTCCAGACAAAAACTGTCGTTTTACGTGCGTGCGTCGTCCGTCTAAAGAAGTGAACTGGCACGACCGACTCGTTCCTGTAACAAGTCCTCAGGAATGGTTAAGTTTGTGGCAACAAAGCCGTGAAGCCGTTCGCAATGTTGAAGGCGGCATCATTACAGTTTTTCCTCAGTTAGCAGCGCTGGTCGGAATTCAAAAAGTGTTCTTGCGGCGGCGCTTTCCGGTTGTTTCTTGGTGGTTTAACACAAATTATTACACCGGATATAAACGGTTACTAGCAAAAACAGCCTTGAGATCGATCGATCGCTTCATCGTTCATAATCGAGTTGAGCAAGAAGCGTATAGCCAGTGGCTATCTATTCCGATCGAACGGTTTGAGTTTGTTCCCCTACAAACCCCCATCTATCCCATTACTGAGTTTGAAGACACAGAACAACCCTTCATTGTTTCCGTCGGCTCAGCCTACCGAGATTATTCTCTTTTATTTGAAGCAATTCAAAAATTAGGCTTCCGAACGATTGTGATTTCCGGTTCTCGTGCCTTGAAGGGGCTAACCGTTCCATCCTATGTAGAAACTCCTTTTGGGTTACAAAAGCCTGAAATTATTTCTCTCCTACAACGAGCCAAACTGGTCGTGCTGCCGATGGTTGAAGAAGGTCTTGTGGCTGGAACAGTCTCGATCGCCGAAGCATTGGGCTTAGGTTGCCCTTTAATTGTTTCCCATCGACGAGGGGTAGAAGATTATATTCAACACGGTCATAACGGGCTGTTGGTTCAGCCTCGCGCCTTAGCGCCCTTAACTGAGGCGATCGATCGGCTTTGGCAGGATGACTCCTTGCGCGATCGCCTCAGGAAGCAATCGAGGCAATATGCCCTGCAAAACCTCACAGATGTAGCCGCTGGAGCGCACTTAGGACGAATTCTCAACCAAGTTGCCACAGAGTTTAATGCCTCCAGCCATCCGAACTATCGGGCGACTGCCCGCACCTTGCCTTAAAATGCTTGAATGAGCTATATCCTTAAGCATCCTGCCACAGTCTGGAGCCTGTTATTGACTCACCTGGGCATGACAATTTTGACGCTGATCATTGCCGTTTTAATTGCAGTGCCTTTAGCCTTGCTGGTGACTCGCTACCGCTGGCTCAATTTGCCCATTTTAGGAAGTCTAGGCATTCTCTACACCATCCCCAGTTTGGCGCTGATCATTCTACTCATTCCCGTTTTGGGTTGAATGTCCGCTCGGTCATTGTGGCAATGGTTGCCTATACGCAAGTGATTTTGGTACGCAGTTTAGTAGCTGGGTTGCAGTCTATTCCGCCCTCTATTCTAGAAGCAGCCCGAGGAATGGGGATGAATCGCTGGCAGTGCTGGTGGCAAATTCAAGTGCCCTTGGCGCTACCGATTTTTTGGCGGGTCTCAGAATTGCCGCAGTGGTGGCGATCGCGATCGCCACGATCGGCGCAAAATTTGGAGCAGGTGGCTTAGGAACTCTTTTATTTGAAGGCATTGCCCAAGCCGGACGGGTGGACAAAATTTGGGCAGGTGCGATCGCCGTAGCACTTTTGGCACTCACCTTAAATGCGCTGTTTCTGGCGCTAGAAAAAATGGCAACCCCTACTAAAAAGTAGTTTCTTCAGCGTTAGGTTCTGCTGCATCAGATTCCTTTAGAACAGGTTTTTCTAAAGACTGGCTTTCTAAAGACAGAGAAGATACAGGGTGCAACGTTTCAGAATCCCAGGGATCATCATCGACGATTTCCTGCCGAACCCACGCTTGGAAACCAGACACTAGGCTCGAAAGGTTAAACCCTCTCAAGTACGAAGACAAACTCGATCGCTGGGCAGGAAGCATAGGACACAAGCCCCAATTTAAGTCGGTAAAAGAAGATACTTGACCTAGGACGGTTGGTCATATTTTACATGCTTAATATTAACAATGGATTGAAGATTAATAATCATTTTAAATGAAGAATTTTCTAACCCAATACCTTCTTGCTAAGCTCTCTATTCCTTACTCATAAAATTGTTGTTGTCCTGACAGAATCCCTCCATTTCGATCAATAAATAGGTTACAAAAAAGACTCAGTAATCAAAAAATAAATCATCAAAGCCAAGGTAAAAAAACTACTCAGCAAGCGTGCTAGAACGATGACCTTGGAAGGGCTGAATGATTCTCTGCAATGCATTCAAACTGATTTCGGTCAGTAACGCTAGGAGCGCAACAGGAATCGCTCCCACCAGTAGAATAGCGTTATCGTATAATGCAAATCCTCGGACAATAAATATCCCTAAGCCGCCCGCCCCAATAAATGCAGCTAGCGTAGCACTCGCGATCGCTTCTACCATTGCGGTTTTAATTCCAGTTAAAATGACTGGCAACGCCAAAGGGACTTCAATGCGCTGTAACACTTGCCTATTGTTCATTCCCATGCCATACGCTGCTTCCCGAATCAGAGGATCAATCGAACGAAAAGCAATATCAGTACTCATCAAAATAGGCGGCATCACCAACAGTGTTAAGGCAATAACTGCCGATTGAAAGCTCAACCCAAAGTAAGGAATTGCTAAAAATAAAATTGCTAGGCTTGGAATCACTCGCAGCCCATTAAAGCTGTTGATTAAAGCCATAGAAGCAACGCGCGATCGCGCACTCAAAAGTCCTAAAGGCAGTCCTATAATTAACCCAATCAGCATCGGTGCAAGCACCAGCAGCAAGTGTTCTTGCGTTGCTGTGAACAACTCATCAGCATGACTCATTGCATAATCATAAGCTTGAATCAAAACGTTCACTGAATGGCTCCATCAGTGTAGAAAGAACAGTAAGGTCTCAGCATAGCGTCGAGTTCTACTGTTCTTTCATCTTTCCTGAACAACTGCGATCGATGCGGGTAGCTGTTCCCCGCATCCCCATCACAACAGGCTTTAAACCTATGATTAAGACGAACCCAGCAAACAGTATTCACCTTCTGGCATTCGTCTTCCAAAGCCCAGCGCATCTTTCCACAATATCTTGATTTGTTATTGTGGGTTCTCACCCGAATTTACCGGATCAGCATGGTTGCGAACTTGCCATGCCATCTCTAATATTCGCACCCAGCGTTTATGAACTTGCTTAGGCGTGCAACGCAAGGCTTTAGCAATGTCTGAGTCGTTTACTTGCCGTCCTTTAAATGCGAGTAGCCGTTGTTGCTCAACCGAAAGCTCTTGGACAAAAGCTTCCCATTGTTGTTGAGGCAGCCCTAAATTTTGGTCAAGATCAGCTCCTAGCCATTGGTGAACAAGCTGCCAACGGTGAGAGCGAGCAAATTTTTCAACATGATACTTAAAGCGCTGTTGCAGATAGTCGCGTTGCCGACAAGAGAGCCCTAAAATATCATCAATTTCAGGGGCAGATAAGTCTTGCAGCTTAAGGGCAAGATAATCGACGCAATCACTTTGTCCCTGTGCTTCTAGGTACTCAGTGAGGTCTTGAATCACCCGATCGCGTACGACCGAATCTGAGGGATCTGTCACATCGGCTACCAAGTGCTCACGGAGCTGCTGTGCCAGGGGCGATCGGCTGTGCAGTTCGGCTTCTTCACCCTTCGCCGATTCCATCGCCATCTCCAAGTCCATCGAAGTTTCAGGAGGCTGACGATGGGCAAATCCTTGTGCCCTTAAGACAATGAGCTGCTGATTACGACGACCCGGCAGCGTAATGCGCCGCTTTGCATAATGCTCAGTAAATGCCATATATTCAGCAAGTTCTAAGCGAGTCCGGGGGCTGTAGTCTACCGGAAGCTGATGTTCGCGGCGGAACGCTTTGAGGACTTCGATATAAAAACCTTGTAAGAAATCTTCGATAAGGGTATAACGTGCCCCAAACCCCATCTGGGCTTGGCTCAGCACAATATGGCGATAAACCATCGTGCTTAAATGGCTATGAAGTTCTACTCGACCCTGCTTTGACCCTAAGCGATAATAAGCCAAACACTTTTGAACCTTATGGCGCGTTAAAGTTAATTGCCAGCTCTGAACCTGTCCAGAATTTTGAATGCGATCGCTCTTTTCACAAATCCGCTCTACTTCCTCAACCATTCGAGTAATCACCGAGCGAACATTGCTAGAAGGCGTAGGCAAGTCAGTTTGAAATTCGGTCAATAAAACTTGTGCTAATTTTGAAACAACGGGATCACCGCTAGAGGCGATCGGAGTCTCAACAGGCGGATGAACAGAGCCGTTAGGCGTGGGGGGGATTAGTATCGAGATTCATAACTTTCCTACGGGTGGATGCATAGCAAAAAAGAGTTAATGACTGGGGCAATGAGTGCTGCCATTTAACCCGGCTTAAAACCTTAGAACTCAAAACTTGCAGAGTTGTTTCTGCCTTGATGAATTCTTCTACAAGCTTTTTTTGAGAACTGCGGCTAAACCCTGGTTGAGCTATGTCACTTTTCCAGGTGGTTTCCTGATAGGCGAACATGGGCTAGCAAACAGACCTTCAGAATCCAACTTGAGATCATGATTTTCCTTTGGTGAGCAGGCTTTTCAGGGCACCTGTCTTGTTTATGAGAACTTTAAAATGTTGGGAAGCCAAAGGGGCAATTTCTAATCCGGCTACTGAGAAGAAACATAAAAGAACTTTTTTCGTGAAGATGCTGCAATTTCTGCTGAAGTCAGGAACCCGCCCTTGAGTGCATCACGCTATGAGCCGTTCCCATAAAAATTGCTATCCTTCAATCCAGGAGCGATCGCTTCCCACCCTAACCCCTCGGCGCCACAACCTGAGGCTCAGTCTCAGTCAAATCCAAAATAGTAGACATTTGATAGCCCACAGAGGTTCGCTCATCATCAATAATTAAATCCACCAGTTTGTCGAGCTGATCAAATAACTCTACCTGTGCCATCTTCGTTTCGGCTTGCGCAACTGTAGTGGCCGAGGTTGAAATAATTGGGTTCCCTAACGACTGGAGCAACGCCTGAGAAATCCCATGCTCAGGAACTCGAATCCCCGTTGTTTTGCGTTTTGGGTTCATCACCAAACGCGGCACCGCTTTAGTAGCAGGCAAGATAAACGTATAGGGTCCTGGGATCAGACGCTTAATGAGTCGGTAAGCAGAATCGCTGACCTGGGCATACTCCGAAATATTAGACAGCGAAGAACAGAGAAACGTTAGCGGCTTATCGCTGGAAAGCTGTTTGATTTGCCGCACCCGCTCCACCGCCGACTTAGCATTGAGATCACAACCAATGGCGTACACTGTATCGGTTGGGTAAAGCATTACGGCTCCACTGCGCAACGCATCCCGAATTTTTTCGACCTGGCGATTTTGAGGCGTATCGGGGTGAAGATTGTAAACAGTAGCCATGATGACCTTTTTTTGAATACCTCTCAGTGAGGCAATGGGTGTATGAAAATTGCTTATTTAGAATGTCCGACCGGGATTGCAGGAGATATGTGCCTGGGAGCTTTAGTTCATGCAGGCGTTCCTTTAACCTATCTCATTGAAAAATTGGAACAGTTGGGGATTGACTCAGAGTATAAGCTGTGGGCAGAACTAGTTTTTCGCAACGGACAGCAAGCTACAAAAGTCCACGTTGATCTAGCTGGGTCTGACCACAGCGATCCCCAGTTTACCTTTGCGCAGTCCCATCAGCACGATGAACACCAGCACGAGCCGCAGGAGAAAGACACTCGTCACCCGCTTAAGCCGCATCATGTCCCTGGTGAATATCAGCAGGAGCACAGGCACGAGCACAGGCACGAGCATAAACATGAGCATGAACACCCTTCATTGATTCGGCATCTGCCTGAAATTGAGCAGTTGATTCAAGCCGCCAGACTTCCCCACCGGGCAGAAACTTGGAGCTTGGAAGTTTTTCGACGCTTGGCGATCGCCGAAGGAGCAGTGCATGGTATTTCTGCAAACCAAGTTCATTTTCACGAGGTCGGAGCGACGGATGCCATTGTTGATATCGTTGGCACCTGCTTGGGGCTAGATTGGCTCGGCATCGACCAGCTTCATTGTTCGGCTTTACCCATGGGCGGCGGCACCATTCGGGCAGCGCATGGTCGGCTGCCTGTGCCTGCGCCAGCAGTGCTAAAGCTATGGGAAATGCGACAAATTCCAATCTACAGCAACGGCATTAACCGAGAAATGGTCACCCCGACCGGAGCTGCGATCGCCACCACTCTAGCCACTCACTTTGGCGCACCTCCCCCCATGACCCTTCAGCAAGTTGGATTAGGCGCAGGCTCCATTGATTTAGAAATTCCTAATATTCTGCGGCTTTGGATCGGCGAGACGGAAGAAAGGAAAGCCCCTCAGGCTCAGTCCTCAAAACAGCAACCGTTCACCCTTGCGAAACCACAAGAACCACAAGAACCACAAGAATCTGTCATGGTTCTAGAAACCCAACTGGATGATGTTAACCCTCAAGTCATTGGCTATGTTTTTGAAGCGCTCTTGGCAGCAGGCGCATTGGATGTATTTACCCAGGCGATCGGCATGAAGAAATCTCGTCCTGGCATCTTGCTATCGGTCATTTGTCGCCCCCAGCAAGTAGCAGCTTGCGAGGCGATCGTCTTTCAAGAGACAACAACCTTAGGGATTCGCCGCACCCCTCAACAAAGAAGCGTGTTGGAGAGAGAAATCCAAACAGTGGCGATCGATCAAGGAATCATTCGAGTGAAGGTAGCCCGCCAAGCAACCGCAGGCAAAACTTTAAACGTGCAGCCAGAATATGAAGACTGTGCCCAGATCGCCCGCCAAACCCAAACGCCCTGGCAAGAAATTCACCGTCTAGCCCTAGAAGCTTGGTATCAGTTGCCTCGAACGCCCTAGAGGCAATCGAGCCCGGCTCCCTATTTCCTTACATAGCCGCAACTCTGTCCCTTGTTTATTCCACAAAACCTGGTCAAAAACTTGGTGAAGAATATATAGCCCTCGACCACACTCGCCCACATCAACCAAAGCCTGATCAGCAGAATCTACATGAGAGGCACAGCAACAACCCGGAGAAAACCCAGAGCCTTGATCAGCAATAACCCACCACCGTTGATTACTTAACGTAAAAAACTTGACCAATATTGTTTTGCTTGGATCTAAATTATTGCCATGCTTAGCAGCATTAACCAAAGCCTCTTGCAACCCTAAATGTAGATCCGGTCGCCACCTTGCAGGAACATCTGCCAAGAGCAGCTCCAGTACAGGGCTTAGGTGAAGCGTGGAAGCAAAGCTGATCGTGCTCCACTTGTGATTAAACGGACGCATCGATGTAGCAATCACTCAAAAATCCTCAGAACTTTAAAGTAGATAGACTGAAGCACGAACGTCTTACTTAATTTTTTAAGCATCCATCCTCAATCATACCAGAGTCATTCTGAATTGAATAAAGCTAGGACTCAGTTAACCATCTTCTTTTTGCCCATTTCCCAAGACTTGTCATCTGTCTACAGTAGGATTACCACGATGGGTAAAGCTGTAAAAGACCCAGATCCCTGCATTAATACAAAGTTTTTATGAAGGTTTTGTAAATACAGAGCTTTGAAAAAACAATTCCTCAGAATTCATTTAGTCTCTAGAAGAACCAGATCTTTAGAATTCACGAGGAGAACCGCACTCTAAAACTCGATTGTTCAGGAGCCATAATTTTTCGATGAACTTGCAGTGATTTCACTAGCCTTTCAAAAGATAAGATGCCAACGTTGTAAACACAGCTCAGGCAAATACAGCTTAAGCCGCTGAACCCCCAATATCAAATATAGGGGATTCATTGAAAATACTTATACCGATCGCAGTATCTTTACGCACGTCGGTACAAATTGTTATTATTGATACTCTGGCTCAGTAGAACCTAGAGGGTTCTTTGTTCTGCTCCTAACGTCAGTCTGTACTTTCAGTCCGTACTTAACGTTGAGGTCTGGCAAACAGGTCAAGCTTAAGTGGATAGTCACACCAAAGTTTCTATAGAGAATTTTAGTCAGGAGCTTCCGAGGGAGAGGTACTCTGAATGAGTAGAGTAAAAGTACTAAATGCAGTCATTGACGATGTATCAATGGCAGAACTCCTAGAGTCGTTAACTCGAGGGGTTGTTTTCACCCCCAACGTCGATCATCTCGTGAAGTTACAGTCCGATCAAGAGTTTTTTGAGGCTTACCACTCAGCAGACTTTAAAACTTGTGATAGCAAAATCTTGTTTTATGTCTCTAGGCTACTGGGTATGCCGCTGAAGGAAAAAATTTCAGGCTCTGATCTTTTCCCCGCGTTTTACTGGCACCATCGGCACAATCCTGACATTAAAATTTTTCTACTGGGCGCTCGGGAGGGCGTGGCGGCCGAAGCCCAGCGCCTAATCAATGCAAAGACAGGTCGAAACATCATTGTAGAGGTTCATTCTCCTTCTTTCGGCTTTGAGCAAGATGAGGAAGAATGTTTGAGAATCATTGACATGATTAACCAATCGGATGCCAACGTTTTGGCAGTTGGGGTTGGTGCGCCCAAGCAAGAAAAATTTATCTATAAGTACAAAAGCAAATTTAAAAAAATCAAAATCTTCATGGCAGTGGGTGCAACTCTCGATTTTGAGGCAGGCAATATCAAGCGTTCTCCCAAATGGGTTAGCGAAATGGGCTTAGAATGGCTATATCGCTTACTTTCTGAGCCTCGAAGACTATGGAAACGCTACTTATTAGAAGGTCCTCAGTTCTTTTGGCTAGCCATTTTGCAAAAGTTAAATCTTTATACTGACCCCTTCAAGGAAGTTGAGGCATCTCTTAAAAATAAGG
Source organism: Leptolyngbyaceae cyanobacterium CSU_1_4 (assembly GCA_012034615.1). Classification (GTDB taxonomy): domain Bacteria; phylum Cyanobacteriota; class Cyanobacteriia; order Elainellales; family Elainellaceae; genus Timaviella. The sequence continues at coordinate 11,538 of JAAUPA010000052.1, read as the reverse complement.
GTAACTACAACCCTTTGAGTAAGTTGATGGATATTTGAAAAGCTTCCTAATGTCTTAGCTAAAAGATTAAAGGAGCGCGTAGAAGTCTAGGGTCATGACTAATTCGATATCTTTGTTTTAGATTTGCTTCCAGTTGAGCAGACATTCATCCGCAAGATTCTCTAGCACCGCCTAATCTGGGAACACTATGCTTTAGCAGAAGTATCAGCTAGCATTACGCCCACTTATGTCTATTCAAAAGCTCCCATTGGCAGCGCTTCAGCAGGTGCGGCTGTACATTAAAAGTACAATCACTCTGACGGATGTTGATCAAAAATTTCAAGACTGGGCCATGCTGGATGATTTTGAAGATTTGCCTGAGCCCGCATCTGTAGATAATTTGAGCAGTATATTTGCCTTTGGTAGTTTATCGCCGGAACAGGTTGACCGCCATGGGGGCTGGGTCGTAAGTACGGTGAATCCGGGGGCGGCATTGGTTAAGCTACCGGGTCTGAGCCTCAAGCCGGGTATGCGCTTGGTCGGTTACGTCTATCCGTCTAAAATGATGGGGTAGGAGCAGTTTGGGCAGTTCCTGATCGGCTCAGTACGACGTTTGCGTTGGAAAATGCGATCGCCAATCAAGAGGCTTCTCAACCGCCCCGCCCAGAAGGAGCCGTTGACCATTTTATGGAAGCGGTTGGGGGCGATCGCTCTGCCGCTTCGTTTATGGTGGCTTCTCTTTTGCACCGGGAGCTTGAAGAGTTTGGAGCCACAGGACAACATTGCAGTTGGCATCATCATCAGTTGATCGATGCGGTTCCTATGCAAGCTGAATGGCAATGGAGACAGCAACAGCCCACCGATATGGCTCCTAAAGTTAAAATTATGCCTGATGGGCAAGCTGCCATTGAGTTTTTTACTTGCCGAGACATGCCTCCGATCGCCTTATTTCGCCATATGGAACTGTACCCAGCCGAAACCTACGTTTCAAAAAGCCAAAATCAGGTAATCGCAACGCCTATCAGGTCTGAAGCAGTCGCCCAAGCCAAAGTTAGGCGCTCTCAGCGTGAGGAATAGCTCCAAATAAGTAATATTAAAGAGGTTTTGAACCACAGCCTCACTCATGAACATCGATCACGTCCATTTTTACGTTGAAGATGCCCAGTTCTGGCGAGACTGGTTTATCCAGGTTTTAGGGTTTCAATCTATTTTTAGTCAATTCTCGAGTCAAACTGATCGCCATACCCAAAGAGAGGGGGTTAAGAGCGGAACCGTGTGTTTTTGGCTATCTTCAGCTTTGACAGCGGAAAGTCCTGTAGCCCAGTATCTACGGTGTCATCCGCCGGGAATTGTGGATGTGGCATTTCAAGTCAAGGACAGGGCAGCCGCGATCGCCCGCGCCTTGGCTGCCAACGCCACCCTGATTCAGTCTAGTGACCTCGCTAAATCTTGCCAGATTGCAGGCTGGGGAAACCTGAGGCACACTCTGGTTGAAGTGCCCGCTACAGGTGCCCATAGGAAGGAGAAAACCGCCATCACGGGGTCTGCCATCACGGGGATTGATCACATTGTTCTAAATGTGCCAAAGGGAGAGCTGAAATCAGCGATCGCCTTTTATGAACAAGTGTTTGGGTTTCAGCGTCAACAGTCTTTTGCCATTCGTACCGATCGCTCTGCTTTATGCAGCCAAGTGCTAGGTCACCCAGAAGGGGCAATCAAGCTGCCGATCAATGAGCCTGCCACCGAGGGTTCGCAAATTCAAGAATTTTTAGATTTAAACGGCGGCTCTGGGATCCAGCATTTGGCACTGAAGACAGAAGGAATGATGGAGACGATCGCCCACTTTCGCAAACAGGGATTATCGTTTTTACAAGTTCCCTTCAGCTATTATGAGCAGCTCCGCCAGCGAGAGGGTTTTCAACTCACCGAGGCAGAGTGGCAGGCGATCGCCCGTCAAGAAGTTTTAGTAGATTGGCAAGTGGATCAATCACCAGCGGTGCTGTTGCAAGCCTTTACCCAACCTATTTTTTCCCAACCCACCTTCTTCTTTGAGCTGATTGAACGGCGACGATACTGGAGCGGAGCAACGGAAAAAGTAGCTCAGGGTTTTGGGGAAGCCAATTTTCAAGCATTATTCGAGGCCATTGAACGAGAGCAAATTAAGCGGGGAAGCTTGAGCTAAGCCCTTAACGACCCCGCTTTTCGTTATCAATTCGACGGCGATCGCGCCATTCCATCGTGGTTAAATAGGCAACCCCACCCGTAACCGCGACCAATAGCCCTACAGATAGGATCGCAAGAACACTCAGCAGAGAAGATTCCAGATTGAAATCTGACATGACTAAAAACAGTAAAATGCGCAAATTTAGAACCCGTTACGACCCCAAACTACCATCGAAATTGAGAAAGTAAAAACGGTCAATAGTGAAATCCAACCGAACGTCAAAATGTCCATAACGTAATGCCAAAATGGTAATCAAGATTTTTTACACACTCCTATCATAATCCAAATTGGATCTGAGATTAATCGGTCGCCCTGTCTATGAACCTGGCTCAATATCGTCTGAACACCGCCCTCAAGCAACGTAACCGTCTTAGGTTTTGCTTGGCAGCGGCCGGAATGCTTCATGGTGGGGCGATCGCGCTCATGCAGCCTTGGTCGCGCCCTTCTCCGCCTTCAGACCCCATCCAGTTTAGGGTCATAGAGCAATCTAATTTTTCACCCACCTCCGCACCTCTTGGCTCTCCACCTCATTCTTCGGCTCACCCAACCGAGACCATCGCCCCAGCCTCCCCCTTCATTAAAACAACTCCCCTGAGGGCAACTTCACCCTCTGCCTCGCTGCCGCCGCCCGCAGCCGTAAAGGACGACGTGTGGGATCAATACCTGGCGACCCTGAGCAGGAAGATTAAGCAACAATGGCAAGTTAACCGGCGAACCCAGCCCGATCGCCCCATTAGAATTAAGTTTATGGTCGATCGCCAAGGACACATGACTAACCTCACGCTGATTCAATCTTCCCAGGATGCAACAGCGGATCAAGATGCCCTAGGAGCCATCCAATCTGCCGCCCCCTTTGCTCCCCTCCCGATCGCCTCCCCCGAGGACCGGTTGCGTGTCACGTTTACCTTTGAGACTTCTGGGTATGAGTGACTAATTCTTAATACAGCAGCAAAAATTGTGTTGCAAACACAACACTCCGCAACGATAATTCACGTTCACTCCCAGTTCAATCAGCTAAGCTCAAAGCAGAGGAAATTTGTGACGAGAAATACGTTTTTGGCGAGAAACAACTATGACTGCTTTTATCACCTCCCACCCCAAACGCTTTAATTGGCAGATGATTGTTGTCTCTAGCTTGGCTTTTGGCTCAGCAGCAGCATCCTTTTAGATTTTGTCATTATGCCTTCTATGTTTTTCACGGGCATGATGGTCGAACCGAGTTTTGCGAGCGCAGGCTATTCCTTATTTAGTGCCTTCAATCGCATTGAGGTTCTTTGTGCGGCTGTTATCTTGACTGGAGCACTGACGCTCCGCCTGACTGAGGCAGCTAAATTTGGGGGTCGTCAAGGCGCTTTTGCTCGCGATCGCGCTATTGGCAATTGCCCTCACCTACACGTATGCCCTGACTCCTCAAATGAGTGCGCTCGGGCTGCCCCTCAGCATAGATGCGGTCGAGCCCCCCGCTTTAATGAACCTGATGCATGGTGAGTACTGGGCTTTAGAGCTTCTGAAGTTGTCTGCCTGTGTGGGTTTAATTAAGTTTTGCCTGCGTCAAAATGCTGGCTGATTACTGGTTTGATTACCCCTAAGAGTCTACCCGAACCAAACTGATTACGCTGGGGTGGTTTGGCATGGCTCTTACGTGGTATGGCTAGAAGAAGCACGGCTTGAGTATTTTCGGGCATTGGGCGTAGAGTATACCGATCTGGTCGGTTCAGGCTGCGAGTTGCCTGTAATTGATTTATCGATTCGCTACCATCGGGCGATCAAAATGGGAGCGGAGGCTGTAGTTAAAGTCTGCCTTTGTGAAATTAAAGGGGTGCGAATTAATTGGGATTATCGCATTGAATCGGCTGAAGGATTGCATGTCACAGCCCGGTTAACTTTGGTGGCGATCGATCGCCACAAGGCAAAAATTCTGCGACAGCTACCGCCCCTGATCCAAGCAGCGCTGACTAGAATACCGGGCTAAATCCATGCACGGTTTTTGAAGAATTTAGGGATTACTAGAGGTGTTGATTTTTCGCCCGGTAAGAACATCCTATGAATTCAATCAGCAACCTGCATGTGATTGACCCCCAAAATATTGGTGATTTACTGTCGGCACCCATTCATTATTTCCCGTTTCCAAATTACAAAAATCATCGGCTGATTTGCGCATGATTTCAGCCAATCCGCTCAGTAGCAATCTCATTGTGGGCGGGGGAGGGTTGTTGTTTCCTCGATTCTTAGAACCGATTCAACAGCTTGCAAAAATGCGATCGCGCGGCAAGTTAATTGCATGGGGCATCGGTCAACAAACCTATGGTGCGATCGATCAAGCTAGCATTCAATCTTTTAATTATTCTGAATATCTCGATCACTTTGATCTCGTAGGAATTAGAGATATTAATAGTGGCTACAATTGGGTTCCTTGCGCAAGTTGTATGCATTCATCGTTCGATAAAGCCAGAGAAATTAAACATCCCTTTGTCGTGTTCTCTCACAGAAAATTTCAGATCCACATTGATCAGTTTCCGCGCATGACCCATGCTAATGACAGCTTGGATGAAGTGTTAGACTTCTTGGGTTCTGGTGAAACAATTTTGACGAGTTCTTACCATGGTGCCTACTGGGGAACGCTTCTGGGGCGCAAAGTGTTAGCTTTTCCATTCAGCAGTAAGTTCGCAACCTTTAAACATCAAACAGGCTTGTATCCCGTCCAAAAGTGGTCGAGTTCGTCTCGAAAAATTCAGCTCTTTGGCAAAGTAATTTATGAGGCTCGCCAGCAGAATCAATTGTTCTGTTCAACCGAAAATTGGCAAGCTCAGCTAAAACATTGCTCCACTTATCCCGCAAGTCTTGAGGAATGCCGAGAGCGGAATCAGTGGTTTTACAACCAGGTCTTAAACTGTTTATAAAACCTCGAACCCTTCAAACCTGATTGAGAAAAACCTGTGCCTGCGAAGGCGATCGAGCATGGCGATCGCGGGTCAATATCTCTAGATGCTAAGGAACCACCTCGCCAATCCAGTGGGACTGCGATAGAAAAAAGACAGAAGCGTTCATTGATTGCTAAATGTTTATTGCTAGATATTCAATCTCTGATAAATTCGATCTAGGTTTTTCAGGTGATGCTGTGGGTCGAAGCAGGCCTCAATTTCGGCTTCAGAGAGATGAGCTTTTACTTGGAGATCGCTGGCAATTAAGGCGCGAAAATCGCCGTTGGGCTGGTTCCATGCCGTGTGGGCGCAGGATTGCACTAAGGCATAGGCATCTTCTCGCAGCATTCCTTTTTCAACTAGGGTTAACATTACCCGCTGGCTGAACACCACGCCGCCGTAGAGATTCATATTGCGCTTCATGTTTTCTGGGTAAACCAAAAGATTTTTTACTAGGTCAGTGGTTTCTACTAGCATGAAGTGCAACAGGGTGCAGGAGTCGGGCAGAATCATGCGCTCGACGGAACTGTGGGAAATATCGCGCTCATGCCAAAGGGCAACGTTTTCGAGGGCAGCGATCGCATTACCCCGAATGACTCGTGCCATTCCAGTGAGGCGCTCTGAGCGAATGGGGTTGCGCTTGTGGGGCATGGCGGAAGAGCCTTTTTGCCCTTTGGAAAAGAATTCTTCAACTTCTAAAACATCAGTGCGTTGCAGGTTGCGAATTTCTACGGCGAAGCGTTCGATGGAGGCGGCAACTAGGGCTAAAACCTGGACAAATTCGGCATGACGATCGCGCGAAATCACCTGAGTCGAAGCTGTATCCGGCTCTAAGCCTAAGTTTTGGCAGGCGATCGCTTCAATTTGGGGATCAACATTGGCGTAAGTACCGACTGCACCTGAAATTTTGCCAACTGCAATCCGTTTTTGCAATTCGCAAAGGCGATCGCGGTGGCGCAAGAGTTCAGCTAACCAGCCTGCTAGCTTGAAGCCAAAAGTAATCGGCTCGGCGTGGATACCGTGCGATCGTCCAATCATGATCGTGTTGCGATGTTCCTGTGCCTTCTGCCGAACCGCTTGAATTAAGGTTTCAAGCTGGGACATGATTAGTTCGAGACTGGCGACCAGTTGCAGTGCCAAAGCAGTATCCAATACATCAGAACTGGTCATGCCGACATGGATATATCGCCCCACATCACCGACATATTCGTTAACGTTGGTGAGAAAAGCAATCACATCATGTTTAACTTCTTTTTCAATTTCCAAAACTCGCTGCGGGTCAAAGTTTGCCTTCGCCTTGATTTCTGCAACTGCCTCGGCGGGAATATAGCCCAATTCTGCTTGTGCCTCACAGGCGGCGAGTTCGACCTGAAGCCAGGTTTTGAGCTTATGGGTTTCTGTCCATAGTTCGCCCATTTCGGGCAGAGTGTAACGTTCTATCAAGGCTGCTAATTCCAAAAGACAAGTGATTATTGTACAACTTCGTTGTTAGACTTGGGTGGCTCAATCCCCATAATGGGTTTTTGCCCTAACGACCAGCACGACTTTATCTTCTTCGTCACTTGAAGATTTACAAAATTGGGCACAAGTACAGATTAGTAACCAGGCTTAGCCCAAAGTCAGACTTGATATCGGAGGTTCTGTCTTACAGATTGTTGATGAGTTGGAGCAACTTTAGGAGTATGTTGAGCAACTGGGAAAAAGCTTATAGTTTCTGAATGCAAACCTATGAGGCAGGGTTATGTCCCAAACGACTCAGATCGAAGCGCCGTTAATTCCTGCAAAATTTACGCTGAACCAGTATCACCAACCGAAGTCTGAGCCTATAGGACGATTACCACCCCTAACAACTTGAACTATCGTTCTGTGTATTCTCATTATATTGGTTCTGAGCATCTGCTATGCCGCGAAGAACTTCATTGGACGAAGTAGGACTCACATCTGTAGGGACGATCGCCGCTAGAACATAAGGATTTCCTTTCAGACGAGCCTTTGTGTTATTGAGATAAATTTGGGCTTCCGGAGATCTTGGCTTCAGGCTTAATGCATTGCCAAAAAATGTCGCAGCTTTTTCATAGTCTGGTTTAACAAATGCACTCATACCTCGCCTTTGCTCAAAGTTGTCGATGGCAGGAAACAGACTCACTTCTCCACTACTCATTCGACTTTCCGTGAGCAATCTTGCTACACATCTACCATCATTTCTAATTTCTGTAGCCTGACAAGGTATGACGCTCTGCCATAATAAAGTCAGAACTTCTAGTCCTGTCGCAACGGCAGCGGCAGCTACACCAATTAAGGCTAGTCTCTCTTGTTTCTTCCCTAGACGTTTGTTATCTTGTCTAACTTCGTTAAGCTCTTCATTATTAGTTTCGTTAATTTCTTGATCCGCCTCAGAAAGTTGGGCAGTTTGGCTAGCACTTAAAAACCGTCGAGCTTCATCACTAAGGTGCTTATCCTTAACCCATTCCAATGCTACTCGTAAATCTTCATCTTGCAATAGCTGAACCCGTGCGTTCCCAATGTAGTACAAGCTTATGCTTGATGCCTTATTTTTTTACTAAAACATGGGGCTACAACAAACTGTTCTGCAAGCTACCTTAGGAATATGCTGATAGTGTATAAATTTTGATGTTAAGGAGGAACTCAATCAGTCTCCTGCGCCCTAATAGTTAAATGAAGAGAACCTTATGCTAGAACTCTACCGCCAACACGTTGCAGAACGCTCTGCCCTTGGAATTCCTCCGTTGCCCCTCAGTGCTGAACAGGCTGCGGATCTCTGCGAACTGTTGAAAAATCCTCCGGCGGGCGAAGAGGCGGCATTGATGGAAATGTTGACCGATCGCATTCCTCCAGGCGTTGATCAGGCGGCTTATGTCAAGGCTGGTTTTTGACGGTCGATCGCCAAAAGCGAAAATTACTAGCCCGCTGATCACCCCCACCGCCGCCACTGAACTTCTGGGCACCATGATGGGCGGCTATAACGTCCACGCTTTGATCGATTTGCTTCAGGTCAACGAAGTCGCGCCGACTGCCGTTGCTGCCCTCAGCAAAACTTTGTTAGTTTACGATGCCTTTCATGATGTGCAAGAACTGGCGGAAACGAACTCCTATGCTCAGCAGGTGATCGATTCTTGGGCAGCGGCAGAATGGTTTACAACTCGTCCCAAGTTAGCAGAAGCCATTACTGTCACTGTTTTCAAAGTGCCGGGAGAAACCAACACGGATGATCTGTCGCCTGCCACCCATGCGACCACGCGCCCCGATATTCCGCTCCATGCCCTAGCCATGTTGGAGACGAAGCAACCTGGATCTTTAGAAGCGATCGCCCATCTGAAACAGAAAGGATATCCCGTAGCCTACGTAGGCGATGTGGTGGGAACGGGATCTTCGCGCAAATCCGCCATTAACTCAGTGCTTTGGCACATTGGCGATAATATTCCCCATGTTCCGAATAAGCGATCGGGCGGCTTCATTCTCGGCGGCAATATTGCCCCCATCTTTTTCAACACCGCTGAAGATTCTGGCTCACTGCCCATTGAGTGCGATGTCAGCGCCATGGAAACAGGCATGGTAATTACGATCCATCCTTACAAGGGCGAAATCACCAACGAAGCCGGAACCGTCATTTCAACGTTTACCCTCAAGCCCGACACAATTCTAGATGAAGTCCAAGCAGGCGGACGGATTCCCCTACTCATTGGGCGGACGCTTACTGACAAGATTCGTGCCGCAATGGGCTTAAAACCCAGCCCCGAATTTCGTCGCCCCTCCATGCCCAACGACACGGGCAAAGGCTTTACCCTGGCGCAAAAAATGGTAGGCAAAGCCTGCGGTTTACCCGGCGTTCGTCCCGGTACTTCCTGCGAACCCCTCATGACCACCGTGGGTTCCCAAGACACGACTGGCCCCATGACCCGCGACGAGCTGAAAGAGCTAGCGTGTTTAGGCTTTAGCGCCGATTTGGTCATGCAGAGCTTCTGCCACACAGCGGCATATCCCAAGCCCGTAGACCTCGTGACCCATCACGACTTACCCGACTTTATCAATTCTCGGGGCGGCGTTTCGTTGCGTCCTGGCGATGGCATCATTCACTCTTGGCTCAACCGAATGCTGCTGCCCGATACCGTCGGCACAGGCGGCGACTCTCATACGCGCTTTCCGTTGGGCATTTCATTCCCGGCGGGTTCCGGCTTGGTGGCGTTTGCGGCGGCACTGGGCGTGATGCCGTTGGATATGCCCGAATCGGTGAAGGTGAAGTTTACAGGCTCGTTGCAACCCGGCGTAACGCTGCGAGATGTGGTTAACGCCATTCCCTACGTTGCCATTCAAAAAGGGTTGCTAACGGTGGAAAAGCAGAACAAGCAGAATATTTTTTCTGGGCGAATTATGGAAATGGAGGGGCTGCCCGACCTCAAGTTAGAGCAAGCCTTTGAGCTAACCGATGCCACTGCCGAACGGTCTTGTGCAGGCAGCACCATTAAACTCAGCCCCGAAACTGTGGCGGAATATCTACGTTCTAACGTGGCGTTGCTAAAAAATATGGCGGCGCGTGGCTATGGCGATGCTCGTACCATTCTGCGGCGCGTGGTCAAAATGGAGCAATGGTTAGCAAATCCAGTGCTGCTAGAAGCAGATGCCGATGCGGAATATGTGGCAACCCTTGAGGTTAATTTGGACGATATTAAGGAACCGATCGTGGCGGCTCCCAATGATCCTGACAACATTAAGCTGATGTCGGAATGTGCGGGTGACCCGATTCATGAGGTGTTTATTGGCTCTTGCATGACTAACATTGGGCATTATCGGGCGGCGGCGAAGGTGCTGGATGGGGCGGGTATGGCAAAGGCGAAACTGTGGATTTCTCCCCCCACTCGCATGGACGAGAAGCAACTCCGCGAAGAAGGAATGTATGACATTTTTGTGGCGGCGGGTGCCCGAACAGAAATGCCGGGATGTTCGCTGTGTATGGGTAATCAGGCGCGGGTTGCCGATGGCGTGACGGTCTTTTCAACTTCAACTCGCAACTTTAACAACCGTATGGGCAAGGATGCTCAGGTTTATCTAGGCTCGGCAGAACTGGCGGCAGTGTGTGCGCTGCTGGGACGAATTCCCACGGTGGCGGAGTATTTGGAGGTGATGGCGGAGAAGATTGATCCGTTTGCAGCAGATTTATATCGCTATCTAAACTTTAATGAAATTGCAGGATTTGAAGATGAGGGGCGAGTGATTTCGCTAGAAGAGATGCCGAGGATTGAGGATTTGTTGGGGATGCCTGTGGGGGCAGGATAAAACCATGAAACCTATTTTTCCGGGTATGAATCCTTACTTGGAAGATCCAGAACTTTGGGTTGAGGTGCATTCGTGGCTAATGGTGGTTTTAGCGCGATCGCTCAACCCTCAGTTAACGCCGAAGTATCGAGCGGCTGTGGAAAAGCGGGTTTATGCTGATGCGGTTTTGGTGGGTATTCCCGACGTGTCTGTGTTTACCCAAGACAGAGCACAGGCAAATGTTTCAACCGCCATATTAACGGCTTCCACCCCTCAGCAAGTAGCGGTGCCGATGGTGGAAGAAGTGAGGGAATCGTATTTAGAGATTCGAGAAGTTGCTACAGGGCGAGTGGTGACAGTTGTAGAACTTTTGTCGTCTAAAAATAAGCGATCGGGAGAAGGGCGCAATCAGTACAATGCGAAGCGCAATCGGGTTTTGAGTAGTGCCACAAATCTCATAGAAATTGATTTGTTGCGGATGGGGGAGGCGCTGCCCGTTGCAGGTGCTGCTGCATCGGACTATCGCATTTTGGTTAGCCGTTCTCGAATGCGTCCCATAGCAGATTTGTATGCATTCAATTTGCGAGATCAAATTCCGGTGTTTCCGCTGGCGTTAGAACCCGGCGATCGCGAACCCTTAATTGATCTAGCGGTGTTATTGGATCAGGTGTATGAAGAGGCGGCATTGGATTTTGCGATCGCTTACAATCAGCCGCCTCGCTTAAAGCTAAAAGATGAGGATTGGGAATGGGTGCGATCGCTGATGTAGGATTCTTGGCAAAATCCTGCTCTATCTCTAAAATGAGGGTGATTCCAAGGATTGCTTTTCCTCACTCCTGAAAGCTGAATGATCCCATCTCCTAAAGACTTCTTCATCAGCTACAACCAAAGCGATCGACCCTGGGCAGAATGGCTAGCTTGGACGCTGGAGGAAGCAGGCTACTCAGTCATTATTGATGCCTGGGATTTTCGACCGGGTGGTAACTTTGCCTTGGAAATGGACAAAGCTGCAAAGCAGAGCCATAAAACGATCGCCGTTTTATCGGATCACTATCTGCAAGCGGTTTATACACGATCAGAATGGACAACAGCGTTTGCTAAAGATCCAATGGGCGAAAACCGTAAGTTTTATTTAAACGGTTC
>JAAUPA010000347.1 GCA_012034615.1 Leptolyngbyaceae cyanobacterium CSU_1_4 | reverse complement strand
TGGCTTCGTTCCAAGCTTTTTCGCCCCCTAAATCCCCCAAAGAGCTTGAGCATAGAACTGGATCGGAAGTCCCCCAATTTGGGGGGTTGGGGGGCGGTTCGGCCAGGGACTTGGCTAGATTCGATCACTTGTGTATTCACGGTAGCCCGCTTTGGGAGAAGGGTGAGGGCGGCTCGGAGATGTGCAAAAGTGGGATGTACCCTCTATAAGCGACTGCAATTTCTGGATCGTTGACGGATCCTGACTGGTTGGACAAGGGGCTTAAGCCCCTTTTTGTATGTCACTAGATTGGGAAACGCGCCAGCTTTGGTTTAACGAGTCATGTCGCGTAGTGCGCCTCGGGTCATCGTCGCGATCGCCTGATCCGTCGCCTTGGGCAAGTGATAATACTTGCCGCCTGCCTGTCTCGCCAATTCCTTCGCAAACCCCGTCGAAACAAACTTATTCTCGGTATCAATCACCAAGAGCTGAATTCCTAGCGCTCGGATCTTTCCAGCAATATCCAACAACTCTGCCTTAATATCTGGCTTTTCTCCTTCCCCAATCGGTTCACCCAGCGATCGCGCCAACGAAATATTGCCTCGCCCATCGGTAATTGCCACAATCACCACCTGCCCAATATCTCCCGATTTCTGGGCGTTCGTGCCAACCCGGACTGCCTGAGTTAACCCGTGGGCAAGCGGCGAGCCCCCCCACAAGGCATCCGCTCCAAGCGCCGCCGTGCTGCCGAAATCGACCGAGTTGGGGGCAGCAACACTTCTGCCTGTTCGCCCCGAAACGGAATCAACGCAATTTCATCGCGGTTCTGGTAAGCCTCAGTCAGCAAGCGCATCACCGCACCCTTAGCAGACTGCATCCGATTCAACGCCATTGACCCCGAGGCATCGACTACAAACACAATCAACGAGCCCGCCTTCCTAGCCAGCCGTTTGGCTCGAATATCTCCTTGCTCCACAAAAACCTTTTTGCGGGACGATGAACCCTCTAGGGTTTGTTCGTAGCGTTGCCGCCGTGCCTTCTGATAAGGTGCCGCGCTCCGCAAAGTCGCATCGACCGCAATCCGCCGGACTTTCCCGCCCTTAGGCAGCATCGGCTTAATATAGCGCCCTCGGTCTTCAGAAAAGATAATGCTGTTTGCACCCGATTTACCGCGTTTCTGTGCCATTTGAGCAAAGTAAAGCACCGTTGGGTCAAGAATTACGCCCTCCGGGTCAAAGATAAACTCTTCAGGCACGCTCGGGGGCTCTTGTTCAGGCTGCTCGTCGTCCTCGTCCTCGTCCTCTTCTTCCTCTGGCTCATCCTGTTGCTCGTTCTGCTCGGGGGGTTGAGGCGGGGGCGGGGGCGGAGGCGGTGCTTCATCGGGAGGCGTTTGGACGATCGTGGAGCGGGGCACAATGACCAATTCTACAGCCCGTCGCAAGTCTTCTGCGGTAACATCGGTTCGTCCATCTAACGCGGCATGGGCTTTTGCGGCCCGCACTGCAAATAATTCAGCCCGATGACCCTGAACGCCACCCCGTAGCGCTTCATTCACCAAATAGATAATTTGTTCGCGGGTAATCTGGACATCTTTGAGCCATTCCCGCGCCAGAATGATTTGGGTTTTCATCGAATCCAGGTCATCGGCATATTGTTGCAAGAAAGCTTGGGGAGAGTCGGCGTATTCGGTGGCTTGATCGACGGCTGCAACCCGCTGATCTAACCCCAAGACCGCATCGGCGGAAAGGGCGATCGCAATTCTATCTAGCAAATGTTCTCGCAGTTCCCCTTCTTCTGGGTTGTATGTGGCGATTAATAATGGCTTACAAGGATGCTGGTAGCTAATTCCTTCTCGCTCAATCTGATTGCGCCCATCCGTTAACGCCCCCAGCAATAGATTCGCTACCTGGTCATCTAACAAGTTAATTTCGTCAATGTAGAGCACGCCCCGATGCCCTTCTGCTAAAAGTCCAGGGAGAAAGACGGTTTCACCTCGCTTGATTGACTGCGTGACATCCACTGAACCCAGCAGCCGATCTTCTGTTACGCCCAGGGGAATTTGGATGAAGGGGGACGGGATGATTTCAGTGGGTAGCTCGTCGGATTGAGCGGCTCTGGCGATCGTCTCGTCATCCCACTCGGTTGGACGGCTAGGATCGCAGTTGCAGTACGAGTCTTGAATCACTTCAATAGGGGGCAGTAAGGCATGAATTGCCCGCGCCATTACAGACTTTGCGGTGCCGCGTCGCCCCGCAATCACCACGCCACCCAGGGCTGGGTCGATCGCCGCTAACAAAAGAGCGAGCTTAATAGCCTCTTGCCCCACCACAGCGGTTAGAGGAAAAGCATGGGTCATGGGACTGATTAGGGCAGGCATGGTATTTCATCTCGGCGGGTCGCGCTTTCTAGCATATCAAGCAACGCCGACAGTTAAGGTTCCTTGCTTGGCATCTAGTTGGGCTGGAACGCCAACGGGAAGAGCAGCATTTTCGCCATCATGACCAAAGGGCAAGCTTGAGACGATCGGAATTCCTAAGTCGGAAAGGCGATCGCGCAACACCTCTTCTACGGTAAAGCTGGGCACATTCGCAGGCGGCTCACATTGGCTAAACCGCCCTAACGCAATCCCTTTAACTTGCTCAAATGCCCTGCTCATCCGCCATTGGGTCAACATCCGATCGATGCGGTAGGGCGCTTCGGTCACCTCTTCAAACGCCAGAATTACATCGTCTAATGAAGCTTGCAGGGGCGTTCCTAATAAGTGAGTCGCCACAGTCAGATTTGCAGGTAGCAAAATCCCGCTTGTGGAACCGTTGCCCCAGCCTTCACCTTTCAATGGCGGCAGTGATCGCCCTTCCACCCAATCAAACAATCGCTGCACCGACCAGTCTGGCTCTGCTGATAAAGTCGTTAGCAAGGGTGCATGAACGCCAGAAATCCCGTTCAGGCTAAAGCCCCACAGCAAGCTAGTAATATCTGAAAACCCAATCAGCCACTTCGGTTCAGAGCCAACCCACCGCCAGTTCTCCCACAGTCGCGCCCCACCATAGCCACCTCTGGCACAAAGAATTCCTCGGCATTCTGAATCTTTGAGGGCAAATTCAAGCTGCGATCGCCGTCTCCCATCTGTTCCTGCCAAATAGCCCCAGCGATCGTTGTAGCCTGGGCACAACTCCACGCGGTAGCCCCGCGATCGCCAAATCTCAATGCCCGTATGAAAAGCAGTGAACTCTCTCAGCGCACCACTGGGCGCAATCACGTAAAGCAGATCGCCAGGTTGGAGAGGCGCAGGAACCGTGCAAAGGGGCATAGGTTTTAGAATTTAGAGTTGGGTTTCTAAAATATCGTCAAACCAAGCTTCCACCCGATCGCCCATTGCCAGCAGCGAATATTCGGCTTCAGCCCGTTGACGGCAGGCTAGGCGATCGATGTGCGGTAGACGAGCGATCGCCTCGACCAGCCCCTCCAGGCTATCAGGCTCCACCAGCCAACCCGTCACGCCCTCTTGCACAATTTCTGCCGGACCGCCCCGCTCGTAGGAAATCACGGGCACGCCACAGGCAAGGGCTTCGATCGCCACATTGCCAAATGCTTCGACCCACTTAGGTGTCATCAGCAACCCGCGACAACTCCCCAAGCTACGTTGCAAATGCTCAGTCGGCAAAAAGCCACCATACTGAATGGCTGCCTCTGGATTAGATCTGGCGGATGGTTTGCCAATAGGCTTCATCTTGAATTGCGCCCCAAAT
>JAAUPA010000051.1 GCA_012034615.1 Leptolyngbyaceae cyanobacterium CSU_1_4 | reverse complement strand
CCTCAAATTGGTATTACGTATGACGAATCCACAGCTCAGTGAAACGGTTAAAGAACTGATTCAGAAAGCCCGAATTGTGAGTTTTGCAACTTGGCAAGACCGTTATCCCACAGCAGTCATTCAACGATTTCAAACTGCTGATGATGAGAGTCGGTATCTAACGGATGAAGACTTGCAAGATATTGCTGCCCGATCGCCCGATACGGCTGTGATAGCAGGGGTAAGAATGGTGCGCGATCGGGCTAAGGAAATTGTAGATGAAGCCAGAGCCGGCGTTTTGAGCGCATTTCCCACCCTGACCGAGCCGGGGGGCGGGCTTTATCCTCCCCTGAGAGCAGAGGCTTGTTGGCGAGACTTCTGGCATTTTTTGCGCTGCATTACCTACGGCATGGCAGGACAACGAACTGATTACACCAGTGTTGAAGGATTGCATTACATGCAGCTTTTATATGAAGAATTAGAAGTGCCGCTGGAGGCAATGGTGCTGGGAGTGGAAGAACTGAAGACGGCTAGCTTGAAACAAATTCAACCCGAAGAACGGGCAAGATTTGCGCCTTACTTTGATCATTTAACCGAGCAACTCAAGCAATTTGCGGTTAAAAAAGTTTAAGAGACAAAGTGGTGGATGGGGTGGTCGTTGGAATGGAACGGTAAAAAATATACTCAATGTCCGGAATTGTGAGGATTGTGAGGATTGTGAGGATTGGGAATATTGTGAGGATTAGGGGATGAAAGCCTTGCCTCTGCTTGTAGCAGACGGTTGATTGGTTGGAATGCCGAAGAACTGGTCTGTCTGCTGTTCCTTTAGTTTGAGAAAATTTAGTCAAAAAAATGCAGCCTGCTTATTTTTATAATGGTTCAAAGCCTATTCAAAGCTGGGTGTATCAGCTTCAAGGGGCGATGGGTAGGGATTTAAACTTAAGCCCGATTATTCGCTCTACGGCTGATCTGGCAGTCATTGACTATTCTCGGAGTGGGTCTGAAAAGGGGGAATTTACTCGTGCAGAAATTCGATCGCTTCGTAAATCTGGCAAGGTTACTTTAGGCTATATGCCTATTGGGCAGCGGATGCGGGGCGATTTTATGACCAAAGTTTAACCGATCGCTCACCTTTTAGCGCGCCTCAAGCTCGATCGCTAATTGGAACTGAAAATTCGAGTTTTCCGGGGACTTTTTATCTCCGATATTGGCAAGATAGTTGGAAAAAAGTTATTTTTGGCGATCGTCCTTTACCCAGTTGGGTCAAAACCACGCGCAAGCCTAGTAATTACCTGAAGCGCATTCTATCGGCAGGCTTTAATGGCGTTTATCTCGATGATGTTGATGCCTATCAACAATTCAACTCAGAGGGCGATAACTCGCGACCCAGCGCAGCCCTAGAGATGCTCTTGTTCATCCGCGAGCTATCAGCCTGGGCAAAATCTAAGAAACCTAGATTCTTGATTGTTCCTCAGAATGGGGAAAATCTTTTTAATGATGCTTTGGAAAACTTGGATACGAATGGCAATGAACAATTGGAACCGTCCGATCGCTTGATCGGGCTTTCGCGGGGTACGCTGTTTCTAGATCTCAACAACAATGAAAAACGCGATCGAGACGAACCCGCGATCGCCTCTTTAGACCAGAACCGCGATCGATCGATCTCACGCTTTGAAATAGCGGAAGCCTACTTTAAGTCAATTGATGGATTAGGATCGGAGGATTTTTTCTTTAAAGGAAATGCAGAAGAAAACAATCCATGGATTGATTCTCTGGCAGCCAACGACCGCCGTCTTGAGGATTTTAAGTTTACTGGAGAGAATTACCTAAACTATGCGAAACGCGGGTTGCCCATTTTCAATGTTGAGTATCTGAGCGAGAATAATCAAATAGGAATTGAACAGTATCGGCAGGTCGTTTCGGCTCAGTTTCAATTCACGAACCCTGCCCTAACGGCTAGCCCCAGCAATCCAATCTTTACCAGCAATGACCTCCGGCAGTTGCCACTCGTTCCGCTGCGTGCGCCTTCTAGAGGGCTGGATCAGCCCCCGGCTCTAAATCTTTTCAACTAGAGTTAAATTTGTTGCTTTGAAGATCAGAACAGGTCTGTTTTTCAATGAGTCTAGCCTCTCCTAGAGTCGCTAGACGATCTGCCTAAAATTGTAAAAAGGAGCCAGAGCCTAGGGCTGTCTGGTGCTCTAACTCCCCTAATCTATAGGTTCAGGGCTAAAGCCTACTCTGCCACCATTTCTTTGAACTGCTTCCCTGCTGAAAAAGCAGGAACAGTGGTTGCAGGAATTTGGATGGTTTGTCCGGTTTGGGGGTTGCGTCCATCCCGGGCAGCTCGCTGACGAGGCTCAAAGGAGCCAAAACCGACCAATGTTACTTTTTCACCCGCTGCAACAGCTTCCATAATGGAATCAATGGCAGCCGACAAAACTGCATCAGCTTCCTTCTTGGTTACTTCGGCTTTAGAAGCCACTGCATCAACCAATTCACCTTTATTCATACGGTTTTCCCCTTCGGGGTACATGAGAAACGTTCTGAATTGTAGTGTATTCTTTCAAAAATGAACGCTATTTCCTCAGAAAATATCCACTTTTGTATCAAAGTTGCAAAGATTTTGTTACACAAGCCGCAATACCCTATCGAACGCGCTTGCTTAACCGATGATTTACAACAAAATTTTGGTGGTGCTGAATTGCAGAATGAAAATCTGGTTTACCTTCGCAGGGAAACGGCTAGTGGGGGGGCAATTTTTAGGGGGTGGGGAAAGACGAGCGAATTCAAAATTCAGAATTGAAGGCTGTTCGTTTTGAATTTTGAATTGATAATTTTGAATTGATAATTTTGAATCCCAGGTTCAGCAATGCCAAAAAGCCGAGTAGTTTAATGCTACCCGGCTTTATCAAAGTTAGAAAGTTAGGCGATCGCTTTTCTGCTTGGCTCAGCTTGATGCGTCGAGACTATACGCCCAAAGCAGCCTTGGCAACTTTAGCTGCCAACTCGCCCTTTGCATACTTCGCAGCATAGTCTTCTAAGGAAACTTGCTTGATTTTGCTGGCGTTGCCTGCGGTGCCGAACTCTTGGTAGCGATCGGAGCAAACTTTTTGCATGTACTTGATGGAAGGCTTGAGGAAGTGACGGGGGTCAAATTCCTTGGTGTTTTGCGCCAAGGCTTCCCGAACTGCCGCTGTGATGGCTAAACGGTTGTCGGTGTCGATGTTGATTTTGCGCACTCCGCTCTTGATGCCCTTTTGAATTTCTTCAACCGGAACGCCATAGGTTTCGGGAATGGTGCCGCCGTACTGGTTGATGAGTGCTAGCAAATCTTCGGGAACTGAAGAAGAGCCGTGCATGACCAAGTGCGTGTTGGGCAGGCGATCGTGGATTTCTTGGATGCGGCTGATGGCTAGAATTTCGCCCGTCGGTTTGCGAGTGAATTTGTAAGCGCCGTGGCTGGTGCCGATCGCCACTGCCAACGCATCAACTTGGGTTCTTTCTACAAAGTCAACGGCTTCATCAGGGTCGGTCAACAGCATGGAGTGATCTAACTCGCCCTCAAACCCGTGACCATCTTCGGCTTCTCCTTTGCCTGTTTCGAGAGAACCGAGGCACCCCAGTTCGCCTTCAACGCTAACTCCGATCGCATGGGCAACTTTGACGACTTCGAGGGTCGTGGCAACGTTGTACTCGTAGCTAGCAGGAGTTTTAGCATCTGCTTCTAGGGAGCCATCCATCATGACGCTGCTGAAGCCGTTTTTCATGGCTGAATAGCAAGTGCCAGGCTCGTTGCCATGGTCTTGGTGCATGACGACGGGGAATGTGGGGATAGGTTTCGATCGCCGCCAAGATGAGGTGACGGAGGAAATTCTCACCCGCATAGTTACGAGCGCCCCGAGATGCTTGTAAAATAACCGGGCTATCGGTTTCATGGGCGGCATACATGATAGACCGAATTTGCTCTAGGTTGTTGACGTTAAATGCAGGGATCCCGTAGCCATTCTCGGCGGCATGATCCAGCAGTAGTCGCATTGGCACTAATGCCATAAGAAATTCCTCCTAATTTGGTGTGATCAACGTGCGCTCTTTCAAACACTCAATGCTTACGACAATCTTAAGACACATTGCCCCTCAGGTGAATCTGATCTAGGGATTTGAGGCTGAACCGGTCTGAGGCTGGAGTAAGTCGTAATATTAAGTATAAATGCTCAACTGCAAACTTCTACTACAAAATGTATCAAGGTTTAGCGTAAATCGCTCCTCCAGTTCCTTGTTAGAGGATGAGTGCTACCATATCCTGAGAAGAAAAAAAGGACGTAAATAATAAGGATTGAGCGCTTCATGGTGAATGAAATAACAAAGTCAATATCCTACGCTGGAAGGGATATTAGGCTCACCGTAGGTCTGCTTGCACCGCAAGCAGGCGGTTCTGTGTTGATTGAATCCGGTGAAACGTCAGTACTCGTGACCGCTACAAGGGCTGCTGGACGTGAAGGAATTGACTTTCTACCGCTGTTAGTAGACTACGAAGAGCGCCTGTATGCAGCGGGTCGGATTCCGGGTGGATTTTTACGGCGAGAAGGTCGCCCTCCTGAGCGGGCAACGCTCATTAGTCGGTTAATCGATCGCCCGATGCGTCCCCTGTTTCCAGGCTGGCTGCGGGACGATATTCAAATTGTTGCCACTACCATGTCGATGGATGAAGCGGTGCCGCCCGATGTGTTAGCCGTGACGGGGGCTTCGATCGCCACTTTGCTCGCCGGAATTCCCTTTTATGGACCGATGGCAGCCGTCCGAGTGGGGCTAGTGGGCGATGATTTTATTATTAACCCGACCTATGCTGAAGTGGAGGCGGGTGACCTAGATTTGATCGTCGCGGGTTCTCCTGACGGAGTGATCATGATTGAGGCGGGGGCAAACCAATTGCCTGAGCAAGATGTGATTGAAGCGATCGATTTTGGGTACGAAGTTGTGCGCGATTTGATTCAGGCACAGCGCGACCTGATGGCAGAGTTGGGCATTGAGCTGGTGACTGAGGAAGCCCCCATTGTGGACGCGACTTTAGAGGACTTTATTACCGACCGATCGACGGATGCAGTCAAGCAAATCTTGGCGCAGTTTGAATTGACGAAGCCAGAGCGGGATGAAAAGTTGGATGTCGTTAAAGCGACGATTGTGGCGGCGATCGCTGAACTGCCTGAAGAAGATGCCATTCGCGTCGCGGCTAGCAGCAACCCTAAGGCAGTGGGTAACACGTTCAAGAGTGTGACTAAAAAGCTGATGCGTCAGCAAATTGTGGAAGATAACGTGCGAGTGGATGGGCGCAAGCTCGATCAAGTGCGTCCTATTTCGTGTCGTACCCAAGTTTTGCCGCAGCGGGTGCATGGCAGCGGGCTGTTTAATCGGGGGCTGACTCAAGTGTTGTCGATCGCCACCCTAGGCACCCCTGGCGATGCGCAAGACATGGACGATCTCCATCCCGATGAACACAAGCGCTACATGCACCACTACAACTTCCCGCCTTACTCGGTGGGAGAAACTCGCCCCATGCGATCGCCTGGTCGCCGCGAAGTGGGTCATGGGGCGTTGGCAGAACGCGCCCTCGTTCCGGTCTTGCCCCCCCGAGAAGAATTTCCCTACGTCCTTCGCGTGGTCTCTGAGGTGCTTTCCTCCAATGGTTCTACTTCCATGGGTTCGGTTTGCGGCTCTACCTTGGCGTTGATGGATGCTGGCGTTCCGATTACTAAGCCTGTAAGTGGCGCAGCCATGGGTTTGATTAAAGAGGGCGAAGAAGTCCGGATCTTGACCGATATTCAAGGGATTGAAGACTTTTTGGGCGACATGGACTTTAAGGTGGCGGGCACGGAGACTGGTATTACTGCCCTGCAAATGGATATGAAAATCTCTGGCTTACCCCTAGAGACGATCGCGGCTGCCATCACGCAAGCGAAGCCCGCCCGGATGCACATCTTAGAAAAAATGCTAGAGGCGATCGAGAAGCCCCGCGACGAACTATCGCCTTGGGCACCTCGCTTACTCACCATCAAGATCGATCCTGAATTTATTGGCATGGTCATTGGACCGGGCGGCAAGAATATTAAAGGCATTACTGAGCAAACCGGAGCCAAGATTGATATTCAAGACGATGGCACGGTGACTATCTCGGCAGTGGATGGGGGCAAAGCAAAGCAAGCTCGCGCCATTATTGAGGGCATGACTCGCAAGCTAAGCGCGGGCGATGTTTATGTGGGGCATGTGGTGCGGATCATTCCCATTGGCGCATTCGTAGAATTCTTGCCCAATAAAGAAGGCATGATTCATATCTCCCAGCTTGCCGATTATCGGGTGGGCAAGGTGGAAGATGAGGTAGGAATTGGGGATGAAGTCATTGTCAAAATCCGCGAAATTGATGGGCGGGGTCGGGTGAATTTGACCCGGCTGGGGATTCATCCGGATGAGGCGACTGCGGCTAGAGAGGCTGCTGCGACTTAAGCAGGCTGCTTGTTGAGAGGGCTGTTGTTTAGATAAACCATCCACGGTCCATTGCATCAACCTAACGCCCGATACATCATGACAACATCCGCTTGTTGGTTGTTGGGGAGGTGGACGGCGTTGGGAATGATGCCAAGGACTGAAAAATCTAAGGATTTCCAAAGGTTGAGGGAGGGTGTATTGGTGGAGAAAATTAGGTTGAACATCACGGCGGTGTAGCCTTTGGCAAGGGCGATCGCTAGCATGGTTTCTCCCATATATCTGCCAATCCCTAGCCCTCGCGCTGAAGGTTGTACAATAAAACCAGCGTTGCAGATATGGCTGCATCGTCCGGGAAAGTTGGGTTTGAGATAGAACGCTCCTAAGATCTGCTTCCCTTCTAGGTTTATTTTTTTGGCTGAATCGTCCAATAATCTGACGACAAATGTATCTTGACTCATCCAGTAAGCTGCAAACTCCTCTTCACTTAATGGCTGCGCTTGTGGATAGGTTTGTCCTTCAAGAATGACAACATTAAGCAAGGTTCTAACGTCTTCTTGCTCATCCCTGCGCATGTCGTCGAGTTCAATTCGAGTGCCATCTTTAAGCGTTGTTTGAATCGGTAATTGCATTGTCTCGCCTTCCTGCTCACTGTTCTTCTGATCTCAGACCGCTCTAAGGATTTAGACCCAGCATGGCAATTCTACACGGTAGTTGGATTTCCCAATCTCACGCTTCCGAAACTGCGGGGCATTTCTGGATTTGGGGAGAAACCTGGCGCAGAATTGACCCGATCGAGATTTTGGCTGAATCTTCTAGGGCTGAATTTTCTAGGATTGTTCATCCGTTTGCAATGGCTGAGGAAGAATTGCGGAAATTACTGCGATCGCTCCATGACTCCCACTCTCTGACCTGGAACGTTGCTGAGTTTCCGTTACAAGAATTAGGGGTTGCCGGACAAGCCAGAACCCGCAAACGTCAGACCACCCCTACGGCTGCTGAGGCTTCTGTCTGTTCTGTGCGATGGCAAGCGATCGGCTTTAGCGCTCCTACGCAGAGGTTTGAGAATGGGGCTCTTCCTCAACATTCTGCTGCGAGTGAGGAGGGTGATTTTTCTTTAGAGCTGCTCTCGTGGCAGGTGCCCGGAATTCGGCTCACGGCGATCGAAGCCCTCCAGTTTCTTCAATCCCTTCCGCTCAGCTCAGTTTTAGATGATGAAAATTCTTGGCTGGGCGATGATTTGCGGTTCTGGTCGCATATTGCGCGATGGCAGTTGGATTTATCGGCACGCGCCAAGTTTTACCGATTTTAGAAAACGGGGTTGCGCGGTGGCAAGTGTTGTTGGATAGTGCGATCGATCAGGGGCACTTTGATCGGTTTTGTCGGCAGATTCCGGGGGCTTGTCGGGCTTATGGCAAGACGGCAAATCCTCACCTTGCGCCTTCTCTAGAAGAGGATTCCTTAGCAGATCATTCTTTAGAATCTGATGTGCCGATCGCCTCAGCGCAAGCGTTGATTTTTGATTTTTTGAACTGCACGATCGCGGCACAAGTTCAGGCGATCGCGGTTCAAACGCCGCTTCCCACAGCGAATTTTCCAAAAGATTTGCCCCTGCGGGAATGGCTGCAAGCTTTGGGGCAAGGGGGGGGGACGATCGCTTCGAGCTATCTGCCTGGGGTCGCCTAGAATCGGCTTTGACTCAATGGCTTGCGCCGCTTCAACCCCATCTCACTCCGCAACTCGCCTCTTTCCGCACCTGTTTCTACCTGAATCCGCCTGCACCCGGACAAAGCGAATGGGTGTTGGAATACTTTTTACAGGCGATCGATGATCCAGAATTTTTAGTGGGGGCGCGCACGGTTTGGAACAATCCAGTCGATCGGCTTCAGTATATGGGACGAACGATTGAGCAGCCTCAGGAAAGCTTGCTGGCTGGTTTAGGGTTAGCTTCTCGTCTGTATCCTCTCCTAGAGCCGAGTTTGCAGGTGCCTCAGCCCCAGGCTTGTCGGCTTCACCCTATGCAGGTTTACGAATTTCTCAAGTCGATGGCTTGGCGCTTGCAAGACAGTGGTTTTGGTGTGGTTTTGCCGCCTAGTTTGTCGAACCAGCAGGGCTGGGCGAATCGATTGGGGCTGAGAGTTCAGGCGGAAACGCCAACGCTGAAGAAAAATCAGCGTTTAGGCTTGCAGAGCTTGCTGAATTTTAAGTGGGAATTGACGATTGGGGGACAGCGCTTATCGAAGGCAGAGTTCGATCGCCTGGTTGATTTAAATTCGCCTCTGGTTGAAATTAATGGCGAATGGGTGGAGCTGCGGCAGCAAGATGTTAAGGCGGCACAGACTTTCTTTGAGAGCCGTAAAGACCAGATGGCGCTGTCTTTGGAGGATGCCCTGCGGATTAGCACGGGCGATACGCAAATGGTTGAAAAGCTTCCAGTTGTGGGGTTTGAGGCTAATGGCGCTTTGCAAGAACTGATTAATGCGCTGACTTCGGGCAATCAAAATGTGGAGGCGATCGCCATTCCTGAGACGTTCCAGGGAGAGTTGCGTCCTTATCAAGTCCGAGGCGCGTCTTGGCTGGCGTTTCTAGAGCGGTGGGGCTTGGGGGCTTGCTTGGCAGATGATATGGGTTTGGGCAAAACGATTCAGTTCATCACCTTAATGCTTTATCTAAAGGCTCAGGAGGTGTTGGAGCATCCGACTCTCCTTGTGTGCCCTACTTCTGTATTGGGCAACTGGGAACGAGAACTGAAGAAATTTGCGCCTAGCTTGCAGGTGGTGCTGCACCATGGCGATCGCCGTCCCCAGGGCAAAGCCTTTGCCAAGACGGTCAAAAGTCAGGATTTAGTCATCACTAGCTATTCTCTGGTTCATCGAGATATCAAAGATTTACAAACCGTTACCTGGCAAGGCGTTGTGCTTGATGAAGCGCAGAACATCAAAAACTCGGAGGCGAAGCAATCTCAGGCGGTTCGTCAGCTCGAAACCCAGTTTAGAATTGCGTTAACGGGTACTCCTGTGGAAAACCGCCTGTCGGAACTGTGGTCAATTCTCGATTTTCTGAATCCGGGTTACTTGGGACCGCGCAATTTTTTCCAGCGGCGGTTTGCCATTCCCATTGAGCGCTATGGTGATACGGCTTCGTTACAGACGTTGCGCGGACTGGTTCAACCGTTTATTCTGCGTCGGCTTAAAACCGATCGCTCTATCATTCAAGACCTGCCCGATAAGCAGGAAATGACGGTATTTTGCGGCTTGACGGCAGAGCAAGCGGCTTTATATCAAAAATTAGTTGATCAATCGTTAGTAGATATCGAGTCGGCAGAGGGCATTCAGCGGCATGGGCTAATTTTGGCGTTGCTGGTGCGGTTGAAGCAGGTTTGCAATCATCCTGGCTTACTGAAAAATGGTTGGGCAAAAGGTGAATTAGGCGAGACGGCGCTTCAGGTGCATTCGGGGAAATTGCAGCGCTTGGAAGAAATGCTTGAAGAAGTTTTGGCAGAGGGCGATCGCTGTCTGATTTTTACGCAGTTTGCTGAATGGGGAAAATTACTCCAGGCTCATTTGCATCAGCGTTTTAACCGAGACGTGTTGTATCTCTATGGCAGCACGTCTAAAAAACAGCGAGAAGAAATGGTCGATCGCTTTCAAAATGATCCCCAGGCTCCCCGGATTTTTATTCTTTCCCTGAAGGCGGGCGGCGTTGGCTTAAACCTAACCCGCGCCAACCATGTCTTTCACTTCGATCGCTGGTGGAACCCGGCAGTCGAAAATCAGGCAACCGATCGAGTTTTCCGCATTGGGCAAACCCGCAATGTGCAAGTCCATAAGTTTGTTTGCACGGGCACCTTAGAAGAGCGGATTCATGAACTGATTGAGAGCAAAAAGGCACTTTCTGAACAGGTCGTCGGCGCGGGCGAGAGTTGGCTAACAGAATTGGGAACCGATCAGTTGCGGAATTTGCTATTGCTCGATCGCACAGCAGTCATTGAGGATTAACAATGTTCTAAAGAATCTGCGTTGAAATAAAGTCCCAGTAGGATAGATCTAGCTTTCTAGCTCCCTAAATTCCTAAATCTGAGGGACTTTGAAAGGCTCGGAAGTCCCCCAGATTGGTGGATTTAGGGGGCGGTTCAGGACGTTTTTTATTGCAACTCCCTCGCCTATCCGGCTGGGCGGCAGCCCATTTCGTTGCAGACAGCGGGCGACCCTGGCGGTATCTGTCAAAATTACCGCTCCTTACTCTTTGTAGCTATTTTAGCCTGTGGCTCAAACGTTTTCAGCCCCCCATTCCTGGAATTAAGCCACTACTCAGCCGCTTTAGCGCCCGATTTGCCACATCGGCATAGCGCAATTCGCCACACAGCACCTTAGCCATTTTCTCGGAGGCAGAAGGACGTTTGATGCCCACCTTGTATGCCACACCAGGAACCCGGTAGAACACGCTTGCTAGCCGCTGTGCCCATGCCATGTCTTCGCCCCATTCGGCGTTGATAATGGTGGTGTAGTCCTCTAGGGCGTTGGCGTTTCCGGCGATCGCCCCGTCAATGGCTTCGGCTGCCTTAACGCCAGTAAAAATTGAAGGACGAATGCCCTCAGCGGTCATCGGGTCAACCACGCAGGCAGCTTCGCCCACCAGCAGCGCGTTCTGGGTGTGCAGCTTTTGGTTGCCATCCCACAGACAAATCGGATGCCCATACTGTTTAGTGGTTTTCATATCAATGCCAAACAGGGTGGCATATTCTGCCAAAATAGCTTTGAAGTCTTGCTTCTGGTCGCCGCCCCGAAAGGTGCCGATGCCAATGGAATAACCGTCGGCTTTAGGAAAGTTCCAGATGTAGCCGTTTTTGACCATGCCAAACTCAAAGTGAACGGCTTGAGAGCCTGTAATGGTTGCGGCGGCTTCGGCTTCTAGGGCACCTGCCAGACGACGTTGACGGTCTTTGAACCCTAGCCAGTTTGCCATCATGCCCTTGGCTCCATCGGCACCGACTAGATAGCGACCCTCGACCGTGCCATCGGCAGTGTGGACTTGCCAGCGATCGCCCTGCCAGTGAATGCCCTTGACTTCGGTGCTGTCTCTTAGCTCTGCGCCTTGCTCCTGAGCTTTCTGCACCAGAAAATGATCAAATCGATCGCGCCTGACTAGCCAGATTGGCTCTGTGTTTTCTAGGTGGGCATCGACCGGATCGCCCATTTTCCAGGTAAAGCGAAGGGATGAGACTTTCAGAGAAATAACGGGCGAAAAATCAAAGTCAAACCACTGGGCAACCTGAGGCGAAACACCGCCACCGCAAGGCTTGTAGCGAGGTAAAGACTCTTTTTCTAGAAGGAGGACAGAGCGTCCTTTTTTGGCTAGATGATAGGCGGCAGAACCGCCGGCTGGTCCTGCGCCCACAATAATGCAGTCGTACATGAAGCTTCACTCCTAAGTGCGCCAAGTTTACTCGGTTATTTGCAACTTCACTCTCCCTTCGGGAAAGGACGGCTCCAACCGGAAATTTTCCAAACGGATCAAAGAGCCTTTACATTTAGAGTGTGGTGATGTCTTTCTCTTTTTCACCCAGGACTTGGTCAATTCTACTGACGTATTTATCGGTGAGTTGTTGGATGCCGTCTTGCAATCACGGGATTCATCTTCGGGCAAGTCGCCTGCTTTTTCTTGCTTTCTAACGGCATCAACGGCATCTCGGCGGATGTTGCGGATGGAAACTTTGCCTTCTTCGGCAAATTTGGCGGCAACCTTAACGAGTTCTTTACGACGATCGCTCGTCAACGGTGGAATATTCAGCCGAATGGTGGAGCCGTCGTTGTTGGGCGTTAGCCCAATGTCAGACAGAGAAATCGCTTTTTCAATGAGTGCCATGGCGCTGCGATCGTAGGGCTGAATGGTGATGGTGCTAGAGTCGGGGGTGTTGATGCCCGCAAGCGACTTCAGCGGCGTTGGGGTGCCGTAATATTCGACAGAGATGCGATCGAGAATGGCGGCGTTGGCGCGCCCGGTGCGAATCGTGTTGAAGGAGCGTTGAGTAGACTCAACTGCCTTCTGCATATGGCTTTCAACTTCAGATAATTTCACAAGACTCTCCCACGAGCGTTCCAATCGATTCTCCTAGCACGGCTCGACGCACATTTCCTGGAACAGAGAGGTCGAACACAATGATAGGGATATGATTATCTTTGCACAGAGCGATCGCGGATGTGTCCATCACTCGCAAATCTTGCGTAATGGCGTGGGTAAAAGTCAGGCTTTTGAAGCGCTTGGCATGGGGGTTGACCTTGGGATCGGAGTCATACACGCCGTCTACCTTGGTGGCTTTGAAGACGACTTCTGCATTAATCTCGGCGGCTCTGAGGGCGGCAGTGGTGTCGGTGGTAAAAAAGGGGTTGCCTGAACCGGCACCAAAGACGACGACTCGACCTTTTTCGAGGTGACGGATGGCGCGGCGGCGGATGTAGGGCTCGGCGACTTCTTTCATTTCAATGGCAGACATGACGCGAGTGGGAACGCCATTGCGCTCTAGGGCATCTTGAAGGGTCATGGCGTTCATGACGGTGGCAATCATCCCAATGTAGTCTGCGGTTGCCCGATCCATTCCGGCTGCCGCGCCTTTGACCCCTCTAAAAATATTGCCGCCGCCTACTACAATGGCAATTTCTACGCCCTCTGCTGCAATGTCTTTTACTTCTTGGGCAATGCCTTGGACAATGGTGGGGTCTATTCCGTAGGCGAGGTCGCCCATTAATGCTTCACCGCTTAGTTTCAGCAAGATCCGCTGGTAAGTTAAGCCCATGTAGTGTTGGTTCTTCTATCTTTAGGGTTCTCATTCAAACTAAAAGATAGCAGCAGAAACAGAGTTTGTGACACTGTAAGACTTTATTTGTATCCATTTTGGTCTTTAGGCTTAACTCGGACTTTTGCTAGGAATTTGGCTACTTGCGCCATTTGATGGAGCAGCCTGTGGCACGGGTGGCTGAATGGACGATCGCTTGATGGGCAAGGAGTTGGGCGATCGCGTCTTTGGCATAGTTGACTTGAACTGCGCCAGCGTCTTGCGGGTTATCGTCCACAGCCCCGTGGTAGCAAATAATGCCAGAACGATTGATGATAAATATTTCGGGGGTGCGTTCGGCGGCAAAACTTTGGGCGACCTCTTGGGTCACGTCTCGTAAATAAGGAAAGTTGAGGCTTTTTTCTTGGGCAAAGGTCTTCATTTTTTCAAAACTATCGGCGGGATATTGCTGTTCGTCGTTGGCGTTGATGCCAATCAGGGTGAAGCCTTGGTCTTGAAAATCGGTTTGAATTTGCTTAAGGCGATCGACATACAAATGAACGTAAGGGCAGTGGTTGCACAGGATGACAACCCCTACCGCCTGAAATTTTTCTAGATATCGAGCTAATGGTGAACCGTATCATCAATTCCGGGGATCTCGAAATCGGGCGCGTACTGACCAATTTTTTCCATCGTTGCCTCTTGCTGTAGGGTAGATGACCAAAGTTAAACTGATAAGTCCAACCGATATAGTAGTCTAAGCCAGCTAATTTTATGAGCAGCCGATTCTACTACTTCTTTTTCGTTCATCCTTTAGTTTATAAAAACCACGCTCAATGCAAGTTCCTATTCGCAAAGACCTAGTGTTGATTGGCGGGGGGCATAGCCATGCGATCGTGCTTAAAGAGTTTGGCATGAATCCCATCGCGGGTGTGCAGTTGACGCTGATTACGGATGTGTCGCACACGCCTTACTCTGGCATGTTACCGGGATATGTGGCAGGACTTTACGACTTTGATGCTTGCCATATTGATTTGCGTCCGTTGGCTCAGTTTGCCCAGGTGCGAATGATAGTGGATCGGGCGGTGGGATGCAATGGAGCGACCCGGCAGGTGATGTTGCAGAACCATCCGCCGATCGCCTTTGATCTCCTTTCGATTGACATTGGCAGCAATCCGGCGGCGGTGACGGTGCCAGGTGCGGCAGACTATGCGATCGCGGTTAAGCCAATTTCGCAGTTTTTGACGCGCTGGGATCAGTTGGTATTAGAGACGACCCAAAACCCTGAACGGTTGCTGAAGGTGGCGATTGTGGGCGGCGGAGCGGGGGGCGTGGAGTTGGCGTTTAATATTCAGGCGAGGCTGCTAAACATTTTCAGCCAGGCGGGGCAACCGGCTTCTCAGTTGGAATTACATTTGTTTCATCGGGGCGATCGGCTTTTGCCAGAACGGCATCCGGGGGTGAGTCGCCAGGTGCAAACGCTGTTGGCACGGCGGGGCGTTTATCTTCATTTACAGCAATCGGTGACCGAGGTGAAGGCGGCATCGGTTCATTGCGAGTCTGGGTTGACGGTGGCGTGCGATCGCGTTTTTTGGGTGACTCAGGCGGCGGCGGCTCCTTGGCTGAAAGCGTCTGGGTTAGCTACTGATGAGCGGGGGTTTATTTTAGTGAACGATCGGCTTCAGTCGATTTCTCATCCGCAGATTTTTGCGGCGGGGGATGTGGCGACGATGGTTGATCAGGCTCGACCCAAGGCGGGGGTGTTTGCAGTGCGGCAGGGCAAGCCTTTGGCTGAAAATTTACGGCGCGCTGCTTTGCAGATACTGCAAGGGTCGCTTTATCCCAGCCGTTGAAGTCTTTTGTGCCGCAGAAGGACTTTTTGATTTTGCTGGGAACGGGCGATCGGCGGGCGTTGGCCTCTCGAGGAGCCTTGCGGCTACCGCTCCATCCGTGGCTATGGCGCTGGAAAGATGATATTGATCAAAAGTTTATGGATCAGTTTCGGAACTTGTCGGTGGCGGGTATGGAGCCTGAGTCAGGGTCTGAGATGCACTGTGCCGGGTGTGCGTCTAAGGTGGGTGGGGCAGTTTTAGAACGGGCGTTGGCGCGGATTGGCTCAGGGCAGGTTCAGCGGGATGATGTGTGGGTGGGGTTGGCGGCAGCCGATGATGGGGCGGTGGTTACGGTTCCGGCTGGGCGGGTGATGGTGCAAACGGTCGATCATTTTCGGGCGTTGATCGATGATCCGTTTTTATTTGGGCAGATTTGTGCGAACCATTGCTTAAGTGATTTGTTTGCGATGGGGGCGATGCCGCAGAGTGCCTTGGCGATCGCCACTCTTCCCTATGCCTCGGAAGGGAAACAGGAGGAAATGCTCTACCAGCTTTTGTCTGGCGTACTTAAAGTGCTGAATCACTCTCAGGCAATGTTGATCGGTGGACATACCACGGAAGGGGCGGAGCTTTCCTTAGGGCTTTCCTGCAATGGTTTAGCTGATCCTGAAAAACTTTGGCGTAAGAGCGGCATGAAGCCGGGACAGGTTTTGATTTTGACGAAGGCGTTGGGAACCGGAACGTTGTTTGCTGCGGATATGCGGTTGCAGGCGAAGGGGCGATGGATTGAGGCGCGATCGCGTCTATGCTGCGTTCCAATCAAGAGGCGGCAAATTGTTTGCGGGTTCATGGGGCAACGGCTTGTACAGATGTCACAGGATTTGGGCTGTTGGGACATTTGCTAGAAATGGTGCGGGCTTCTGATGGGGCAGTGCAGTTAGAGATGGGGGCGATCGCGGTGTTACCTGGTGCGCAGGAAACTATTCAGAAAGGTATTCTCAGTTCTCTCCATGGACAAAACTTACGGGTTGCTTCTTACATTCACAATGTTAGTCAAGTTTCCTGTCATCCGTTGTATCCGCTGTGGTTCGATCCGCAAACATCGGGTGGACTTTTGGCAGCCGTGCCCTCCGAACAGGCGATCGCCTGTCTTAAGGATCTGCACTCAGCCGGATACCCAGAAAGCCGAGTGGTGGGAAAGGTGGTGCCGCGATCGGAGGGCTCACCAGTGACTTTTACTCTGAACTGATATGCTGAACTTTTCTTTTTGTACTCTACAAAGCTTCCTCACTTAAACATCATTGATTACTGGAAATTATCTGGTAAATGTACAAATTTGTACCGGGTCTACGGACATTTTTAAACCCAGAAAAAGGCAGGTAAAAAGCATCTTGTTGATCGAAACGGTTTTGGGGATTACCAATTTCCATTGCCTGAAACGATCGCTTGAGCCCATAGAATTTTTGAATTATTTCCGCAATGCTTGTCTCTAAAATTTCTTCTGAATCGACGGCATTTTTCTGCACAATAATGTAATCAGGCAGTCCTTTTTGGGGTTTTTGGGCAAAGTAAAACTCACCTTTACTTGAATCGTAATCCCATTGGGGGTAGGGCTCGGTTTCGTCATTTTGCATAGACAAAAGCTGAGCGATTAAAGATTTTGCACCATTGATTTGGGGAGATTTTAAGTGTTCCAGGACTTGCCTAAGCGATCGATCCACCAGGACTTGACCATAGAGAAGCCCAGTCTGATAAATTGAGCTATTCTGGGGTGCATTTTGACGCAACCATGCAGCCGCTTCGAGTCGGTTGTCTGGAGTGGCAAGCAAACGATCAGATTGGGCGATCGCGGTTGCTGACGGAAAAATAATTAAAGTAGTCAATAAGAGGGCTAAAAATTTCTCGGGCGATCGGATTGGAAACTGGTTTAGCAACTGCCATTGAGACACCTGTTCAACCAGCAGGGTCACAACAATTGCAGCCGTCATGCAGGCAAAAGGTATCACGGGAATCATGTATCGCGATGGCACCACGAAGCTATTGCCCATGAGTAGATAATAGGTAACCGGAAATGTTAATACAATGGTTGACTGGATAACATTGAATTTGAACGCTGCCATTATGCCCAGCAATGCGGCAATCAACAATCCCCAACCCAAACCCAGCGGCAATGTAAACTGAAAATGGTATCCAAATCCTGTTCCTAGATAGTAACCATGGGTGGCTTGAGCGGCAGCGTGAATTACGCTAGAAAACTCTCCTACGAAAGCTTTAGGAGCAAGTAAGGCAAAGGGAGTGCCCATGAAGAATGCACCTAAGAACCCTCCCCAAAAAGTATATAGATTGGGTTCTAGTAATGCGCCGAAGAACCGAAAAACCTGCATCAAAATAGGTAGTCCGAGGGAGGCTCCACCGAGGATACCTAGGATTTTTTGAAGGGCAGGTAGGCGTTCAGCGTTTTCAAGCTTGCCGTCAACCGTGAGGGATTGAGTGACAAATTCGGGTGTTAGGGCGATCGCTCCAACCAACAAAATTGTTCCTATCAGTACCAGTCCCCCCTGAGTCAGGCGAATCAAATTGCGGTTATCAATGATCTTGTCTTTCCAATCTTTTCGCTCCTGAATGACTTTGAGCGAATGCGCCACTAATAGGGTTCCAATTAAAGGTAATGAGGTATATTTTGTAGAGAAGGCAAGTCCTGAAAAAATGCCAGCGTATAAGTAGTTTTGAAAGGCAATTTTAGCGGGTTGAGAAGCTTCAGAACTTCGGAGAATAAATAAGACCGCAGTGACGATTAGAAAAGTTTGGGCAACATCTGTAACGCCAAAGTGAGAGTTTCGGACATGGAGATAGGCAAGACTCAGGAATAAGGATGCGATCGCGGCGGTTTGTCGATTCACTAACCTTTGAATCATTAAATAAACAACTGCGATGGTCATCACCCCAAAGCTGGCAGAGACGTATCGATTAATTAGATAAAGATGACTGGGATCATAAATAAACTCTCGAATTAAATCATCGGTAGATGAGTAAGTTCCAAGCAGATGACCGATGCCATAGTACGCTGCATAAACACCAAACAGTACATACATGTACAGGGTAGGATAAATGAAAAAGTGAGGGTTCAGATCGCCTGAGAAAAACCCGAGCGCTCGGGAAATCATGGCGGTTTCGTCGGGACGGCATTCGGTATGAGGCAACCCAAAGTTGAGCCCCCAGACTCGAACGATCACTCCAATCAGAAGAATCGTCGGCAGAACCCAGACTGTTTCTCTAACTTTATCCATTTTCGCTCCTACCACAGCTTTTGATAAATGACCCAGAATTGATCGGTTGCAGGATAGGGAATGGAAGCCTGATTGGGAACAAAGGCCAGGAGGAAGAGCGCTAGCTGGGTTAATAAAGAACCTTTTTTTGTCGAAGTGAAAATTTAGCATGGGCGACATTGACCCATTGGTGGGGTTTACCTCGGGCAACTTCTTGAAATCCATATTGGGAGGCTAGCCGCTTTAAATCTTTGGGTGAAAACCAGTGTAAGGTGCTGGGTGGATGATAGGCTTGCCAATTTTCTCCCCAAAGCTGGGCTTTGAGGCTATCGCGGTTGCCTGTTTCAATGAGCCAGAATCCTTTAGATTGGGTGGCTTCGGCAGCAATGCGAAATGCTTCTTGAACCTGGGTAAAGTGAGCGATCACTTGGATAAAGGTAATCAGATCATACTTTTCGGTCGTCCGAAAGTCTTCCAGGGTGTCTTGCACTACCCGCAGCCCAGAGGTTTGAGCCTGTTCTGCTAAGTGGGCGTTGGGTTCAATGCCACTTGCTTTCCAGTCGCGATCGATGAATCCTTGCAAAACAAATCCTGCTGCTGATCCCACGTCTAACATCCGCCCGGGTCTTTTAAAGTAGCGGCTCATGAGTTGGGCATAGTGCTGCCCCTTGAGCTTGAGAAACTTTGCCTCCCTAAAATAATCTCCATAGTCTTCGGCTGGTTCGGGCAAAGGAGATTTCTTGACAGACTCGGGTCGAGGTTCTAGCTGAATAAATTGATGGGCGCAAACTCGGCAACGCCGGATCGTGTAGTGATTTATATCTAAGAAATTTTGGGTGGTGCTGTTGCAAACTGGGCAAGTTTTGATGGCATGGGCGGGAGTCACTGTCATGAGTTTATGGGAATAAAAAGCTGAAGGGCTAAAGTTTGGGGAGGTGAAAAAGTTTAGAGGGATAAAAAGCTGAAGGGCTAAAGTTTGGGGAGGTGAAAAAACTGAAGGACTAAGCTGAGGCTAGGGACAGAATGGAGGGCTGGGGAGACAACAGTTGGAGCATTTTGCGTTGGGTGCGCCAGTCAACTTTTTCCATCGGGGATTATCGGACTTCAGCAGGAGTTCTGTCTTGAGGAGTCAAGGTGGGCAAAGCGTCGGAAACAAGCCGAGCATGTTGACCCACGGTACGGATGGTAAAATGACGAGACAGGAGTTGCAGCGATCGCTTCAAAGTCCGCAGTTTTTTGTAACTGGGTTGGTTCATTGCCGGAAAAAACGCTAACTCAGGCACATCTTCACAGCCCAGAAAATCAAGTGGGTGCAGCAGCATTGAAGGCTGAGTGCCAGTCATTTTGCAGAGCCACAGCGCAATTCTAAAGTACAAGAGCGCTAAACTTGGCGAAAACCCGCTGATGAAGAGGAGATAGCTAAAGTGAATAGGCACCTTAAAGATGGGCATGGTAGTCACTGGAATTTCGGTGAGGCGCTCATTGCCCAAACGCCATTGGTAGGGTTTAAGTGGCTGAAATCCATCTTTGAAGCGACCAAAGAGTGCCTTTCGCTTTTGCCGCTCTTCTTTGCTCATTTTGCTAGTGATGAAGTAATAGGCTCTAGCCAGCGGCCCTAAAAATGTAGGGAAAGTTGAGGCATCATACTGATACCCCCGGCGTTTCAAAACTTTAAGAACGGCAGGAGAAAAGCTGTAGCCGGGCCCCGAAACCCAACCGGATGTTGCCCCGTCACTCGCTCAATGTGTTCTTCGGCGATCGCAATTTCCTGTTCAATTTCAGCTTCAGAATACAAATGCAGCCAAGATTCGTGGTGAAAGGAATGATTGCCGATTTCGTGCCCAGCGAGGGCGATCGACCGAAGGGCACTTGAGTTCTTTTCTAGGGCAGCATCTTGTCCCACAATAAAAAATGTAATCGTCAGGTTTAGCTCCCGAAAGATTTCTAGGGCACGAGGAACCATGAGGTTCAGGTAAGAGGGAAATTGATCCCAGTCGGGATCACCGTGGATTTTCAGATAAGACCACTGATTATCGAGGTCGAGGGATAGGCTAGCGATCGGATTTTTTGGGTGTTTCATAATGAGCTTCGGAGATAGTTTGACTAACTCATGAATCTTTTTGGTATAACGTCCAGAACAAGTCTTCGGCAGGATAGGGAATGGCAAAGGAATCAGGAATGAGATTAAGCGGTTGAGCAAACCATTTTCCCATTGGCATATCATTGAGCTTATAGCGGAGCAACGATTTCGCATGTGCCCCATTAATCCATTTAGCTGGTCGCCCACGTGCAATTTCTCGGAAACCATGTTGGGCTGCTAACTGTTGTAAACCCTTTACGGAGAACCAATGCATAACGCTTGGAGGACTGTACTCATGCCAGTACTTGTTTAATAGTCGAGCTGTAAGACTGTTGCGGTTCCACGTTTCAATTAACCAGAACCCTCCTAACCTTGTATGGGAACTGGCAACTTGAAAGGCCTGTTGGAGATTATAGAAATGGCTTACAACCTGGATCATCGTGATCAGGTCGTAGCGGTCATGGCTTTGAAATTGCTCTAGTGATCCTGTGTCAACTTCTACCCCCAAATGCGTTTGAGCATACTTTGCCATACGAAGATTCGGTTCAATTCCTCTTCCATTCCAGCCAGAGTCTAAGAATCCTTCGAGGATAAACCCTGCCGCTGCTCCCACATCAAGCATTGTTCCGGGCTGGACATAGCGAGATAGCAAGCGGGCATACCGTCGTCCGTGTGAGCGAAGAATTCGCGCTTCCGCCAAGTAGTCTGGGTATCCCGAACCGCTTCCAGTAAAGTATTGATCATCATAAACCCGATCGACATGATTAGGGGAAGGGAGAATTTCCGCGAAGTGATGGTTACAGGTGTTACAACTGCGTATCCAGTAAGCGTATTTGCAAAACAGGCGACGACTAGAATGAGCGCAAAGCGGGCATTGCAAGTTCATTTTGGGACTAGGGTTGATCGCTTTCATGCGTTTACCTTTTGTTTGGCTGGGAGGAATTGAAGGTATCTGAACCCGTTGGGTGATGCCGCAGTAGCAACTCAACAGAGGCATTCTCTGCAAGTTGCACGGTTTCATTTACATTCAACGTTCCATTGAGGATGTGGGCAGAGTTGATAATGTGAACGCCGGGGGTGGATAGGTGCATCGGCGGTAGGTTCTTTGAATAGTTCAACGTTGAGATCGCGACCCCGTATTTGACCCGCGAAACCCGAAAACTGAGAATGTCATCCCGGTTGAAATGGGGATACATGATTTCTAAGGCTCTGACAAAGGTTTCTTCGATCTCATCATCGGTTAAGTTAAATGCTGGATCATTCGGAACGACATACTTGGGCAGGTAAACTAACGTTCTGCCATCGAAATGTTGTGGATCAACGAGCGTGGTCATTTCGATGATGCCGGTGAAGGGCACCCAATCATCGGTAATATTGGTGACGTAGTAGGGGGAAAGGGACTGCTTGAGGAGAAGGGAGGCGCAGATAATCCCTTGATATTCGATGGCGTTGAGGCGATCGCGTTCATTGGGGGAGAGATTTTGACAAATTTCGGCGGCGATCGGGGCAGCGACCGTAATAACGACTTGGTCGAAGGTTTCTTGATGACCATTACAACACTCTATTTGCACCTGTCCATTAGACAGACTGGTAACGCGCTGGGCAATGGAGCGAAGATGTATTTTCACGCCTTCTTCGGCAATCACCTGTCCAAATCGCTGCAACATTCGGGCATATCCGCCTAGCAGGTAGCCAAACATTTCTTTCTTGAGGCCCGTCCGTCTGGCGGCATACAATCGGGCAATGGTGGACCAAATGAATGAGGCAGAGGCTTTTCGATAATTCTCGCCTAGTTTCGCTCGCAGCAGGGGTAGCCAAATTTTATTGAATGTGCGTTGTCCTGACCAGCGTTTTAACCAATCGGTGACGGGAATGGTTTCTAACTTTTCCAATTTTTGATGCGCGACCCATAAATAAGGGTGAAAGCCAGCCGCAGTTTGTCAATTAGCCCGAGGGGGGGGAAGCGCAAAAATTCTAACGAGTTAGACATGGAGTAAAGTTGACCATCGGTGTAGAAGCCCGTTTTGGTTTCTACCCATTGCATATCTTGTTCTAAATCGAGTTCTTTGAGGAGCGATCGCACACATGCATCAGAGAGTAACGTCACGTGATAATGTTTATCCCAAATAAAGTCACCAAGTTGCCAAGCGCTGGCTAATCCTCCTAACTGCCCTGCGCCTTCAAAGAGAGTGACCTGTTTGCCCTGTTGTGCTAGTCGATGAGCCAGTGTCATTCCTAAAATGCCACCGCCAATAATTGCCCAACGTTCAGAAGTGTGTGTCATGGTTGCCGGAAATGGGGTGGAAGAGCTCGTTAAAAATAGGGTGAGGACAGAGCCCCCGCATCTGTCCTCACGTGGGGTAGCGTCTTCGGGCGTACCCCAAACTTGTAATGATTTTAAGGAGTAAACCATGGGGTGGAGGGTGGAGGGGAGA
>JAAUPA010000050.1 GCA_012034615.1 Leptolyngbyaceae cyanobacterium CSU_1_4 | reverse complement strand
TACATAAGTCTAGACTGGCTTCGTTCCAAGCTTTTTCGCCCCCTAAATCCCCCAAATTGGGGGACTTTGAAGCACAGAACTGGATCGGAAGTCCCCCAATTTGGGGGGTTGGGGGGCGGTTCGCCAAGGACTTGGCTAGATTCGATCACTTGTGTATACACAGTAGCCCAAAGCGGGAGAAGGGTTGGGGACGAGGGCTGCTTGGAGATCTGCAAAAGTGAGATGGACCCAACCCTATCCATTCATGAAAGCTTTGGTCATGAAAGCTTTGGTAAATTCAGTATTGCCAAAAATTGTTTGGCGATCGCCAAAATCTACCTATCGAGGGATTTTTATTTCCTTTGACCTACGCTAAATTGCATAGGCAAAAACTCTAATAGCGTAGCGACATGGAAACTGATCCTCAGCCCAAACCGCCTTTTAGTGAAACTAATGCAGAAACCCCTGAGATGGGCGGCGGCGTTCCTATTATTGAGTATTGGGCAAAGCATACGCTGTCGCCAGAGGGACCGAAAATTTGGAAAACACTCTTCCACCATAGCGCTTGTTTATCTTGTTCTTGGGGCACAGGCGGACAAAAAGGTGGGTTTACTAACGAAGAAGGTGAAAAACTACAGCGTTGTATGAAAAGCGTTGAGGCAATTTCAGCAGAAATTCAGCCGCCCATTCCTACCCATTTTTTTGATACCCATTCGATCGCTGAACTCAAGCAATTGTCTTCTCTAGAAGCTGATCGCCTGGGGCGATTGAGTTTTCCGGTAATTTTGCGGGCAGACAGCGCTCACTACGAGCGTATTTCTTGGGATGAAATTTATGCGATCGCTACCGAAGCATTCCAAAAACATCCAGAGCAAATTGCGTCTTACAGTTCAGGACGGGGTTCTAACGAAGCGGCATTCTTGCTACAACTCATGCTGAGAACGTTGGGTTCTAATAACTTGGCAGATTGCTCAGATTTGTGTCATGCGCCTTCAACGACGGCTCTTCAAGAGATGTTTGGCACAAAAACATCAATGGTGAGTTTAGAGAGCTTAAAGCAAGCAGATTGTGTGGTGTTAGCGGGAGCACACTCTTCTTCAAATCATCCACGTTTGATGAATGAGTTAATTAAATTGCGCGATCGTGGCGGTCAAATTATTGTCATTAATCCAGTCATGGAAGTGGGATTAGTTAAGTTCGGTTCTCCTGCATTTCCCGTTAAATCTCTCGTTCCTGGTTCTAAAATTGCTTCGCTGTATTTGCAGCCCATTCCAGGTAGCGATGTAGCACTGTTTATAGGAATTCAAAAAGCATTGATTGAACAAGATCAAATTAATTATGCATTCCTACAGGCGCACACCGAGGGATGGGAAGCCGTGCTAGAACAAGCGCGATCGCTCTCTTGGGAAACTCTGACTGCAACTTGTGGTGTTACCCAAACAGAAATTGAGACAGCAGCAACTCTGATCGGAGCAGCGAAGGGTGTAGTCTTTGGTTGGGCCATGGGAATTACCCAACATACGAATGGAGTTGACAACGTTTATAGTATTGCTAATACGGCGCTGATGACCGGTCAGATTGCTAGAATGGGAGCAGGGCTCATGCCTGTGCGTGGTCATTCTAATGTGCAGGGCTTTGGCTCGATGGGCGTGACGGTGAAGCTAAAAGAAGAAATTAGGCAATCATTAGAAATGCTGTTGGGGCGATCGCTCAATTTACCTAAGGGTTATCATACCCGTGATTTAATTGAAGCAGCAGCAGCAGGTAAGGTAAACAGTTTAATGTGCGTGGGTGGTAATCTTTATGGTGCCAATCCTGACTCAGCCCAGGCAAAACGGGCATTGGGAAACATTGATACCATTATCTATCTGGCTACGAAACCCAACATTGGGCATTTTAATGGATTAGCAAAAGTCAATACCATCATTATTCCTGTCCTCAATCGGTTTGAAAATCCACATAAAACTACGGTTGAATCAGGTAACAACTTTGTCCGGTTTAATGATGAAGGCACAACTCATTTGAAGAATGCAGACCTGATTTCAGAAGTTGAGTTTTTAACAGAACTAGCGCATCGTTTGTTAGGTGACTATCCTGTTGAATGGCGTAAAATGCAAGACACTCGCTATGTGCGGCACCTGATTGCTAAGACCATTCCCGGTTATGGAAAGATAGCCACTATTGACGAGACCGAAGAAGAATTTACGATCTCTGGACGTATTGTCACAGAGCCTCCCTTTAAAACGCCTTCAGGAAGGGCAAAGATGCTCACGACTCCGTTGCCTAACCTGACCTTACCTAAGCTCACAGATTTTGGTATTTCTGAACCAGACAATAGTCTCATCTTAGCATTAATGACTGGACGGAGCTACTCGCAGCACAACACAGTCGTTTACAAAATTGGCGATCAATATCGAGGAATGCCTCATCGCCATTGCATCTTACTCAATCGCGGCGACGCAGAAAAAGTAAACTTGGCGGAACACGATCGCGTTAGTGTGCAAGGCGATGCAGGCAAATTAGACAATATAGAAGTGATCTACGGTGCGGTGCGGCAAGGCGCGGCGTTAATGTTTTATCCAGAAGTGAATGTTATTTTCAAAGCCAAAACGGACGAACGCTCGGGCACGCCTGCCTACAAACGAGTCCCTGTCGTGATTTATAAAGAAAAAGTTCGGGAGCTTTCTGGAAAGCAATGATATCGCCGCAATCAGAAATGCGATCGCCCCCAAAATTAGCCGTCATTGTAGGGCTGGTCATACCATTTCCTAAATTACTTCCATCCCTTATAAGACTACTTCCCGAAGCAGAATTACTCTAGCTCTTGCGTCTGGTCGGCAGGGTCGAGCATATCAGCAAGGGTGCCTAGCACAACTTGTTGAGGCACACCAATTTGGATGTTGTGGCGATCGAACGCAATTTTAAGACGACGACGCAATTCTCGTGCTGTAGTCCATTGTTTAAGCGGAGCCGTTTTAATCCAGATGCGAATCACGATGCCCGTGTGAGAAATTTGATGCACCCCAAGCAGTTCTTGGGTATCGAAGATTAAAGATCGCCACTCCGGATCTTCTGCCATGCAATCGACCGTTTCACGAACAACTGCAAGGGCAAGATCCACATCGGTGTCATAAGACACTTCAACCCGAAAATCTGCCCGTGCCCAAGTCCGAGACATATTTTCTACTTGGGTAATCAGGTTGTTGGGTAAAGTGATTAGATTACCCTCATCGCTGCGAATCTGGGTAATGCGTAAATTCAAGTTTGTGACGAACCCAGAAGCGTTGCCAATTCTAATGTAATCTCCGATCCGAAACTGGTCTTCTAGGAGAATTAAGAACCCGTTAACCAGATCTTTAACCAGGCTTTGTGCCGCAAATGAAACGGCTAAGGCAACCAAAGCTCCTAGTGCCAAGAGTGACCCGGGAGCAAGATTGAGCCACTGGAGCACCCAGAGAAAACCTAGAGAATAAACCAAAACTCTTTTGAGTCCTTTAACCACGTTGGCGAGCGTGGCAACCCGTTGTAAATTTGCTTCTGTTAAAGATTGATCTTGTTCGCGGCTTTCGATGAAGCGATCGATGACTAAATCAGTGAGTCGATTAATTAACCCAGTTAAAAACCAAGTAATCAAAACTACAATTGGGATTGCAATGACGCGGTTGGCAAACTGACGGGTTTCAGGAAAAGTTCTGAGACTATAGGCAAGCCCAATGAGCCAGGTAAATGCGATCGCCCAAAACGTTAACCATCGAAAAAATCGAACAATCTTTACGCCGACGCTGTAACCCCAAATAATCGTGTAGCCTTTGAAACAGGTGATGTTCTAAGTAAGTTGTTCTAGCCTGAATTGTTTCAAGATTAGTCGGTTCAGGATTAGTGGTTTCAGGATTAGTCGGTTCAAGATTAGCTGATTCCGC
The DNA here is from genome assembly GCA_012034615.1 of Leptolyngbyaceae cyanobacterium CSU_1_4. Classification (GTDB taxonomy): domain Bacteria; phylum Cyanobacteriota; class Cyanobacteriia; order Elainellales; family Elainellaceae; genus Timaviella. The sequence goes on along the minus strand of JAAUPA010000050.1, from coordinate 19,030 downwards.
CCGAGGCAAAGTTTCGAGCCGAGCGGCTGCTTCTGCTGCTTGCCGTTGCTCAAGCTTCTGTCTGCGCCACCCCCAAAAAAACCAAACTCCCCCTAATAAAACGGTTGACAATGCCGTTGCAATCAAAATTCTAACCGCTTCAGAGGTTTGTTGTTTTAAGGCTTCGGGTTGCCGCAGCTCTAGCGCCTGCCGCAATTCATTTTCTAAAATTTCCTTCCATCGATTTGCCAGTCTATCTTGGGTCGTCGAGTAAAACTGGGCATCTGTGTCAGTTACGGTTAGCAAAACTTTTGCTTCTGTCAGGGTAGCATCTTTAACAAATAAAACTGGCTGACCGTTGAGAACCTCAATGGAGACTTCCAACGTTTGAGGATCTAGCATTCCATCTTCAGATACTTTACTCGCTAGAGTGAGTTGTTTAAGATTGGCTTCCACCTGTTTGGCGCGAATCTCCACGGGAATTTGGCTCCCTGGCTCACTTCGGTTAAAAATAGCTGAAGACGCAATCTTAAACAGTTCTTTTCCGTCCAGGCTAATTCCAGCAGCTTCTAAGGTGCCTCGTCGTTCTACGCCTGCTGGAAGAGGCGGGGAACTAGTTGGATTCGTTAAAGATGGTAACTGTCCTACGGGGGGCAAGACAAAGACGGCAGGGGCGATCGCGCTGACCTGAGTCGCGCTTCCAGTTAGTAAGAGAAAAGTAACAAGACTACCCACCAAAAATTGGTAAAACCTGGGGCTTCGGCTCCATTGAAAACGATGAGATAGATGACGATGAGATAATAGTTTTGATAGATGAAGCACGCGCTTTGAGAGATTGGCAAGCGATCGCCCGATTCTCTGAAAACGGCTACTCTGAAAACGGCGGCACAGGGCGCGATAGAAGTTGGCTTGCAAAGACTGACTCATGGATGGCAAATTAGGGCGTGAGGAAAAGCGATCTCTTTAAGATAACTACAAGAGGTCGCCTCTCGAAAGAATTAGTCGTGGGGTAGATGGCAATGAGTGAATGAAAATTAAAAAATGAGGCGCTGCTATTAGGGTATAAAACTTGGTTTCTCTGCCTTTTTAGCTGCTGTGTATCCATACAGCAATGCCTTGCTGAATAGAAGTATAAATCCTTAAGATGCTATTGCTCTGATCGCCCCCTAAATCCCCCAAGGGGACTTTGAAGAACACAATTGGCTCGGAAGTGCCCCAATTTGGGGGGCGGTTTGCCGGGGGCTTGGCTAGATTCAATACCTTGTGTGGATACGGTAGGCTCTTTTAGGGAAGGGAGTAGGTTAGGTTGACTTGGCAATACGGCTAGAGAGACTTCTCCTCAAAGCCTTTTTCTAGGAGAAAATAACTTTAAACCAATTCATTTTCTATTCAGCAACGCCCGATTTTCTCTCAATCCGTGCTGGTGCTGAATTTAACCAGGAGACTTTAAGGATGATTGATCCACTGTTTAACGAACTTGGCAATTTGATTAGCGGGGCCTTCTCTCTTGACCCGGAGGCATTTCAAAAAATTGTCAGGTTTCCAGGCGGACAAACAGCCGCGCTTTTGGTGGTTCTAGCCGCAGGGTTTTCCTTAGCAGTGGGACAAAGTATTATTCTATTTGCCAATCAGGTGCAGCCATTGCGGTTTGTCTTTAGCCTATTGCTCAATGCGATCTTGTTTGCCTGTGGATTTTTGTTTCTTGTCTTCAGCACTTGGCTAACAGGTTGGCTACCTGGATTTTCCCATCTGTCGTGGAGCAGTTTGGTTAAAAATTTGGGGCTGAGTTACGCGCCGTTACTGTTTAGTTTTCTGGCAGCTCTACCCTACGCAGGAGTCCCTATTTTTAACTTGCTATCAGTCTGGCATTTGCTGGCAATGGTGGTAGGATTTAGCGCGATCGCCCGGGTCGATGGAGCCTCGGCATGGGTGCATGTGGCGCTCGGTTGGTTAGTGCTACAGCTTTTGCAAAGAACGATTGGACAGCCGATCGCTAAGTTAGGACAACGCCTTAGCGAACAGGTTGCAGGTGTCGATTTGGCTGATAATTACTCAGAGTTAGAAGAAATGATTGAGTCTGGTTTAGAAACACGGCTTGCTGATGCTTTACCAGAGCCATTGCCCCAAGCACCAGAAGCTTTAGCTTCAGCACCAGAACAGCCCCCAGTCTCAAACCCTGAGGCAGCCACTGCCCCACCAGTCACTGCCTCACCAGCGGCGATCGCTCCCATTCAGATGCCGTCTGTAGACAATGCTCAAAATCTATTGGTTCGTTCATCGCACTATTCACGAAGTATTCCTCAGATTATTCAGTTGGGGTTAGGCTTACTGGGAATGATTCTGTTATTTCTAGTGATTACAATTCTGCTGCGTCCGGTACGCGAAAGTCTTTTTGTTTGGCATGAAAGTATTCCTCAATTTATCCGTCAACTGTTTGACCTAGTTTGGATTGGAGTCGTTGCCCTGGTTTTTGCCGGATTCTTGGCTCCCCTAGAAGCCCTAGGCTGGTGGGCAGGCTGGTATGGCGATGGAGTAGACACTCGTACTTCAGCAACCCTAGCACCGACTAATCACGCGATCGCCCCTCACGCTATGTTGTCTATCTAGATGGAGTGGGTCAGTCTGGCGAGACCTATACACCCGATGTCGTCGAATTTATTCAGGCACTTCAGGTTGCTCTACCCAAAGACATCGCATTTGTGCAAGGGTTGATGATGTACTCCGTATTTAATCAACCTCTAGATCACGATCGCTTGTTGTCCTGGGTTTGGCGGCTAGCAGATAAGGTGCGCTGGAAAAATCCTACGTCCTTGCTAGGTTTAATGATCAATCTTCGGAACGCCTGGATTGTCGCGGTATCTGCCGATCAGCGTTATGGACCTATCTACAACCAGGGAATTGCCCAAATTCTTTATAACGGATTGATAGAGCGCGGTTACCAACCGGGTCAGAGCGTACCAATTACCCTGATTGGCTATAGCGGCGGTGGTCAAATGTCGGTTGCGGCAGCACCTTATCTGAAGCGGGTGCTGCGCTGTGAAATCGAGGTGATTTCTTTGGGGGGGGTGATGAGTGCCAACAATAATTTTTTGAAGCTGGCGCATCTTTATCATCTGGTTGGCGACCAAGATCAGGTTGCACGTTTGGGGTCAACTCTCTTTCCAGGACGATGGCAAATATTTGCTTTGTCTTACTGGAATCGGGCAAAGCGCAAGGGCAAGATTAGCAAAATTTCCCTAGGCGCAATGGGACATCAAGTTCCGGGAGGCATTATGGATCCTCGTGCGTTGCTGCCGAATGGACAGAGCAATCTTCAACACACGATCGCCCTGATTCTTTCAATTTTGCAGGGTCGGTTCCTAACTGCTAGTTCATATCGTCCTAAAAAAAGTAGCAATTACGATCGTTATCAAGATGCCGAATTTAATCATTATACCTATTATCCTTTATTCCAAACTGTGAACTTACAGTGGTATTGCCCCACTGCGCCATGGATGGGTCGCCTCATCTTACCTAAGTTCTCAGAACGGGCTCAGGTGCAGGGAGTTTGGTTTGAAGTCCATCATGCCGATCGCGGCTATGAATGGATGGTGGGGCAAACAGTGATGTTGCGTTGGGTTGATTATCCTGCGGTAAAAGAACGAGTACGAACTGTAACGCGCGACGTTCATTTTAGCGCTGATGCAGAGTATTCTAGTCAGCAGGGTAAAATCGTTCTACCCGAGCGGTTAAACCACTGGCACCAGGTCGATCCTCTAGAATCTTTAGCAGGTTCTCATCCTGTTGATGACCTCATTGTTATGCTCGAAGGCGTTGAGGTTGAAGCAGCCCATCGCCCTGTTCTGCGGATTGTAAATCAGCCGGTTGAAATTACGGGACATTATTATGGTTTGGTGCAGTTTGAACAGGCGATCGCCCATACCGATCAGTTTCAAGTGAAGCATTTCAACCGGACTTCACGCCAGTTCAACGGTGGGACAGAAATTGTGCGGCTCCCTCCAGTCATCCGCTCTCAAACCGGGAGCTATCCTTCTACAACTCGTAATCTGGAGCAAACTTCTTTAAATGAAACGGGCTGGTACATTTATGGGGATCAAGATGCGAACGGGCAATTCGTCGTGCGATCGCTAGCTCCTCGCGCCTTGCTGCGGCTTCAGCCCGATCGAGTGATATTTGGAGAAAAGGCAGCATACCGCTACATTCGTCAAGAATCTTGGGCAAACACTGCCGCACACAAAGGGCAAATCTCATCTGTTCTTTGTGCTGGAAATTCGGATACAGAGCAAATTCAAGCCGCTATTGATGACTGGAAGGTGGGCGATCGGGCACTGCTGCTCCATGTCTACGGCGGCATTGGCGGCAATAAAAAAGAACCCGCTGCTGCAACTCCTCTTTTCTTTGGGCACTTTGCCTATGGGCTGGCAACGGTCATTCGTGATCCGCTGAGCCATGAACTACGGTTCGAGATTCAGTACTATCAGGTCTACTCCCAAAATACGGATGGTTTAACGGCAGGAACGCTGCACTGGTCACGGTATATGGGCGATCGCCAGTGGGGTTGGCTAGGCACCCGACCGACCTGTGATCTTTTAGTCAAATTTAAGCCGTTTACAGGCTACTTGGAGATTAACGGCAGACGGCGATCGGCGCTTAGCAATATGGTGAGCCAACTGCAAGTGATGACCGCTCGCTATCGAATTGGAGACGGCACCGGGGGCAACTTATGTCGGTCCTGCTAACAATTGCGCCCAAGATTCTAATCATGCCTTGTTTGATAGCCTTCGCTTTGTGTTTCAGGCGATCGCCACAAATCAAAACCTCTTGCCATCTAGGCTAGCTAATCATCCAGCGCCAACCCAGTGTTATCACCAACTTCTAGAGGTCAAAACCAAGTTATATCGAAAATTGCAGCCGCTGGGTTCCCCTCGGAGTGATTGGGAAACCAATGAGTTCAATTTGGGCAGCACTCTAGAAGACGAACCGCTTCGCAATTTGTGGGCAGGCTTGGTCAGTTGGCGAACGCTCTTACCCCGAAAAGCAAGCGATACCATTGTTCAGGTTTTCTTAGAGCAAGGCGCATCGGTTTGGGTACTTCGGACTAACCAAGTTGGTGGACAAGATCCTGACATTGCCCCGATCGCCCCAATGACGTTGTAAGCTGATGCTATACGCCTCACCAGCGACTCTGTCCTGCTACTCTTCTAATCTGCAAAAAAATCCGCCCAGAATTGAGCGAATTAAGATGGCTCAGAAGTTTCCCAATGCTTTGGAAGAGTCGTTGCCAGGAGGGTAATCATTTCCTGGGAAGGCAACGGTTTAGAGAAGAGGTAACCTTGACCAAACTGGCAGCCCAAAAACTTTAAATGAGCCAACTGTTCGCTAGTTTCAATCCCTTCTGCAATCAAGTTCATTTTCATCGCTTTCCCAATTTGAACGATCGCAGTGACTAATCCAAAATTGTTTTTCTTTTTATGCAATCGATTGATAAATGAACGATCGATTTTGAGATTTTCAACCGAAAATGAATGAAGATAGCTCAGAGATGAGTAGCCTGTTCCAAAGTCGTCGATACTTAATTGAATCGATCGCTCCTGTAAGTTACTGATGTTGTCTGCAACCGAGGGAGTATCCTGCATGATCACTGTTTCAGTAATTTCTAGCTTTAAACACTGAGGATCGAGATGGGTTTCTGCCAAAATTTCATCAAGCTGCTTCACAAAATCAGGTTGAGCAAACTGGCAGGCTGAAACATTAACACTGACCGAAAATGATGAGCCGACAATGCCCTGATCTTGCCAATAACTTAGATGACCACACGCTTCTCTGAGTGCCCAGTGCCCTAGTTTTAAAATAAATCCGGTCTCTTCTGCAATAGGAATAAATCGATCGGGCGGAATTAGACCCTGAGTGGGGTGGTGCCAACGAATTAATGCCTCTACGCCGACAATGTTGCCGGTGGCTAATTCAACAATAGGCTGATAGTATAGGGCTAGTTCTTGGCGCTGAATGGCTTGTCGTAAGTCTGTTTCAAGCTGTAATCGATGGCATACTGCTTGATACATCGAAGGTTCAAAAATTTGGTACTGGTCTTTTCCTAAAGCTTTTGCTTGATACATTGCAGTATCCGCATCTCGTAGCACTTCTTCAGGATCCCAGTAATCAGAACACTCTAATACAATGCCAATGCTAAATGAGATAAAGATATCTTTCCCCCTTAACCGAAAGGGTAGGGCAAAACTATTAATAATTCGATCGGCAACTTGAGTCGCATACCTTGAGTCTTCTAGCTTGCCCAGCAAAATAACAAACTCATCTCCTCCTAAACGAGACAAGCAATCTTCTTGCCGCAAAACAGAATTGAGGCGTTCAGAAATGGCAATTAGCAACTCATCGCCTGCTTGATGCCCCAGAGAATCGTTGACAGGTTTGAAGCGATCGCAATCTAGATAAAGCACAGCAAATTGATTGTCGGGGTTGATCTGCCGTTGATTTAAGGCTTCTTGAAGACGCTGCATGAGTAAGGCTCGATTGGGTAGCCAAGTCAGCGGATCACGAAATGCCAGCTTTGAAAGTTGGGAATTTGCGGTTTCTAGCTGTTTAGTTCGTTCCTTTACCCGTCCCTCTAACTGCGCATTAAGCTGGCAAATAGTTTGCTGAGCCTCGATCATAGCAAGTTGATTTTGAATTCGCGCCAACACCTCTTCTATATGAAAGGGCTTGGTAATGTAGTCAGCGCCTCCTACTTTAAATGCTTCTATTTTGTTGGTAATATCGTCTGCTGCACTCAAAAAATAATGGGTATATGAGCCGTTCTAGAATCTGATTTGAGGTGTTCGCAAACCTGATATCCATTCATGTTAGGCATTCGGACATCTAGTAAAATTAAACTAGGTAAAGTAGTTTTAACAGCAGTCAACGCCATTGCACCATTGGTTGCTTTGCGGGTTTGGTAGCCATTGCAATCCAACATTGCCGACAAGAGACGGATGTTTTCTAGAACATCATCCACAATTAGAATGTCTGTTTGAGCGACGACAGGTAAAGAATGAGCAAGGGTGCTTTCACAATTCATTGGTCTGTCCTAAGGATTCTCTAGGTGGGTTGAGTGGGTTAGTGTGACTAACTGATCGAATTGGTATTTTTCAACCAAATTTTCTAAAGCTTGAATGAGTGATCTGTGCTCCTGAGGAATTTGAGCAATGAGCTTGAGGCTTTCGACATCGCTGCCCTGGGAAGCAGTAAAATGCAGTTGGGCAATCCATTCGGGTGGCATGACGGTTAGGGCGATCGCATCAAGGACATAACCGGGTTCAGGATGCTTTAAATGAGGGGCGATCGCTTCTGGAAGCACGTCAGGGAACTGTAGATCTAAGTGTTTAGATAACATTTCCAGCACTTCCTCAAGCCGGAAGGGTTTGGTGACAAAATCATCGCAGCCTGCTGAAAAGCTTTCCTGTCGTTGCTCAGCAAAAACACTGGCTGTTAAAGCAATAATTTTGGTAGGACAAGCGGAGGCTAAAGCGGCAGGAGGCTGAGGGCTGTTGTGTTTTTTCTCTAGGTCTCGAATTTTTTGAGTCGCTTTATAGCCATCCAGAATGGGCATATACATGTCCATGAAGATTAGATGGGGTTGCCACTGCTGCCAAATGGCGATCGCGTCTTGTCCATTCTCAGCTTCTTGAATTTCAAACCCCAAACTGCTGAGGAGCTTGTTCAATAACAAACGATTCAGAAGATTGTCTTCTACGATCAAAATCCGATGATTGCCCTGACCTAGCTTATTGGTAACATGACCAAGGGTCGATGGAAAGTTTAGTGCTGTTGTCATTGATCCAGGTTCAGCTAGCTTGACCTGAATATAAAAGCAGAAACAACTACCTTGACTCAGTTCGCTCCGAACCGTAATTTCACCGCTCATTAACTGTACAAATCGGCGACTAATTTGCAGCCCTAACCCCGTTCCTTCCTGAGATTGCTGTCCAGAGCGGGTCTGTTTAAAGGGTTCAAACAGTTCACCCATTTCATCTGCCGCAATACCAAAGCCAGTATCTTCGACCTCAAAAAACAAAAGTTGAGAGCTAGGATCTGAACAGTCTAAGGGCGCTGCGTTAAGTTGATCTGCGATCGGCTGCGCAGTCACTCGCAGGATAACATGACCTTGTTCAGTAAATTTAATGGCGTTGCCTAATAGATTAATTAGGATCTGTCGCAGTTTATTTTCATCCGTTTTGATGCGCTGTGGAATGGTCGAATCACAGTTAAAATGAGTTTTAACCTTTCGATCGGGCTTTGAGTTGCAGCATATCTTCCAGGCTTTGCAGCAATCTGGGCAAGTCACAATCCATTTCATTGAGAGTGAGCTGTCCTGCTTCAATTTTAGACATTTCCAACACATCGTTAATCAAACCCAGCAAGTGTCCACCACTTTGGTTCACAATTTCGACGGAGCGGCGGTGCTCTACGGGCAGGGTTGGGTCGCGCTGCATTAACCGGGTGAAGCCTAGAATTGCGTTCAGTGGAGTGCGGAGTTCGTGGCTCATGTTGGCTAGAAACTCGCTTTTAGCGCCATTTGCAGCATCAGCAGCTTCTTTTGCCTGCTTGAGTGCCTTGGCTTGGCATTGGGTTTGAACCAAAAGCTCGGCTTGCTGCACCGCAATTCCTAGCTGGGTGCTAATCTGTGACACCATCTGAATTTCGGCTAGCTGCCATTGACGAGGTTCGATATTGTGGTAGGTTGCCAATAATCCCCAAAGTTGATTCCCACAGAATATTGGGACGATAATATAAGCTCGGGCTTGAAGCGATTCAAGCAATTCTATGTAGCAAGTATTGAACCCGTGTTGATAAATATCAGTCACACAGCAGTAGTTCGTTTCTTGACGATATAAGCCTCCTTCATTTTCTTGCAAGTAGGTGTCTTGAATCAAAACTTCCGTGCCATCGAACTGCGTAACGGCGCAGTTATCTTGATTCACAGCTCTTGGTTTAAACTTCGACTGGGCGCTCGGGGTAGGAATAATAGCTGTCCAGTGATCACCGACGGACTCGGCAACTACTTCTCCACTCCAGTCTGCATTGAATTGATAAATCAACGTGCGATCGCAGCCGACAGCTTGTCGCAATTCTTCGGTTGTGGCATGGAAAATAGTTTCTAGATCCAGGGTTTCCCGCATTCGTTGGAGCACCCGTGCCGATGCCTGCTCTCGCTCAGCGGTTTGACGGAGGGTCTCTTCTGTCAATTTGCGATCGATACCCACGGCGATCGCTCGGGCGATCGATGCCATTTCTTTAAGGGTATGAGCCGCTAAAGGGTAACGGGCAAAGATTGCCACTACTCCCAAAATCCGATGTTTGATAGTTAGAGGATAGCCCGCAAAAGCAACTATGCCTTCTTGCTCTGCCCATTGATGGTCACTGATATAGGGATCAGTCATCACCTGGTTAGTTAAATGGGGTTGGCGGTGTTGAGCAATCCAACCAACTTTAAAGTGCCCTACTGGAATGCGGCTATGCTTGCCATTAAGATGAGTGTACATTCCGGCACTTGCCTGTAGAATCAGCATTTGCTCAGACCCGTCGAGGGTCCAGATGCGGGCAAAGGCAGCATCGGTATGTTGATGCAAGGCGATCGCACATCGATTTAACATATCCTGAAGGGATTCACCTTCAGTCAAGGCAGTACCAATGTCGGCCCGTAACGCTGCCAACTTCATTTGCTGTAACTGTTCCGCCTCTGCTCGTCTTTGCTCAGTCATGTCATAAATGAGGCTGAGCAGGCACGATTCTTCCTGAACTTCAATCTTTTCAAAAGAAGACATGCCTTCCCGGATTTCGCCTGTGCAAGTGCGAAAGGGCGCATTGATCTGCATCGACTGCTGCTGTAAGCCTTGAATCAGGCGATCGCGGTCTGCTGGGTTTGCCCAAAGTTGCAGTTCAGCCGAGGTTCGACCGATCAATTCCTCCCGGCTGTATCCAAACAAGTTTAGAAAACTGGTATTAACATCTAAAATTCGTCCGGTTGCAAGCGTTGAGATACAAGAAGCAACAGGGTTTGAATGAAAAGCTTTAGAAAACTGCTCTTGGCTTTGTTGTAACAATGCCTCCGCCACAATCCGTTCCTCAATTTCGGTTTCCAAAGCAACATTGACAGCCACCAGTTCAGCCGTTCGTTCTGCCACCCGAAATTCTAGATCTTCATAGGCTCGATGTTTCTCGTCTTCTGCCCATTGCCGTTGTAGTTCTGTGGCGGCTCGCATCGCAAACACACTGAACAAAGCGCGAGTGCGATCGTCGATTAAAAAAGGTTTGACATCAAAAACACAGAGTTGACCAATCGATTTCTGATTTCGATCTAGCAATGGCACACTCATATAGCTTTCAGCTCCCATTTCCTGAATTCGCAGCGCATTACTAAAATGCTCTTGCAACGGGTTGGGATAAGCAGATAATGACTGACTAATCATCGTCACTCCGCAGGGAGTAGCAACCGAGCTGTATTCAATGTTTTCTACTAACTGCCCCTTAGACCACCAAGCAAGACTGCGCAACGTTTGCTGAGAGCCATCGACCGCTTCACACACCATGACATGAGCCACATCAAGCGCGATCGCCAAATTTTGCACCAAGGCAGCAAAGAAATCGTTTCCAGTCACAGCGGCTGTTCCGGCAACAATCATCCGCAAGGTTTCTTCAGTTCGCTGTCGTTCTGCCACTTGCTTCTCTAATTCGCGGTTAAGAACTTCCAATTGCTCGGGTGATTGTAGCGCTAGGAACTGAGGCAGCAGCTCAACCAATTGCAAGGCAGTATAACAAGAAACGAGCGCAGTGATTGCTTGCACCCCGCCAGAGACCCAGTAAGCCGGATACCAAAGTGTCAAAATATTTAACAGGTGCCCCGTGCCACAGAGAACAATGAAGGCTCCAAATAGTAAAAAAACTCTAGAGAATGGGACATCGCCTCTCTTTTGGACAAAGTAGACAAGCATGGCTGGAATAGAAAAGTAAGCAATGGCTATCAGAGCATCGCTAACGAGATGCAGCCCTACTAAAGGCATTTGCCACAGGTAGCAATGTCCGTGAGGAATGTATTGGCTAGGCATCAGAACTTTTTTGACCAGTTCTAGCATGTTCTTTTTATAAGAAACGAACTTAGAGATATCAACAACTCGGGAAACAAAAGACAATTCAACGCTTTAGCAGGAGACAACAATTATTGCAGTATGCCCAATTTGGGTTTCACTGGCGCTAAATCATTTAAACAAGAGATGGTTTTGATTAACATAAATTATCATTTACAAAAATAAAATACGAACTTCACCTTACAGGCTATCTCTTGAAATTCATACCTTGCATCAGTACAATTTAAGTCTTCTTTACAATTGATACGTTCAAGATGTCAGTCACTGGCATTACTTAAATTCATTCTCTGGCTGAGTTGTGGTGTGAAAAGTTGGTTTTTCTAAAGGTTAGAAAAGATGTGTACGGTTAGGTTGCAGCGACATAAATAGAATCTTTCGCACGTCTTCTCCTAGATGAAAAAGGCTGGAGGTGGGTCGGTAATTTTATTGGGTAACGCCAGTTTCCCTTATCCATTGACGATCTGAAAGAATACTGAGTCGAAGTAGTTTGATTCGAGCAGACGGATTGTATCGCGTTTGTTAACGCCCATCTCTGAAAGGGGCATTCTAGCGAAGAAACTTTTTTCGTGAGTAGGTTAAGTGGCTTTATGCTGACATCCGATCCGATCCTTCTCGGTTACTCTACTACTGAGAAACTTTATATAGGTTCTCGCACGTTGGTTTATCGGGCGATTCGTAAAGCAGACCACCAGCCCGTTGTCCTTAAGCTTTTAAAAAATGAGCATCCTAGCTTTAGTGAGCTTGTGCAATTTCGTAATCAATATACGATCGCCAAAAATCTAGATATTCCTGGCATTGTTAAACCCTACAGCCTAGAGCCCTATGGCAATAGCTATGCCCTAGTCATGGAAGACTTTGGGGGTTGTTCACTCCGGCATTTTGCAAACGGGCAAGCCTTGCCGTTGGAGCAATTCTTGGCGATCGCGCTGCAACTGATAGAGATTTTGCACCTGTTGCATCAGCAGCGCATCATTCACAAAGACATCAAACCTAGCAACATTCTAATTCAGCCCGAAACCCGCCAAGTCAAGCTGATTGACTTTAGCATTTCCTCTCTGTTGTCCCGAGAAACTCAAGATATCAAACCCCCCCACGGATTAGAAGGAACCCTGGCATATTTGTCGCCCGAGCAAACTGGACGGATGAACCGAGGGATTGATTATCGCAGCGACTTTTACTCCTTGGGGGTCACGTTTTATGAACTGCTGACGGGGCGGTTGCCTTTCCAATCTAACGACCCGATGGAGATGGTGCATTGTCATATTGCCGAACAGCCTGCTTTAGTTTGTACGCTTAACCCTGCAATTCCGCCAATGCTAGGTAAAATCATTGGCAAGCTGATGGCGAAGAATGCGGAAGATCGCTATCAGAGCGCGTTAGGGCTAAAGCACGATTTGAGCAGTCTGACTCAGCAAGCAATAGAAGACCTGAGCGAGTTTGAATTAGGTCGGCGAGACTTGTGCGATCGCTTTTTAATCCCTGAAAAGTTGTATGGGCGTGAAGTTGAAGTTCAAACCCTTTTAGAAGCTTTTGATCGAATTGCTCAAGGTGCGTCTGAACTTATCTTAGTAGCTGGATTTTCTGGCATTGGTAAAACGGCGGTGGTCAATGAAGTGCATAAACCGATTGTTCGCCAACGGGGCTATTTTATCAAAGGTAAGTTTGATCAGTTCAATCGCAACATTCCTTTTTCGGCATTTGTTCAAGCATTCCGAGATTTAATGGCACAACTTCTCTCCGAATCTGATACTCAATTGAGCCGCTGGCAAGCCCAAATGTTAAACGCTATGGGTGACAATGGGCAAGTGATCATTGATGTAATTCCTGAATTAGAGCAAATTATTGGTGTACAACCTCATGTATCTGAGCTATTGGGAATTGCTGCACAAAATCGGTTTAATTTAATGTTCCAAAAGTTCATTCAGGTTTTTACAACGCCTGAACATCCATTGGTTATATTTTTAGATGATTTACAGTGGGCAGATTTAGCATCCTTGAACTTGATGCAGCTACTCATGAATGAGCCTGAAAGTGGATATTTGCTATTAATTGGTGCGTACCGAGATAATGAAGTTTTTTCTGCTCACCCACTAATGTTGGCTTTAGAAGCGATCGGTAAAACTAAGGCAGTTGCAAATACCATTACTTTGCAACCCTTAAGCAAACGCAGCCTGAATCAATTAACTAGCGATACGCTCAATTGTCGGTTGGAATTTGCAGTGCCTTTAAGCGATTTAGTTTATCAAAAAACTAAAGGCAATCCATTTTTCGCGACGCAATTTCTCAAGGTGTTGCATCAAGAGGAGTTAATTACCTTTGACTTGCACGCAGGACTTTGGCAGTGCGACATTGTCCGGGTGCGGGAAGCCGCTTTAACGGATGATGTTGTTGAATTGATGGCATCGCAATTAAAAAAAGCTCCCGAACGCGACTCAAACTGTCTTGAAGCTGGCAGCTTGTATTGGCAACCAGTTTGATTTAACCACATTGCGATCGCCTCTGAACAATCGGAAACGAACGTAGCAGCAACGTTGTGGAGAGCCTTACAAGAAGGGTTAATTTTGCCACAAAGTGAAGTCTATAAGTTTTATGTAGGAACGCATGAGTTAACTCAACCTACAAAACAGAAAGCACTGAGCCACGAATCGTTAAATTACAAGTTCTTACACGATCGGGTTCAACAAGCTGCCTACTCTCTCATTCCTGATGACCAAAAGCAAATGACCCATCTTCAGATTGGGAGATTGCTTCAACAAGGTACAGCTAAGAATGAACAGGAGCAGTTGCTCTTTGCGATCGTCAATCATCTTAATAAAGGTGCATCTTTGATTGAAGATGGGCAAGAGCAACAAAAACTTGTGCAGTTAAATCTGGCGGCTGGACAAAAGGCAAAGAGCGCAACGGCTTATGCAGCCGCGTTAACCTACTTCAACACAGGTATTGCTTTGCTCAGAAATGATTGCTGGCAAAATCAATATAATCTTACCCTGGCTATTTATGAAGGAGCAGCCCAATCTGCTTACCTTAGTACCGATTTTGAACAAATGGAGCAATTGACCGAAACAGTCCTAAGCCATGCTCATTCCTGGCTCCATCAAGTCACGACCTATGAGGTGAAAATTCAGGCTTGCATTGCCCAAAATCAACATCTAGAAGCGCTGCGACTGGCACGAGTCGTGCTGGAAAAACTGGGAATATCTCTACCAGAGCAACCGACTCAAGTAAACGTGGGTCAGGCATTGGAACATACTCAAGAATTGCTTGGCGATCGGGCGATCGAATCTCTACTAGAGTTGCCTCACATGAGTGCACCGGATAAAAAAGCAGCCATGATAATTTTATCGAGCATCATGTCTGTTGCTTATCAAGTGGCTCCTAACTTATTACCCCTAATTATTTTGTCCCAAGTTGATTTATCAGTGCAATATGGCAATGCGCCAGAATCAACTTATGGTTATGTGATGTATGGGTGGATGCAGATTTCTGTCTTGGGCAAGATTGATGTGGGTCATCGCTTTGGATTGCTAGGCATGAATTTGTTAGAGCGTATCCATGTGCCCAAGCTCAATGCTAAAACCTTTTTTGGATTCACCAATTCTATTAATCATTGGAAAGAACCTGCAAAAGAAACGCTTTCAGGCTATTTGCAAGCTTACGCCAGTGGGTTAGAAACAGGTGATTTAGAATATATTGCGCTTAGCCTGATGTGCTATGGCTACACGGCTTATTTCAGTGGACAGGAACTTTCTGCTGTTAAACAGACGATGGATGAGCATCGTAAAATTATCCAGCACTTTCGTCAGGATGGCTATCTTCGTATTCAAAGTATTTACTATCAAGCCGTACTCAATTTACTAGAACCTACGGCTGAACCCGATCGCTTATGGGGTGAACACTACAATGAAGATGTAATGATTCCACTTCATCTCAAAGCCAAACAATTGCTAGCGCTCTATCAAATTTATTTTAACAAACTCTTCCTCTCTTACCTGTTTCATCGGTACGAGCAAGCGCTAGAAAATGCCCGTTTGACAGAACAGTGTTTGAGTGCAGCAATAGGATTGCTGCATATACCCATCTTCTATTTCTATGATGCACTGACATACTTAGCAACGTATTCAACTGCTAGCAAAATTGATCAAGTTGCTATTCTTGATCGCGTTGCAGCCCATCAAGACAAACTGAGTCAATGGGCAGTTCATGCACCGAGTAATCAGTTGCATCGCTGTGATTTAGTGGCTGCGGAACAATGCCGAATTTTGGGACAAAAAGCTGAGGCGATCGACCTGTACGATCGCGCTATTCTGAGGGCAAAAGAGCATGGGTATATTCAGGAAGAAGCGATCGCTAACGAACTAGCCGCAAAGTTTTATCTGGACTGGGGCAAAGAGCGCATCGCTCAAGAATATTTAATGAATGCCTACTATGGCTATGCTCGCTGGGGCGCTAAAGCCAAAATTATAGTACTAGAAACGCTGTATCCTCAACTGCTTGCCCCCATTCTACAGCAGAGCCCTTCCCTATTATCAATCGATGAAACGATCATGGCATCGGCTACGGATACATCTACTACTTTTGGCAGCATTTCCGATGCTCTCGATCTAGCGGCTATTCTCGAAGCTTCCCAAACTTTATCTAGTGAAATTGAATTAGGCAAGCTCCTCTCTACTTTGCTGCAACTCATCATTGAGAATGCAGGTGCTGATAAGTGTGTGCTGATGCTCATGCGAGATAATCGTCTGGTTGTTAAAGGGCTGGAAACCTTTGGAACAGAACCCGTTGTGCTGCAACGAATTCCCATTGAAGAGAGCCAAGATATTCCTTTAAAACTAATTTATAAAGTCAAAAACTGCTTAGAACCGATCGTGTTAATCGATGCCACTGCCGATTCTGACTTTCTCAGCGATCCTTACTTCTTGCGGCAGCAACCCAAGAGTATTTTATGCAGTCCAATTTTGCATCAGGGAAAGTTGCTGGGAATCGTGTATTTAGAAAATAAATTGACCCTGGGCGCGTTCACTAGCGATCGCATACATATTCTCAATTTACTCTGTGCTCAAGCCACTATTTCTTTAGAAAATGCTCGTCTTTATCAACAGGCGCAGGAATCGCTGGAAGAAGCTAGGCTAATGAAATTCTCGATTGATCAGGTCACAACGCCTGTTTGCTGGATAGAGCCAGACGCTCGTATTTCCTATGCTAATGATGCTTTTTGCCGAGATGTAGGATATTCTCCTGAAGTGATTCTCAACAAATATGTATATGACCTCAACCCAGATTTTTCTAAAGAAAGCTGGTCAACTCACTGGCAATCGATTTATCAACAAGGTTCAGCCAACTTTGAAAGTAGAATGCGCAACAGTGAAGGTATTTGCTATCCAGTTGAAGTCACTATCAACCATATTACGTTTAATGAAAAAGAATACCATTTAACATTTGTAGTAAACATCAGCGATCGTAAACAGGCTGAGCTGGCTATCTTGCAAAAGTCTCAAGAATTAGAACAAGCTTTACTCAATTTACAGCACGCTCAAATCCACGTGGTGCAGAGTGAAAAAATGTCAGCTTTAGGAAACTTGGTTGCAGGGGTGGCACACGAAATTAATAACCCACTTGGCTTTATTTCGGGTAACTTACAACCCGCCCTAGATCACATCACAGATACGTTTAGATTAATTGATTTATATCAGCAAGAGTATCCCCATCCTAATGATATTCTTCGAGAAGAAATAGAGGAAATTGACCTGAATTATGTGCGCCAAGATCTAGTTAACTTAATTAGCTCAATGAAACTTGGAGTCGAACGGATTCGGGATATTAGCACGAGTCTGCGCATTTTTTCTAGGGCAGATCAAGATCATAAGGTGGACTTTAATATTCATGAGGGTATTGACAGCACCATTTTGATTCTTAAGCATCGCCTTAAAGCCAACAGCGATCGCCCTGCGATCGAAATCAAAGCGGATTATGGCAACATTCCTAAGATTGAATGTTTTCCAGGGCAGCTCAATCAAGTCTTTATGAATATTTTGGCAAATGCGATCGACACCCTAGAAGAATTAAGCCAAAAACGCACGATTAAAGAGATTATGGCTAATCCTGCTCGAATTGATATTATCACTCGTTCAGATGCCTCTAAAAATCAAATCAATATTCATATTCGAGATAATGGTATGGGCATGTCTGATGAAGTAAAACAACGGGTATTTGACCATTCTTTTACAACTAAAGCTGTCGGCAAAGGAACGGGATTGGGATTGGCGATCGCCCACCAAATTATAGTAGAAAAACACAGTGGTGGAATTGAGGTTCACTCGACTTTGGGCAAAGGTACTGAGTTTGTAATTACGCTGCCCATAAAGACTTTTGATTACGATTAACAGAGCCCAATGATTAACTTTGGAACCCAATCCCTGACCTATAAAAATTCTTGAGGAAACGAGGTAAATCTTGGCTGGTCGGATAAGGCGCTTAAGCCTTTTGTTGCATCTCACAAGTTGTATCTCACAAGATAGGGAAACGCTAATCTCTAGGCTGTGTGTTGGAATTTTCTGAGGGCGCTTTGAAAGGAGAACTGCATAGATTTTAGAGACTAGCAGTTTCACCATATTGCACTACCAAAGGTTTCACTTGTTCAATGACTCGAGCCACTATCTGTCGATCAGTTTCGCTCCAAATTCTAGGTTGACCAAAAATACACGGCTGTAGAATGCCATGCAATGTTCCATCTTGGCAGATGTGAGCATGGATTAAGGCTCGATGCCCAAAGTTAACGCGCTCGAACTCTAGGTTTAGAACGGTTGCTCTAGCAGTTTCTACATCTTCTACAAAGATAGAAGGGGCTGCTCGTAAAGCTGCTGCAAACATCGGATCGTCATTTTCCCAAGGTTCTTCGGGTTGCCAACGATGGGTTGTAAGGTCGGGAAACTGTGGGCTACGTTGCCAGCAAAAGACGCGACTTAAGCGGGTAGAAGGTTGTCGGATCACTAGAAAACAGCGATCGGTTTGTAAAACCTTGCATACGGCCGGTAGCAAGGCTTCAAACAATGCTTCTGGCTCGGCGTGGCTAGCAAATACAGCGTCTAATGGAGCCATTAGTTGAGAAAGATTGGAAGAGGGCATAGGGGGGCAACGAGGTGAGGCTGAGTCGATGTTGTTTGGATGTTAGGTTGTTGGACACCTCGATTAATGGATTCGAGGCTGGCGATCGCTCCTGCCTAGACAGGCTGATCGCAATCAGACTTGAATTTTTCGAGGTACCCTGTCTGTTAATTTTATAGCAATCCTAAATTGGGTGTGAAATTCACAGATTTTCTCCTTAGGGCGAACGCACACGTTTCTTCATCATTTACGGGAGAGGGTCGGAACTTGAGCCAAAAGCAGGGTGAGATAGCAATTATCCCACCCTGCTTTCAGGCGTTTGGCACGCATATCGCCGTGGGCAGACTTCTCCTGCGTTAATAAATTCACCGCCAGATGCCGAATCACCCCTAAGTTTTCCCCACAACAGCCCTAAGTGGCACGAGCTTGGTCTTCTCGAAATCCCACCTCTAAAATCTAATGCAAAAGTTCTGGAATCGCTGTAATTTCATTCCAGTTCTCCTTCACTTTTCGCTATCCTAACACCACTCGATTCTGACTCGCCCAGGCGCTCACCCTGTGAATCCTCCCGTGTTTACCACCCCCGTCGTCACTGCCTCGCTGTGTTTTACCATCCAGATTAATTAGCTGTCCATCGGTGATGTCAAAGACGGCTTGAACCCAGTTCAAACAGCATTGCTGTAATTGTTCCGGGTGCAGTCGTGCCAACATCCGCTCAAAGGGGTCATCAGAGGGGATGCCCTGGGGTAGCTCCAGAAAAGTTTCCAGCCCTTCTTGTTTAGCGATGCCGTAGTTCTCAATCTCGAGCCAAG
>JAAUPA010000346.1 GCA_012034615.1 Leptolyngbyaceae cyanobacterium CSU_1_4 | reverse complement strand
CCGCAACCGGGCAAATACATCGTCTGCGTCAAAGTCGTCGATACCTCGGCTGCGATACCTCTATTACTGTAGAGGTGGAGGTGTAGTGTATGTCGCGCAAAGATCAGTTTCATGATGCCGTCAAACATGCCCTTGAAAAGGATGGCTGGCTGGTTACCCACGATCCATTCACCATTCAGATTACCGAGACAGTCCGCCTGAAAATTGATTTAGGGGCAGAAACAACGATCGCAGCTCAACGAGATCAAGAAAAAATCGCCGTTGAAATCAAGAGCTTCATTACAGACTCGGATATTAGTGAATTCCATACTGCTTTAGGACAATATCTCAACTATATTCAAGCACTGGAGGAAGAAGAACCCGATCGCACCTTGCACCTCGCTGTTCCTCTAGAAACCTATAACGATTTCTTTCAAATTCCGTTTGTGCAAACGTCTCTCAAACGCCATGCTATCAACGTACTGATCCACGATCCCATTCAGGAGGAAATCAAAACATGGAAAAGCTACAGCAATACCGACAAATAATTCGTGCAGTTCTTACCGAACAGGCTCATCCTTACGCCTATTCTAAGGATGTAGAAACTAGCATTATTTGCGACACGGAACACGATCACTACCAACTCAGCTATATCGGTTGGCAAGATCAGAAACGGATTTTTAATGTCATCCTACATTTTGACATTAAGGATGGCAAAATTTGGATTCAACACAATGGGACGGAAGTGGCGATCGCCCAAGTTTTAACCGAAAAAGGAGTACTTGCATCCGATCTCGTTCTCGGTTTTCACTCTCCCTTCAAACGTCAATTTAGTGGGTATGCGATCGCCTAACATAGATACACTGAATTTGCAATTGCATAAGCCTTTGGTCGGGAAATCATGTAATTAAGGAGAATCCCATGTCTACTCTGATTCAGCAAGCTATAGAAACTCCAGAAGTTGGAGTTCCTGAAAAAAAAGTCTGGACTGATGAGGCGTTTATGGCATTACCCGATGACGGGCAGCACTATGAAATTGTTAATGGAGAGTTGATCGACATGGGGAATTCAGGGCATTGCATGGCTATGTTTGCAGTCTTCTTTTGTCAGCTTTGATGAGCTATGTTCTGCCAAAAAAACTAGGAGTGATCCTAGACTCCAGCACCGCTTTTAAAATGCAGAATGGTAATAAACGCTCTCCTGATATTTCTTTCTTTGCGAAAGCACGCCTGCAAGGAATGACAGAACTCCCTTCTGGTTTTTTAGAAGGTGCCCCCGATCTCGCTGTTGAAGTGCTGTCTCCAGGCAATACTGTTGAAGAAATTGATGAAAAAATTGCGGAATATTTTGAGAATGGCGCTCGACTGGTTTGGGTGATTAACCCAACTCAGCACTACATCTTAGTTTATCGCTGTGCCCAAGAACCCGATCGCCTGCTCAAATCAGCAGATTCCCTCGATGGTGAAGATGTGATTCCCGGATTTACGCTTTCTGTCGCTGATTTATTTCAAAAACTCTCATTCTAAATTTTGGGCGTTCCATGACCTCCGATACCCTCAACTCCACTATCCTCGAACCCCTGTTTGCGCCTTGGGCAGAACCCAACGCCCACCGAGTCCGCGCCGAAAAAACAGGTGATCCAGCGGTGATTGTGCAGGGACGTAGAGCTTCGCCGATTGATTTAGTCAGCAACCTCCGCTCTGCCGTGCGAGACTGGCGCGAAGCCTTCTACATCGGCGCTAGTGACACCACGATTCAACTATTGAACCATTGGTTTGGCGCGCCCATCGGCAAACTACTGCCAGCGGTGAAGAGTTTGAATTTCGCTACTATTTTTGTCAGAGAGAGGCGATCGAAACCCTGATCTACCTCAAAGAAGTTCGCCGCCTGGAATCCCTCTCCCAAATCATCGCCGAATTTGGCGGCGCAACCGCCGAACTGCAAGCCCTCGGCATCACCGAAGACGAAGATAGCTGGAGCCGCTACGCCTTCAAACTTGCCACTGGCGCAGGCAAAACCAAAGTCATGAGCCTCTGCATCGTCTGGAGCTACTTCCATGCACTGCGCGAATCCGACTCCGAAATGGCACGGCACTTTGTCGTCATTGCCCCCAACCTCACTGTCTACGAACGTCTCAAAGATGACTTCGGCAACGGGCGAGTGTTTGACACCGATCCGCTGATTCCCCCCGAATGGCGCGGCGACTGGAATCTCTCGGTGGTGCTACAAGACGAAGCCAGCGGCGCGGCGACAGGCGGAACCCTCTACCTCACCAACATTCACCGCCTCTACGAAAAACGCAGCAAGAAAGCCGCCGATGATGGCTACGCCTGGATGGGTTCGCCCGTCTCCAAGTCCAAAGCTCTCGATACAAGCGCCGCCTTGCGGGACAGAATTACCAGCCATCGCCCCGTTATGGTTCTGAACGATGAAGCCCACCACGTCTGGGACTCCGGTTCGGCTTGGAACGAAGCCATCCGCTCCCTGCACGAAACTCTTCTAGCCCGCAGTGGCGGCAAACTCGTTGCCCAACCCGACTTCTCCGCTACTCCCAAAGACAACAAAGGACTCCTGTTCAAACACATTGTTTGTGATACGCCCCTCGGTGAAGCCGTCGATGCCGGAATCGTCAAAACGCCCCTAATTGGGCAAGCCAGCCGCAAACTGATCGAACAAGCCGACGACAACGCCGCCTACCGTTGGGAACAGCATTTGCTATTGGGCTACGATCGCTGGAAAGCCAGCCGCACTGAATGGTCAGCCAGTGGCAAGAAACCCTTGCTGTTCATTATGTGCGATGACACCGATGCCGCCGACCAAATTACCCAACGCTTCAACAGCGATCCGCTATTTGGGCAACTCAATGGCAAAACCATCAACCTGCACACTAACCTCAAGGGCAAGATGAAAAAGGTGGGCAAAGGAGCCAATGCCCGCTACGAATTTGTCGAAGACGAAAAAGCCATCAACGACGACGACCTGAAAGCCCTGCGTAAACTCAGCCGCGAACTCGATAGCAGCACCAGTCCCTACGTCTGTATTGTCTCTGTGCTCATGCTGCGCGAAGGCTGGGACGTAAAGAATGTAACCACGATCGTGCCCCTGCGTCCCTACAGTTCCAAAGCCAATATTCTGCCCGAACAAACCCTTGGTCGAGGCTTGCGCCGCATGACTCCCCCTGGTCAAGCCAGCGAACTCGTCACGGTAATCGAACATCCTGCCTTTGCCAGCTTGTACGCCCAGGAACTCGCCCAAGAAGGATTGCCCATTGAAATCGTGGATCTTGATCGCGTCCCTGCTACAACCATTTCGATCTTCCCCGATGAAGCCCACAAAGACGTAAACCAGCTAGACATCCAGATTCCCACCCTCACCGCAGGCTATCGCATCGTCCCCAGACTGGAAGGACTCACCCTTCAGGATGTCAAAAAAGCCTTCAAACCATACAAAGCTCTACCGTTAAGCAAACAAGGCAATAGCGAAATTCAGTACGAAGGTCGACACCTCTTCACAGGCGAAGTCATCCAAAAGCTACAACTCAACCTACCCTTATTAGAATCGGGCATTGGAGCCGTTTCCTACTACGTCAAACAACTCGAAACGATCTGCAAATTACGGGGACTCCATCCGATTCTCGCCCCCCTAATTCAGACCTTTTTAGAAAATATTCTGTTTGAGCAAAAAAGCACCCTATTTGATCCAGCCCTAGTCGCTCGTTTAGCCGACTCCGATGTGGGCGAACATCTTCGGGCTGTGTTCGTGC
>JAAUPA010000345.1 GCA_012034615.1 Leptolyngbyaceae cyanobacterium CSU_1_4 | reverse complement strand
GTAACCATTAGAGCCTTACTAAATCACCGAAGTGGCATGCGTAATTATAGTTATTTTACCGATAAAAAAGAAGTTTGGAATTCTAAAAAATTATCTTACAAATCAAGATGTTTTAGATATTATGATAAAACATAAAATTGAATTGGAATATCAAACTGACAGCCATTTTAGTTATTGCAACACTAATTATTTGTTTTTAGCATTAATTATTGAAAAAATTACTGGTTTAAGTTATTCTGATTCCCTTCAGAAATATATTTGCAAGCCTTTGGGAATGAAAAATACTTTTTGTTTTTGATGTAAAAAAACACAAGATACCGTTTCACAATCGTATAAAGGGCATAAAGTGAAATATGCTTTTACTTTTTTAGATGGCATTTATGGCGATAAAAATATTTATTCCACAGTTAAAGATTTGTTTTTGTTTGATTTAGCTACATACAACCCGAATTTTTTAAATCCGAAATTGAAATCTGAAATTTATAAAGGTTATAGTTACGAAAGTAAAGGAACACGAAATTATGGTTTGGGTATTCGATTAATAGAGTGGGAAAATGGAAAAAATATTTTTATCATAATGGCTGGTGGCACGGAAACACAGGTTCTTACGTAAAATTAATCGATGAAAAAACAACCATGATTTGTCTTTCTAACAAATATACCAGAAGCACTTATAAAATTAAGTTACTTTCACCTCTATTTGGTAACTATCCGTTTAAAATAAAAACAGACTCATTAAATTTGGAATAGAAATTGCATTGTTTTTTAAAATTTGTATATTTGCAATCCTAAAAAAATTGGGGCCGACTGGTTTTGACAGCAAGTCGAATTGAATTGTAAGCATGTAGAGCATTGAGGTGTTGCTCTTTAATATAATGTCTCGAATTTATAAACGGCGAAAATAATTACGCTTTAGCTGCTTAATCTGAATTATAGTAAGATTTGCCTAGTTCCTACCAGGTAGGAAAGCTAGATTTCTCTAAAAGCCTTGATGGGTGAAACTGCTGTAGCGCTTACAGATGCAAAGGTTTCTGAATTTGTTTCTAAATTGTTGGATGCTTGCGCTCAGGCTCAGGCAGCTTACAACGCGGGGAACCCAACCAATGATGCAGATCTCAACAGCTTCCCAGCACCGATCGCAGGTGCTCCCATTCAGGATTCAACCTCAGGTGAATGGTATTCAGCTTTCACTCATACCGTTAGCGTTAACGTGCCTTTGAGCCGCAATGACACAACGGGCGTGACTCTCTAATCGAGTTCTAGCAGTCGATCTTCATTCTCGATTCTTTATAGAGGTTTTTAAGTCATGAGTCGCACAGGCGCAAAAAGAGTTGTGGCGGTTGTTCCATTTAACGGATCACCCCTTAGATACGGCTTTGCAACCAATATCGATCAGGCGCAAAGTACACAGCTAGGACATGCTCCGGTCAATAACTTTGCAAGCGGTTTTATTTTTGGGGCTAATGCTCCAAAGCCTGCTAGGGCGCGTAAGCGGTTTGCATCGGGAATTGTCTCATCGTTTATCAGTGCTCCTAGCGTATTAGCAGCTAGGACGGCGGGTTGGTCTATTGGTAAGGGTAAGTACCGCACAGGGGGAACCACTCCCAAAGGTAAAACCGTTTATGTGACCATTGCAGGCATTAAGTACGGTTGGGTCATGCCCAATACTACGGCACAACGGATCGGGGGCAGTTTAGCGCAATTGGGCATCAGAGAAGCACAATCTACTGACAAAGATATCGTGTTTGGCGCGTCCTATCCCAAGCCCCCTACGGCTTCACGGGCGATCGCATCGTCGGGGGGAAGTTCGACCCTAACCACGTTTTACGATCCGTCTGTGACCCTTCCGGCAGGTTGGAGAGGATCAGGTCAGCAAGATCCCTCTGTAGCACTGTAGAATGCTCATTCTTCCGGGCAATCCTGAATTTGATCAGACGCTTGGGCGCAACTTGCCCCCTAATTGGGGGGCAGTTGCCGCTCAAAACTCTGGCTGCTTTCACTTTGTTGCTAGGGCTGGATCAGGCATTCTTGAACCCGTTGGGGAACAGGAATTAGAGGAATATTTGCACGGAGGGGAGTACGACCAGAGACTAACGGAAATTGACGATGATGACCTAGAGGAGTTTGAAGAGTGAGTTGGAAACTCATGGGAACCGTTACCCCTACTGATGAGTGGTCATTATTTCCCGTGCCCACCTACGCTTCAACCTTCCGGATCACCTATGGGGGCAATTTGGCGTTAGTCCAGTCCTACGGCTATTTGAGGCAGTTCTATGCCGTGGGGCAAGTGTCACAAGCGGTCCGGCTTTACCCTAAATCTGAATCAGTCATCTTTGAACTTCCAATTCCTCAAGACCTAATCGACTATGGACAGGTGCAGCGCTACCTATCGATCAAGAAAATTTTCAATCGATACCGCTCTTTTGATGTTTGGTGGACTGCCAAGCTTGAGGAGCTGATCTGATGGAATGGGTAGAAATTGCACAATTCACACTGACAAAAGACTGGCAATACTCCTCAGTCGTTGCGGGACAAGTTTTTTAGGGTTAGGCACCTCCAGGGGCGGCGGGTTTTTTCTGGCTGGATTGCACAGGCTGATATCACTACCCCATCACTGCCCTTACTTTCAGAAGTTCGTGACCTCCACTGCAAAGAACAGGGGGACTTCTATGAGTTTCCTGAGTCTGTAGCAGTTGGCGATCGGGCAATAGCAGTCAAGCGGCTTGATGATTCTCTTAGCACCTGGATACTAGCGATCGATGTTTTAGATTTTGCCGTGGGGGAAAATCCAAACGTTTATCAAGAGTTCGCGGCGGCGGCGGCGGCTCTATCAGGGAAACTTTCAGATCGGGGGCTGATTGAAATCGCGGCGGCGATCGTCGCTCATGAGGCGGCTGTTAATCCTCATCCCGAATACTTCTCTTCTGTTGCTGGTGTGGGCTTGGTGCAAGCATTAGCGGCAAAAGCTGACCTCACAGTAATAACAGCAGCGCTTGCAACAAAAGCTAATGCCCTCACCTTGACGGCTCAAACCAACAACGCAAGCCTGACAGAAATGAACACCCCACAACGGGTTTTAATTCGGGCTAACTCAAGCGTAGGCTATGAGATTTCTTTGGTAGGTCACAGCACGGCGGCAACCCCTGAATTTATTTATTGGCTTGGATCAGGGGCGATTTATCGGGGGGCAAGTCCATTAAGCACAGTCCTTGTTACTCAAACTGGAACCCGGCGATCGTCGCTGGGAAACGGCACCAATTGGACTCCTACTCTTAGCGCTGACACTGTGAACGGAGCGCTAAAGATTCAAGTTAAAGGAGACGGGGGCAAGCTGATCAAGTGGCTTGCATCAGTTCGACTTACAGAGGTTTACTAATGGCATTACAAGCACCCATTGAATTAAGGGGATTGAGCAGCGATTGGGGATATTGGCGGTTTAGTGCTTTATTATGGAGCATTCAAGAACCTTTAACCGTTCGACTCTCTTTTGACGGTTACGCCTCTGAGCAAGCTTTTAACGATGGAATGGAGTCGCTTAAATCTGTTTCCCATTCAGTTGAGCTAGATCCAACCTCTCCAGACGATGCAAAAATTAAGCTTCTAGAAACTATCAGAACACAAGCCTATCTAGAGGCTAAAGCCATTCCAGGATTAGAAGAGGCGCTAGATGTATGAACAATGGTGATGTTACAGGCTTCATTTTGGGGCGATCGCCTGCTCCATTAGCGTCGGGACTATCCTTTGGAGAGCAATCACCCTC
>JAAUPA010000002.1 GCA_012034615.1 Leptolyngbyaceae cyanobacterium CSU_1_4 | reverse complement strand
AGTCAGTCGGAGAGACAGGGCACGGTCAATTGTCCGGGATTGCGACCCATCCTCGGGGTGGAGTTGCAAGCCCCATCCGCTGGTCCGGTGGGGTATTTGACTCCAAAAATGCCAATGCTTTTCCAATCTGCGGCAATTATCCAGTTTCCGCCAAGGTTCTGCGTTCGTTACAAAGTTTTTCGAGTGTCCTTGATCGTATTTCCTAGAGATTGCGGAATACTGCAGCAAGGATGAAATGGGTTCTATTGAGCCGTACCCTCAGTTGTGCGCTCATTCACTCGAACACAGACACGAACGCAAATTATGGGAAAAGTCATTGGCATTGACCTGGGCACAACCAACTGTTGTGTCGCCGTTCTGGAAGGCGGCAAGCCCGTTGTAATCTCCAACTCTGAAGGAGGGCGAACCACGCCCAGCATTGTCGGCTTTGGCAAAACTGGCGAAAGGCTCGTGGGGCAACTTGCCAAACGGCAAGCCGTTACCAACGCCGAAAACACGGTTTTCAGCATTAAGCGATTTATTGGTCGTCGCTGGAACGACACCGAACAAGAGCGGGGTCGGGTGCCCTATGTCTGTGTCAAAGGGCGAGATGAAACAGTAGACGTGCAAATTAGAAACAACGCCTACACGCCTCAAGAAGTCTCCGCCATGATTCTGCAAAAACTGAAGCAGGATGCCGAAAATTATCTAGGCGAAACCGTCACTCAAGCCGTCATCACCGTTCCGGCATACTTTACCGATGCCCAGCGACAAGCCACAAAAGACGCTGGAACCATTGCAGGGCTAGAAGTCCTGCGCATTATCAACGAGCCTACTGCTGCCGCCTTATCCTACGGACTAGAGAAGCAACACCAAGATCAAACCGTTCTGGTGTTTGACCTAGGCGGCGGCACGTTTGACGTGTCTGTCCTGCAATTGGGGGATGGCGTTTTTGAGGTGAAAGCCACCTCGGGCAACAACCGCCTGGGCGGCGATGACTTTGACAGTATCTTGGTCGAGTGGATGCGACAAAAGTTTCAACAGCAAGAACAAATTGATTTGTTGAATGACAAAATGGCACTTCAGCGCCTTAGGGAAGCGGCTGAAAAGGCAAAGATTGAACTCTCTACAATGCTGAATACCACCGTCAATTTGCCCTTTATTACGGCGGACGAAACAGGTCCTAAGCACTTAGAAATGGAGCTTACCCGTGCCCATTTTGAAGAATTAGTTGCGCCTCTGGTGCAAGCAACCATCGATCCAGTGACTCAAGCCTTGAAAGACTGTGATCTTTCTCCCGACCAGATCGATCGCATTATTCTAGTAGGAGGGTCAACCCGCACCCCAGCCGTGCAAGAGGCAATTCAAAAGCACTTTGGCGGCAGAATGCCCGATCGCTCGGTCAACCCCGACGAAGCGGTAGCCTTGGGGGCTGCCATTCAAGCCGGAGTGCTGGGCGGCGAGGTCAAAGATTTGCTCCTGCTAGACGTAACCCCCTTATCCTTGGGAATTGAAACCCTCGGTGAGGTTTTCACCAAAGTAATTGAGCGAAACACGACGATTCCTAGCAGTAAAACCCAAACCTTCTCCACGGCTACAGATGGTCAGACCTCTGTCGAAGTCCACGCCCTACAGGGCGAACGGGCGCTGGCAAGAGACAACAAGAGCTTGGGCAAGTTCCAACTCACTGGCATTCCATCGGCACCTCGGGGCGTTCCTCAAATTGAGGTATCTTTTGAAATCGACGCAAACGGTATTTTGCAGGTTGCTGCCCGCGACAAAGGCACAGGACGCAAGCAAGGCATCACGATTAGTAATACGGGTGGCTTAAGTGAAGCTGAGGTGGAGCGGATGCGCCAAGAGGCAGAACTTTACGCTGAAGATGACGATCAACGTAGACAGCTTGTGACGCTGCGCAACCAAGCGGACAGCTTATTCTATAGCTACGAATCCACGTTGCGAGACAGCGGCGACTTTATCAGTGATGACCTCAAGCGATCGGCAGCCGATCGCGTCTCCGATTTACGAGTCGCCCTGGCAAATCGTTCTGTCACTGTAGACGAGATGAAACAGTGTCTAGATGCCCTTCAGCAAGCCTTATACACCTTAGGCGAATCTGTCTATCAGCAAGCAGCGGAACCTAGTTCAGGCAGTAGCCGAAGCAACAGTGAGGGGGAATATGCTTATGCGGCAGCCGCTCCTTGGGCAAGCGATGCTGAATCGGATGGCTCCCATAATTATGACAACGACTTCGCTAACGATGAAACGATCAGCGCGGATTATGAGGCTGTTGATTAAGCTAAGGAAATTGAAATTTGCTAAAATCCGAGTCTTTTAATTTTCGTGGGGCAGGCATCTTCCCTGCCTCTAACACTCAGCCGACAAGATACCTGCCCTACAAAATCGCTAACTGGTACTCTATTTTCAGGCGGATCCTTAAACGCTATGTCTGGTTGACTGGGAGAGAACAGGCTAGGGTTTGTGCTCTCCCAATCTATGATTTGAAAGCAGGGCAACGTTTAAATCAACAGCAGTTCCCTGTCCGATTAGTTTAGGATGGAGTAGGTGGAAATGGTGAGCAATGAGCTATCATGGCGCAAAGCAAATCTCCACTTTTAACTTCCTCATCCCACTTATTTAGCAACGCTCTATGGCAGGTGATTACTACGAACTCCTTGGCGTTCAGCGCAACGCAGACAAAGAGGAACTGAAACGCGCTTACAGACGGCTCGCTCGTAAATATCATCCTGATGTCAACAAAGACGCAGGTGCGGAAGAGCGCTTTAAAGAAATTAATCGAGCTTATGAAGTCCTGTCCGAACCTGAAACCCGATCGCGCTACGATCGCTTCGGCGAAGCTGGAGTGGGCTCGGCTGCTAGCGCAGGCTATCAAGACTTTAGCGACCTAGGCGGCTTTGCAGACATTTTTGAGAGCTTTTCAGTGGCTTCTCAGGCGGCACAGGGCAGCAGCAACAACCCGGGCGCAGACGGGGCGGTCCGACTCGAGGCGATGACCTACGCCTCGACCTTAAACTAGACTTTCGAGAAGCAATTTTTGGTGGCGAAAAAGAAATTCGGATTAGCCATCTAGAAACCTGCACTACTTGCAGCGGCTCAGGGGCAAAACCTGGCACCCAGCCACGGGTTTGTTCAACTTGTACAGGGGCAGGGCAAGTGCGCCGAGCCACCCGGACTCCCTTTGGCAGTTTTACTCAAGTTTCTGTTTGCCCCACCTGTAACGGCACTGGGCAAATGATTGAAGACAAGTGCGATGTGTGCGGCGGTAGCGGGCAGAAGCAAGAGGCGAAAAAGCTGAAGATCACGATTCCGGCGGGGGTTGATAATGGCACACGCCTCCGGGTTTCGAGTGAGGGAGACACGGGGCAACGCGGCGGTCCGCCAGGAGATTTGTATGTTTACTTATTTGTGAACGAAGATGCCGAGTTTCAGCGAGATGGAATTAATATTCTCTCAAAAATTAAGCTGAGTTACTTGCAGGCAATTCTGGGCGATCGCATTGAAGTTGAAACGGTAGAGGGACCTGCGGAAGTTACGATCGCTCCCGGGACTCAACCCAACACCACCATTACCCTAGAAAACCGTGGTGTTCCGCGTCTAGGCAACCCCGTAAGCCGTGGCGACCACTTGATCACCATTGCGATTGATATTCCTACTAAAATTAGTGCCGAAGAAAAAGAACTCCTGGAAAAATTGGCAAAAATTCGGGGCGATCACCTCAGCAAAGTAGGCGGATTATTTGGAGGGCTCTTCCGAGGATGAGCCACTTCACTCCCGACGCTCAACTCGATCTGCGGGGAACTCCTTGCCCCATTAACTTTGTCCGCACCAAACTTCGTCTAGAAAAGATGCCTCCGGGTTCTCTTCTAGAAGTTTGGTTGGATGCGGGTGAACCGATGGAACAGGTGCCAGATAGTCTCAAAATGGAGGGCTATGGGATTGAGCAAATTGAAGATCATGCTGACTTCTTTGCCCTAACGATCCGTTGTCCTGATCAGATCGGTGAGCCTGAGCAATGAGTGTGGGCAACCCTTCCCAGCTTGTCTCTGCTCCAGTAGGAACCGTTGTTGCTGTTCAAGCCAATTATTACTGGGTGAGGCTTGATACTTTTATCCCCTCAGAAGCCCAAGGAGTTGATCACTTACTGTGTACCCGCCGATCGCGGTTGAAGAAAATTGGGCAGCAGGTGATGGTGGGCGATCGGGTGATGGTTGAAGAGCCAGACTGGGTAGACCGACGCGGCGCAATTTCCGAAGTGGAACCTCGTCAAACGCAAATGGATCGTCCGCCAGTTGCCAATGCCAATCAAATCTTGTTGGTGTTTGCGCTGGCAGAACCCACCTTAGACCCCTTTCAACTCAGTCGCTTTTTGGTTAAGGCTGAATCTACGGGCTTATTAGTGACTCTTTGCTTAAATAAGAGTGATTTAATTACAGCGCAACTGCGGCAGAAATGGTGCGATCGTCTCCATCAATGGGGCTACAATCCAATCATCCTAAGCCTTCATGAAGGCAGCAATTTAACTGTTTTACAACAACAATTAGCAAATACTATTACGATCGTTTCTGGACCTTCTGGGGTTGGAAAATCTAGTCTAATTAATCGACTCATTCCTGCTATTGATTTAAGAGTGAACTCTGTTTCTGGAAAACTGGGTCGAGGACGACATACCACTCGCCATGTCGAGCTATTTCGTTTGCCAGAGGGCGGTTTACTTGCCGATAGCCCTGGTTTTAACCAGCCAGATTTAGACTGTACACCTACTGAACTAGCGCAATATTTTCCTGAGGTTCGCCAACAGCTTCTAGAAAAGTCTTGCCAGTTTAGCAATTGTTTGCATCGTACTGAGCCTAACTGTGTCATTAGAGGAACATGGGAACGATACGATCACTATTTAACGTTTTTAGAGGAAACGATCGCCCATCAAGAAATTCTCAATCGTTCTAGCGAAGCCGAAGAAAGCACGAAATTAATGAATAACAAAGGAGAAGATCAACTGCAAATTGAGCCTAAGTTAGCGACCAAAAAGTATCGCCAGCCCTCTCGTCGAACCCAAAAACAAACGCTTCGAGATCTCTGTCACGATATTGAAGAATCTCTGACAGAGGGCGATTAGTTTATTTCTCAAAGCATCATTTCTAGGATCGCAAAAGGCTATAGAGTTTTAGAACTAAACTCAATGTGCAACGGGTACATCCCACTTTTGCAAATCTCCGAGCCGGCCCTGGGAGGGGAATTTAGGGTGAGGGCGGTTTGGGGAAGTTGCACATCTAAACAAAACTAAATAATATGTTTCTTGAGAAGTAAAACTATTGGTTTTCACAGGCATAATTACTTATTTTAATTACTCAAATAAAATTATGAGCGAGAGACTCACGGACGAAATCTCGGGCAGCCATCGGGTTCTTCAGCAAGTCTTCAAACAGATTGCCTAGTTAAATTGAGCTTCTAACCATCTCGCCAGGGAATAGTAAGGAGGCTGAAGGGTGTCGAAATCTACAGTAAAGATGGCGATACCTGGCAATTTATCAAGCGAGTGATGCTGCATGAGCTACTGCTTAAATCCTGCCTGTCCTAATCCCGAAAATGCTAATACCGTTGACCAGTGTGCAGCCTGTGGAACCAGTCTTTTAATGCGCGATCGCTATCGTGTTCTCCAGGCATTAGGGCAAGGTGGTTTTGGAGCCACATTTGTAGCCAAGGATGAATCTTTGCCGGGTTCTCCGTATTGTGTGATTAAACAATTGCGACCCGTCACGAGTTCTTTTCACGTCTTACAAATGGCGCGAGATTTATTTCAGCGAGAAGCTAAGACTTTAGGAAAAATTGGGAATCATCCCCAAATTCCGCGTCTGTTAGATTATTTTGAGGCAAATCGAGAATTTTATTTAGTGCAAGAGTATGTGAGCGGCTCAACGCTCCAGCAAGAAGTCAAGCGATCGGGAGCGTTCAACGAATCTGGGATTAAACAGTTCCTCAGCGAAATTTTGCCGCTGATGCAATACGTTCATAGCCAGCAGGTAATTCATCGCGACCTGAAGCCCGCCAACATTATTCGGCGTTCTCAAGATAAAAAGTTAGTTTTAATTGACTTTGGTGCGGTAAAAGATCAGGTTAGCCCTATTTTATCTACTGCCTCTGAACAAACCGCCTTAACGGCATACGCTATTGGAACACCGGGCTATGCACCTCCTGAGCAAATGGCAATGCGTCCGGTTTATGCCAGTGATATTTATGCTTTAGGGGTCACTTGTCTCTACCTTCTCACCACCAAATCGCCTAAGGATATGGCATACGACCCTGCCACCGGAGAATTGGTCTGGCGAGATTTGGTTCACATCAGCGACCACCTGGCAGAAGTCCTCAAAAAAATGCTGGAGGTGTCTGTTCGGCATCGCTACCAGAATGCAACTGAAGTCCTTAGGGCGCTGGAACTAGAGCCTTATATGGATAGTTTGGCAAAGGGCATGGCAAATCAGACAGGGCGAACTGCTCGTCACCCTTCTGGTCTTACGACCGATCGCACTGATTCAACTTCCTCGGCTTCAACATCTCCTTCTGCTCGCATGGCGGCGGCTATTCGGGCGCGGCATGCCAAGAGCCAGCCTGAGACGACCCTACAAACTGGAGTATCGCGTCATTCAGCCACGCAACAGGCGATCGCCGCTGTTCCACCCTCTGAAAAAATAGCTGAAAAAATAGCTGAAAAAACAATGGGACAAACGGCGGGCAAGACTTCAACTAAAGTTTCTGCCATAACAGCCGCCGCGTTGTTAGAAGCATATGCCAAAGGCAAACGAGATTTTAATTCTCAGGATCTGAGCCTGCTGAACTTGGCTAAAACGGACTTGTCTGGAGCCAATTTTCATCAGGCAAAACTTTACAAAATTAACTTACAAGGAGCCAACCTGTTTAATGCTGACTTTGGTCGAGCTAGCTTGAGCCAAGCAAGCGTTAAAAACGCCAATTTATCGAGAGCCTACCTCAGCCACGCAGACTTGGCAGGTGCCGATTTGCGAGGGGCAGACCTCAGCTATTCTTATCTCAGCAATGCCAATTTGCGGGGCACCAACCTTTGTGGCGCAGATTTGACAGGCGCAAAAGTTTCGCCAGAACAACTGGCAGTAGCACGAACCAATTGGGCAACCGTTCACCCCAACGGCAAACGAGGATTGTGGTAAGTTTTTGATAGTCCTGCTTCCCTGAAACTATGCCTGATCCTTTGCCTCAAGACCCTTCAAACCGTCCTAAAAATCCCCGAAAGCTCGACCCGCAACTCTACGCTCAACTTCAAGCCGAGGCAAAAGCTCCTTATCGAGGGCTGAGAAAGTTTGTTTATTTTGCGTGTGGCGCATCAGGGGCGATCGGCGGAGTGGTATTCCTGACCCAATTAATTGCAGGACGAGATATTGCCAACGCTCTGCCCAATTTTGCCTTTCAGGTTGGGATCGTTGCGTTAATGGTGGCGTTATTTCGCTGGGAGCAGCGGGCAGACCGTAAGCTTTAGAGTGGAAAGAATTTGCGTTTTTGTCTCTAAAGCTTATGGAAGAACTTAAGACTGATGTTCTGATTGTGGGCGGCGGAACAGGAGGAACGGCTGCTGCCCTTCAAGCGGCGCGGCGCGGTGCGCAAACGATTTTAGTCAGTGAGTTTTCTTGGCTAGGAGGGATGCTAACCGCGGCAGGAGTTGCAGCGCCTGATGGCAACGAGTTAGGGGCATTTCAAACGGGCATTTGGGGCGCGTTTATCAAAGAGTTGCAACGACGACAACCCCAAGGGCTGGATCAGGGGTGGGTTAGTTTTTTTACTTATCACCCTAAAATAGGCGCAGAGATTTTTGCCGATTGGGTTGAAGCATTGCCAAATTTGCGTTGGATTTGTCATCAAACGCCTTTAGAAGTGGAGAAACAGAACCAAAGAATTACTGGAGTGAGGTTTGCCGATTTTCTGATTCGAGCCGAGATAACTTTAGATGGAACTGAATTGGGCGATGTGCTGGCTCTGGCGGAGGTGCCGTACCGGTGGGGGTGGGAGTGCGATCGCAGTGGGGAGAGCCGAGTGCTCCGGTTCAAGCCAACGAAATGACTGAGAAATATGCGGTTCAGGCTCCAACCTGGGTCGTCGTGTTGCAAGACTTTGGCGCAGGGACGGCCTCGTCAGAAATTCTGGCTCCGGTGGTCGATCCCTCTGAAGGGTTTGCGGAATGCGCCAAGGGATATGGCTGGGAGCAGTTTCTGAACTATGGGCGCTTGACTGACCATCAGTTCATGTTGAATTGGCCTCAGCAGGGGAATGATTATGGGGTGAATTTAGAACGGTTGATTGCTTCGGCGGCGGCACGGAAGGAGTTTTTACAAGAGGCTCTCTGGCATTCTCAAAGCTTTGCGCGGTTTCTGCAAACTCGGCTGGGACAGCGGTATGGATTGGCAGATAATATTTTCCGGAGAATGAGGGGCTGGGTGGCGGCGCCTTTGCATTACACCCTTATTATCGAGAAAGTCGGCGGGTGCAAGGATTGGCTCTCACCCGTGAACAAGATATTTTACCGATCGCCAGTGGCACGGTCGCCGCTTTACCCCTTAACCCGCATCAACAATGTGAAGCGATCGCCATGGGTAACTACGCTAATGATCACCATTATCCTGGCTACGATTTTCCGCTTACGCCCAAGTCGATCCGCTGGGGAGGACGCTGGACGGGCACTCCCTTCAGCCTGCCCTATCGATGTTTGATCCCGGCAGAAACCGATGGGCTATTGGTTTGTGAGAAAAATATTTCGGTCTCCCATATTGCCAATGGCGCAACCCGGTTACAGCCGATTGTTTTGGGCATTGGTCAAGCGGCAGGAATGGCGGCTGCCCTGTGCATAGAAACAGGGTGCCAGCCGAGGGATTTGCCCGTAAATTTATTGCAGTCTGCTCTGTTGGAAGATGCGATCGCTCCGGCTGCTCTGGTTCCCCTCTTCAACTTGCCCCCCAATCATCCAGATTGGCAGCACTGGCAGCATTACTATCTCAACCATCCAGAGCAGTATCCGCTAGACGGCTGCTGTCCGCTTGCATCCTCACTTAAAGCTAAAGCAGGGGCGATCGACGGGATCACAATAGTTACCGGAACGTTTCAACTTTGCGCCGAGCAAGACTACCGGCTTAAGGTCTCTTCTACCGGGCAGACATGGTCTCTGGTTACCCTCCATCCTAAGATCAATCAACAATTCCAGGAATGCGGCGACGGGCAATTGCTTAAAGTATGGGGACGGTTTAATCCAGCAGGAAATTGGATACGGGTGGAAGATTTGGAACCTTTAGAAATACCCTCTGATAGATTAGCGAAATGACGAAAACCAAATTTTTCTCGAGTCTCATCGGCTTAACAATGCTGGTTGTTCCGTGGCAGAAGCCTGCCGTCGCTCAGGTCGGCATTTGTCCCGCCCAGCTTTCAGAAAAAATTTCGGCAATTACTCAGCGTCCTGAGTTTCGCCGATCGCGCTGGGGAGTTTTAGTGCAAACTCTGGGCGATCGCCAAACGCTTTATGCGGAAGATGCAGAGCGATTTTTTATTCCGGCTTCCAACTAAAACTGCTTACAACGGCAGCCGCATTGGAGGTATTGGGCGATCGCTACACCATTCGGACTTCGGTTTACCAAACTCCTTCAGATTCCCAAACTCCTTCAGATCAGGTTGTTTTGCGCGTTGTCGGGCGAGGCGATCCTGGCTTAAGCGATGTTCAACTCAACCAGTTAGCCAAGCAAATCCGCGATCGCCAGATTACCCGAATTAACCAACTGATTGCCGACGATAGCTATTTCCCAGGCGATCCGATCAATCCGACTTGGGAATGGGAAGATGTCCAATCTGGATACGGTGCCCCTGTCAACAGTTTGATTTTGAACGAAAATCTGATTGGGTTAACTTTTTTTCCGCAAAACTTGGGACAGCCCTTGCGAGTGATCTGGGATGACCCGACAGAAGCCACCCGCTGGCAAGTTAATAATCGCTCAACCACGGTTGCCGCAACCGCAGACGAGACTTTGCAAGTAGGGCGAGATTTGCAGCGATCGCAACTCAACGTGCATGGACAGTTGCGAGTGGGCTCAAAGCCGGAAACAGCCGCGATCGCCATTACTCAGCCTTCCCGCTATTTTCTTCAACGCTTTAAGCAAGCCCTGCGGCAGTGGAATATTGAGGTCGATCAATCTTTCGTGACCACCGACCACACTGAAGCACCCGGGACAGAAATTGCCGCAGTAGAATCTGAACCCTTGCCCCAACTCATTGCAGAAGTTAATCAAGAAAGCAACAATCTCTATGCCGAAAGTTTGCTCCGCACCCTGGGCACCACCCAATTTCCTCAGGCAAACTCTAGCTTAGAATCGGGGTTGGAAGCAGTCAAAAAAGCATTAACTCAGTTAGGCGTAGATGCAGCAAGCTATCACCAAATGGATGGATCGGGCGTGTCTCGCCACAACTGGGTCACACCTGAGAGCTTGGTACAGACCCTTCAGGGGATGGGAGCATCACCTCACTCAGTCTCCTACCGAAATTCTTTAGCAGTCGCGGGCAGCATTGGATCGTTGCAAAACCGATTTCTCAATACTCCCGTGGCGGGAAAGCTGCAAGGAAAAACCGGGTTTCTCATGGGCTCAACCGCTTTGTCGGGCTACTTGGAGCCACTTAATTATTCTTCACTCGTCTTCAGCATCCTGATTAACCAATTTGATCGACCTGCCGAAGAGATTCAAGAGGCGATCGATGAGATTGTAGAGCTTCTTGCACAATTGCAAAAATGCTAGAACCGACTAGAACCGAGGAGGCACAGTTCTACGACAGCTAAACTAACCCACCATCTGAAATTAATGCTTCCCGAACTCCCGCTTTAACCAGCTCAGGGCGATATTTTGAAGGTTGGACTTGATATTTCACCAAGTTCTCTAATTCTTGAAGCTGACTGATGGCTTCAGCACCTTCTAGTTTCATCAATTCGCGATCGTCTCGCATTTCTGTCCAGGTGATTCCATAGTCAGAAACGAGAAATCGAATCAGATGATTTTCTGCCAAGCTCACCATAAAAGATGCACTATTCATTTGACCGCCACAGGTGTAGCAAGAAGCCAAATAGCCGCGCCGCTCTAGCACCGTTGCCAAAGCTTGAAGATTCATGACTAGATCTTGAACAAATTGGCGGTGTTGCTCCGCAAGTCTGAGAAACATACCTGTCCTCCTTTCACCACACGTAACCCCATCATTCTAAGCCTAATTTAAGTATTTCTTAAACATTTGACTTCTACAGTTGAACTCTTAATCGCTTTGCATTGATTGAGAGTGTCAATATAAAGCCCTGCCTAATCCACAGTTAAACTATTGCTTTAACAGGGTATCTAACCCCTCAAGATTTAAAAGTATCTACAACAACACTCGAACGGATTCCCAGTTTCTCCTGGACAAAACATTGCAAGATTGGGTAGACCAGGGTTATTAACCCCTTCAACCTAACGTCTTAGCGGCAAACTTGTCGAGGCTCAAGCGCTTAAACTCTTAAGATCATCTTAAATTTGGCGAGTTGACCGCCTCCTAGTTAACCTGCCACCATCCTAAAGCCGGCCCCAAAAGACGAATGGTGACCCAATAGGCAACTAGAACCCCTATTCCTAGCCAAGCCCCAAAAGTGCTCCATTTGACGAACTGAGCGGCTTGACCTTTTTTGATGGGCACAAAAGGCAATACATTCTCCTCTTGACCATATTTATCTCCTAGTGTTTCCTTGCGGCGTTTGGAATCACCCATAGCTCTCTATCCTCATCGCTCTTCATGTCGATGATATCAAGAGATGGAGGTTCCTGGGTCTCAGTCTCGCATCTTCAGCTCTTCAGGATGACTGAATAGGCTGGCATCAATGTAATTAATTCGGGCGGATGGGCTGAGCGCCGCGAGGACTTGCTGTCCGTAGCTGCGGTGGTTAACGCGGTTGTCGAGCAGGGCGACAACGCCTTGGGTTTCTCGGATGGGAGCGATCGCCCGCTGTAATTCGCTCAACGTTTCGGGCAATAAATAGAGCCGGAACCAATCTTGGCGCAACTGTTTATGATGCGCGACTCGTCCGGCTACTAAAGGATCTTCGAGCGACGGAATCGGTAGCGTTGCAATGATTAGCAAGTGGGGGGCAGGTAAGACAGCCTGGTGCTGTCGCCAAAAGCTCCAACCCGTAATTAAGACCCCATGATCATCTAAACAGGTTTTTTCAACCTGCACTCGCGAGCCGTATTCGGCTGCCAGCATTGATCCCACCTGTGCTTTTAAGGGCACATCTTCGACTAATACGACGGTTAGCCCTTGGTTAACGGTGTTGGTTGCGCCT
The DNA here is from genome assembly GCA_012034615.1 of Leptolyngbyaceae cyanobacterium CSU_1_4. GTDB lineage: Bacteria > Cyanobacteriota > Cyanobacteriia > Elainellales > Elainellaceae > Timaviella. The sequence goes on along the minus strand of JAAUPA010000002.1, from coordinate 49,647 downwards.
AGCAATGCCCGAATCTCTTGCATTAACACAGGTTGAAATTGGGGCGTATTGGGCATCGGCAGGCGATCGGGCACGTAGAGTTGAATTAACTCGGTTTGGCGATCGACCGAAAACTTAAGGCAGGTTAAATTCCCCAAGCCCATCTGCTGCCGATAGGTTTTTGCCTCAGTTTCGGGATCAAGTGTGCCTCCAATTAACACGATGGGCTGTTGCAGCCAGATAGGCTGAAGGTTCGCACTTACTTCGACGGGGCTAGCATGGAGCACAAATTGACCCTGATTTCTGATTAAAGCTGCCCAGAGTAACTGCTTATCTGTGCGCAGGGCTTGCCCAAATGCTTGCCAGGAAACCGGTAAGCCGCTTAGTTCTGCTGGATTAAGAAGGTTTTCGTGGAGCGATCGATACAGCCCCTCTAAAATCTCTTGCTCTTGGGGATCAATTAAATAGCGATCGTAAGGATTAATAGGATGCTGAAAAATAGAGCGCGTGAGCTGCACTCGGGTATCTCGAATCAACTCTATTTGGTTGGGGCACGTCCTCATCAGAGCGTCCCAATCTTGGGGGTGCAGTTGAGTGGTGAGTTGCTGCCGAGCCCAAGTTTCCAAATCGTCTACGCCATCCATAATGGTGGGAATGCCCGATGGAAAGCGCCCCTCGCTGTGGAGGCGATCGCTCAACCAAGCCTGAGGAGTGGTGAGAAGCAATCCTTGAAAATCATCGGCGGGGAAGCGATCGCCGGTTCGGATCGCCTTGCTAGTCTGAATCCACTGCCGCAACCGAGGAAACTCCACCATCAACAACCGCTGCTGCACTGCCTCTGTTGCCACTAGCACCACAGGACCCTGCCAAATCAATAGAGGCATGAGATAGCTGAGACGATAGCGCCCATGATAACCAGAGGGCGCACCCGCCTGAATTAAGGCACTCCGCCCAAGGCGCAATGCCCGCGCAACTAACCGCGCCATCGTGAGGTGATGATGCCAATAAGGCTCCCCCTGATCTCGCAGAAAAGCACGGAGTTGTTGATGGACTTCGACCTCAATCACGAGTTTGCACGCCCTGCTCTACCAAACAGCAATTCTAGATAAAACTCATTGTATTTCTAAAGCCTGACTCTTGGTTTGATAAACGCTGAGGTAGTGTGCCAAAAGCCTTCTGGCATCAACTTCCGACATCAGTCGGCACTTTACCATAAACAAAAAGGGTCTGACTCTAACTTCATTCTTAGGGGCAGGCTCCCAAATGCTTAAAAGAACTCCCCGTTCAATGGGGGTGATGTTGTATTTGAGAGGGTGGGACATAGGTACAGATGGATAAAACAACAGGGAGGGAAAGCCACTCAAAAGCCACTCAATTAATCTAGAACTACAGGTCAAAGCTAGCGCTTAAAGCGCCAAACCTAGATTCTACACTCCTTTCAAAACCAGTTAAAACCAGAAATCTTGTCTGCACCCACCATCTTCAATATCAACCGATTCGCTGAGGTTAACCGCCTGCGGCAAACACCGCCATGACAATCACAGACAGCAACAAACCGGGGCTAAGCATCAATATGAGCGTGAATAATTCGCTAAGTTCCATATCACTCTCCTCCGTTGCGCTCGGAGCGCTGGGTAGTTAAACGTTCCCCCATTGTGGGGTGAGGATCAAATTTGTGCAAGTTCAGGACTACATTTACGATAGACTTTCCCCTACGATAGGTTTTCCCTGTCGTTCTTGGCAGTTCAGCATTCAATCAAACATGATGTCGAAAAGTTGGAATGCTCTCCGTCAACAGTCCACACCGTACTTGTTTCTGCTGCCTGCCCTCTTAGTTTTGGGGCTAACGGTATTCTATCCCGCTGCCCAAGCTTTTCTACTCAGCTTTACTCGCTATGAGTATGACATTACCCAGCCGCCGCAGTGGATTGGGCTAGGCAATTTTCAGCGGTTATTGAACGATCAGGTTTTTTGGAAAACCTTGAGAAATACGATCGCCTACCTCATGGGCGTAGTCCCGATTTTGGTGCTGGCACCCTTAGGGCTAGCAATTCTGGTCAATCGCAGTGTTCCGGGGGTGCGCTGGTTTCGGGCGGCTTATTACACGCCAGTTGTGATTTCGATGGTGGTGGCGGGCATTGCTTGGAGATGGTTATACGCCGAGACAGGTTTGTTTAATCAGCTTTTAATCTGGCTGCGTCTTTCTAGAGAAGGGCTGCCTTGGCTCACTAGCCCCAAGTTTGCGCTGTTTAGCGTGATGGTGGTCACGATTTGGAAAGGGCTGGGCTACTACATGGTGATTTATTTAGCTGGGCTGCAATCGATTCCGGCTGATTTATACGAGGCGGCGGCGATCGATGGGTCTGACGGTTGGCGTAAGCACTGGGATATTACGCTTCCCCTCATGGGTCCCTATCTTTTTTTGGTCGCCGTTATTTCTGCAATTTCGGCAACCAAGGTGTTTGAAGAAGTTTATGTTATGACTCAGGGAGGGCCTCGAAGCAGTTCTAAAACATTGGTGTATTACGTGTATGAGCGAGCCTTCCAAGATTTAGAAATCAGCTATGCCTGTACGATTGGACTCGCCATGTTTTTGCTCATTCTGGCTCTCTCTACTGTTCGCCTAGCGCTCGGTCGTCAGCCAGCCGCCCTTCTGTAAAACACTCCCCATGTCTGATTGGATTTATCCTTACCCTCCCCTTTATCCCGGCATTCTGCTTCAACGCTACAAGCGATTTTTTGCCGACATTGAGCTAGATTCTGGCGAAACGATAACTGCCCATTGTCCTAACACTGGTCCCATGACCGGAATCTGCATTCCGGGCAACCGAGTTCAGGTTTCCCTCAGCAATAGCCCGACGCGAAAATTGCCTTACACCTGGGAACTGATTGAGGTGAATGATGTACAGCCAACTTGGGTGGGGGTGAACACGGCGTTGCCGAATCGGGTGATTAAAGCGGCTTTAGAGGCACATCTTTTTCCAGAGTTGGGGGATTATCAACACATTCAAGGGGAGGTTCCTTATGGAGTGGATCGCAAGAGCCGGATAGACTTTTTGCTGACGGGCGATGAGGGGCGATCGCTCTATATAGAAGTCAAAAATACCACTTGGACGGAGGGTCGCCTCGCCTTGTTTCCCGATTGTGTGACCACGCGCGGACAAAAGCACTTACGAGAGCTGATGGCATTGCTCCCCCGATCGCGATCGGTCATGCTCTACTTGATCAATCGGGGAGATTGTACCCAGTTTGCTCCTGGAGATCGGGCTGATCCGATTTATGGCAAGCTCTTGCGAGAGGCGATCGCCCAGGGCTTAGAAGTCCTGCCTTGTCGCTTCGAGGTCACTCTGGAAGGTCTGTGTTATCGAGGCTTAGCCGACTTAAAGCTTTAGTTAGAAAATTCACCAGTTTGCTTAGAGACATTTTTAGTAAAAATAACTATAATACAAGAATTAAAAGCCTCAGGCAGCCGTTGTCAAGCTCCAACTATTTACCAAAACCTCCCTAAAAACGTGTTTGCAACCACCTTCTCTCACCAAAATTCTGCTGCTCTACCCCCTGATTTGTTTACGGCGATCGCCGAGTTAAAGCGCGAACTTAACGCAGTCGTTTTGGCGCACTACTACCAAGATCCAGACATCCAAGACATTGCCGATTACATTGGCGATTCCCTAGGGCTTTCGCAGCAAGCAGCCAGCACCGAAGCCGAAGTGATTGTGTTTGCTGGAGTTCACTTTATGGCAGAAACCGCCAAAATTCTCAATCCCCACAAGCTTGTCTTACTGCCCGACCTTAACGCAGGCTGCTCCTTAGCCGATAGCTGCCCACCCGCAGCCTTTGCCCAATTCAAGGCAGCTCACCCCAATCACAAGGTCATTTCCTACATCAACTGCACCGCCGAAATTAAGGCAATGAGCGATATTATTTGCACCAGTTCCAATGCTGTTAATATTGTTCGCCAAATTCCTGCCGATCAGCCCATCATTTTTGCCCCCGATCGCAACTTAGGACGCTACGTCATGGAGCAAACCGGGCGAGATATGGTGCTGTGGCAAGGAAGCTGCATTGTGCACGAAACCTTTTCCGAGAAGAAGCTGGTGCAATTGCAGATCGCCCATCCTGAAGCCGAAATCATTGCCCACCCGGAGTGCGAACCGTCCGTGCTGCGTCATGCGAACTACATTGGCTCTACAACTGCGCTGTTAAACTACAGCCAACGCAGCTCGCGATCGTCTTTCATTGTTGCCACCGAACCCGGCATCATTCATCAAATGCAGAAGCAAGCCCCCAACAAACTTTTTATCCCCGCCCCGCCAATGAATGATTGCCCTTGCAACGAATGTCCTCATATGCGGCTGAATACCTTAGAGAAACTTTACTGGGCAATGAAAAACAAAAACTCCTGAAATCACCTTACCCGAAGAGATTCAGGATGCGGCACTACGACCGATTCAGCGAATGTTAGCCATGAGCTAATGTTAATCCTAGGCTGAGTCAGGGGCTAAAGGGTGGCAAAGCGATCGCTTGCTTCAATCAAGGCACTCCGAATTCCGGGCTCAGTCATAGAGTGTCCGGCATCAGGAACAACAATAAACTCGGCTTCGGGCAAGGCTTGATGCAAGTCCCAGGCAGAAACCATGGGGCAAACCACATCGTAGCGACCTTGAATCATCACGGTGGGAATATGACGAATGCGATCGCACCCCTTCAGCAACTGCTCTTCGGTCTCTAAAAAACCTTGATTCACAAAGTAGTGGCACTCAATGCGAGCAAACGCCTCAGCAAACTGACTCTCGCCAAATTTCTGTCGCAAATTAGGATCAAACAACAACTTGCTGGTGCTTGCCTCCCAAATAGACCAAGCTTTTGCCGCTTCTAAACGAACACTCGCATCAGCACTGGTCAACCTTCGGTAATAAGCACCGATCAAATGATGGCGCTCTTCAGAGGGAATAGGCTTTAAGTAATCTTCCCAAGCCTCTGGAAAAATATAGCTTGTTCCTTCTTGATAAAACCAATGCAACTCCTTTTGCCGAAGCAAGAAAATCCCTCGCAGAATTAAACCTTTGCAAGACTCAGGATGGGTTTGGCTGTATGCCAACGCCAGCGTGCTGCCCCAACTGCCGCCAAAGACAACCCATTGCTCAATGTTTAACGATCGGCGCAGCTTCTCAATATCGCCAACCAAATCCCAGGTAGTATTCTCTTCTAGCTCGGCGTGAGGAGTGCTACGACCACAGCCGCGTTGGTCAAACAGAATAATTCGCCATTGTTGTGGATCAAAATATTGCCGATAAATCGGGTCAATGCCGCCCCCCGGACCGCCATGGAGAAAAACAACGGGCTTGCCACTGGGGTTTCCGACCTGTTCAAAGTAAAGGGTATGAAGATCAGAAACTTTTAGCGTTCCAGAATTGTAAGGGGCGATCGCGGGATAAAGCTCTAGCATCCAATCACACTCCATCATGACCTGTTCAAAAGGATAGAGTATTTCTATACCCCTTCAATTGAAATCTTTTCAGCCATGCCTTCACTGACGGCTCCCCTGCCCACATTCCAGGATGGACAAATCATCTACCTCCCATATGAAGCAACCCGTCTTTATGCCGAAACCATTCAGATCATTCCATCTCGACAGCTTTGTTGGGCAAGACCCCTAGCCTTGATCCAACTACCAGATCAACCAGATGAAATAGACGTTAATCTCTATAAACCCTTAATTCTGCATGATTTACGTCAAAGCTCAGACTTGCTCCTACCCCTATCTTTGTTCCACATCGCCCTAGACCTAGACGCTATTCCAGTCATCACCAATTGAATGCACCCAAACATCACGAGGCTACAGAACAAGCGATCGAGAATAAAGAGCTTTCTTCAGCACTCCTTCACCACTTTGTTCACCAAGTTTGGCAAAATCATTTAGAAAATTGTTCTCAATGATATCTTTTCAAAAAATCCAGAATTATAGGTTAGAAACTAGCTGAATTCGTCCCGCATCCATTTCTGACATTAGCAACTCTAATGCCTCATAATCTACATCTGAAATATGACCTAAACGAGTCAACTCGTAGTTAATTTCATTCTCAATATCAGGAGTAAGCTGCTTAATCGATAGCGCTCTTGCCACTAATTTTCGGATCATGTCAGTAGTTTTCATAACAGATATAGCATTACCATTAGCATGACCACACCGGTTCGGTACACTCTCTTTGGGCTAAATCTTCCACTAGATAGAGGAGAGCCGATAGGATCGAAAACACTACTTTTGAATGACGACGATCACTGAGCTTGCAACCTAAATCATCTCTTACTGAAGACTTCAACTCCATCGTTCAAATTAGGCACTCGGTCAAGAGATTTCTTCAAAATTCCTAGCTCGGCGCTATCACTAAGCATCCTGGCGCTGCTAATCAATTTGCTTCAGATTAATTTGGCGTACAAATTTAGCGCATTCCTGCCTTGAGTCCTAGGTCAGATTTTGCATACCCGTATGTCTGTATACTTTTTATCTGCATTGATAACGTTAATGTTGCCTTAGAAAAGTTATTTTTATCGAACTTTCATCGGTAATTAACTTAAGTTTTCCCGATCTATCTTTCTATCCAATGTATTGCACTAAAGATTTAAACCAAAACCAAACGGGTGATGATCAGAGCGAAATGTATCGTCAAATACTAGATAACAAAAACATTTGCTCAAAACTTCAATTGAAGGAATTTGGTTAGTGAAGATTGTGCAAAGTGGCTTTATCTTCCTAGTCTCTTTCAAAGTTACAAGGTTATGTTCATTTACATTCATCCATCATTTCGGAAATCGTTCCTGACCTTTCGTTACCCCTTCATATCAGAGCCAAACTATGCTAACAATACCAAGCGTCCTCACCCCTACCAAAACGAAAATTGTCAAGATTCAGGGAGACATTAACGCAGATAATGCAGCCGAGATAGGGCAACATTTATCAGATATGATTTCTGCTCCAGAGAACTCTTCGGTGATGGTAGATATGAGCCAAATTGTGGCGCTGGATAGCGCCGGATTAATGATATTGGTCTCGACCCTCACTCTGGCTCAGCACTTAAACAAGCGGTTTGGGTTATTTGGAGTTTCTCCTTCGGTTCGTATCATTTTTGAGTTAACGCAGCTCGATCGCGTGTTTGAGATTTCGCAGGGTCAACCTTTCCCAGAACTAGGCTGGGTGGCTGCGTAGGAAGTGTTGGTGCTGCTTGTGGGCTAAATGGGTGGGTTGAATGAACTGGGGTTGCGCTGTTAATCGTGCCGTTCTTGACTATAGTGGACTATTGAAACCCGTCCGTTGAGAGCGTGATTATCGTGGCAGTTGCCGTTGACCAGCTATTAACTCCAGAAATTTCTCGACCTGCTCGTTATTTGGGTAATGAGTTGGGGGCAGTGCATAAGGCGTGGGAAACGGCAAGGGTTCACTGGGTTTTGACTTATCCCGAAATGTATGAAGTCGGAGCTTCTAACCTAGGGCATATCATTCTTTATAGCATTTTGAATGTTCAACCTAGGCAGTCGTGCGATCGCGCCTATCTTCCGGCTGCTGATTTGTCTCAGCAACTCCGCGCCACCCAAACGCCGTTGTTTGCCGTGGAGTCTAAGCGATCGCTCACCGACTTCGATATTTTGGGCTTTAGCCTCAGCTACGAGCTAGGAGCCACCAACATTCTAGAAATGCTGGACTTGGCAGGCATTCCTCTAACCTGGAAAGAGCGCGATGCGATCGGGGTGTGGAATGTTGAGCAAGGCAGTTACCCCCTCATCTTTGCAGGCGGACAGACTGCCACCTCCAACCCAGAGCCCTACGCCGACTTTTTGGACTTTGTGGCGCTGGGCGATGGCGAAGAATTGCTTCCTGAAATTGGTCTAATTTTGGAGCAAGGAAAGCTAGCAGGCTTGAGCCGGGAAGAACTGCTGCTGGATTTAGCCCTGGTTCCTGGTGTATACGTGCCTCGGTTTTATGACATGGCGGCAGATGGCTCAGTGGTGCCGAATCGAGCAGATGTGCCTGAGCGGATATTGCGGCGGGTGGCAACGCCTATCCCGGCATACTCTATTGGTTTAGTACCTTATGTCGAGACCGTGCACGATCGCCTAACCATTGAAATTCGGCGCGGCTGCACCAGAGGCTGTCGCTTTTGTCAGCCCGGAATGTTGACTCGCCCTGCGCGGGATGTAGAACCTGCGCAAGTGGTAGAGGCGATCGAGCAAGGAATGCGAGCAACAGGCTACAACGAGTTTTCTTTACTTTCTTTGAGCTGTTCAGATTATCTGGCCTTGCCAGCAGTGGGCGTAGAGATCAAAAATCGCCTCAAGGACGACAATATTTCCCTTTCTTTGCCCAGTCAGCGGGTCGATCGCTTCGACGAAAATATTGCCAACATTTTGGGCGGCACCCGGCAAGGCGGGCTGACCTTTGCCCCAGAAGCGGGAACCCAGCGGATGCGAGACGTTATTAATAAAGGGCTGAACAATGAAGAACTCCTGCGGGGGGTTAAAACAGCCTTTGAACAAGGCTGGGACAAGGTTAAGCTTTATTTTATGATTGGGCTGCCGGGTGAAACCGATGAGGATGTGTTGGGAATTGCTGAAACGATGCGATGGCTTCAGCAGGAGTGCGGCAGCCGAGGACGTAAGCGACTGAGTTTTAATGTCACAATTTCTAACTTTACGCCAAAGCCGCACACTCCGTTTCAATGGCATTCGGTGTCTAAGAGCGAGTTTAAGCGGAAACAACGGTTGCTGCGGGAGGAGTTCCATACGATTCGAGGGTTGAAGGTCAACTTTACCGATGTACGAATTTCGGCAATGGAGGATTTTGTCGGGCGGGGCGATCGCCGTTTGGCTCCAGTGATTCGTCGCGCCTGGGAGTTGGGGGCGGGCATGGATGCTTGGTGGGAAAGCCTTGAGCGGGCATATTTGGCGTGGACAGAGGCGATCGCCGAATCTAACTTGACGTGGAAGTATCGACAGGTCGAGAAGGGCGAGTGGAATATTTTTCAAGAACAGGCAGAAGACGAGACGGCGGATGAGGGGGCTGTAGTGCCCTCCTATGATGCGCCTTTACCCTGGGATCATATTGATACCGGAATTGAAAAGGAATGGCTGAAAACTGACTTGCAGAGGGCACTTGAGGCAGCGATCGTTCCTGACTGTTCGTTTGATGGTTGCTCCCATTGCGGCGTGTGCGGCACAGACTTTGGTCATAACGTCGTAGTGCCGCCCCTGCCCATTCCCAAATTTACTGGGCAGTTTGTGCCGAATGTGGAGCGAGTCCAGCGGATCAGAATTTGGTTTGGCAAGTTGGGCAACATGGCCCTGACCAGCCATCTTGACCTGGTTCGTTTGTTTGATCGGGCATTACGACGAGCCGCGCTGCCGATTAGTTTTTCGGGTGGATTTCATCCCAGTCCTAAGTTTGCGTTGGCGAATGCCCTCTCCTTAGGCACGACCAGTTCAGGGGAAATCATCGATTTTGATCTGACTGACTCAATTTCTGTAGACGAGTTTCAAGCCAGGTTGGCAGCGCAACTTCCCCCCGACATGCCCATCTATCAAGCTGAAGAAGTTGCGCCTAAGTCGCCTTCTGCAACGCAGCTTCTAGAAAAGGCTGAGTATTGGATTACGGTGAGTTCTTCGGAAGCCGCGCCTTGGCAAACTTGGGTCGATGCAATTTTGGCGGCAGAGCAGATTACAATGGAGCAAACTACCAAGTCAGGTCAGGTTAAGCAGGTCAATTTGTGCGATCGCCTGTTTGCCCTAGAGCTTCTGCCTCCCCACATCGAACTTCCTAAGTTCGTCCCGGTCTCCTCCGAGGCTTGGGCAACCCTTTGCTATGTTGGCAGTTGCCAAAACGATGGGACTTTGTTACGTCCTGAGCATGTCATTTACCTGTTAGAGCAAGTTTCTCAGCAAGAAGTTCACTTAGTTCATGCCCATCGTCGGCAGCTACTCTTGGGTAAAATTTGAGACATTTTTAAGATTTCTAGAGATTTCTTATTAAAATGTTTTATCTCATTGATAGCGTAAGAGTGTCTCTGCGTTATAATGCTTTGCAAGAGAAGCTGAATGTGAGCGAAAGGTTCAGGTTGCTGCCAGTGGTCTTCGGCATTGCATCTTGAGCACAGTTCACTTCCGCCAAGCCTTTGATTTCAATTCGATCGCTGGGTGTCCTTTTTTGTAGATCAATCATTTACAAAAAAGCGGGTAGTTCAGTTGCTAACTGTCCTATCGCCGTGATCAATCGTCGTGGAACTGTTTGTTCCGTTACATTTTCAAGGGCTTCCCCTACCTGAGAATTGACTCAAGGCAGGCATTAATTTGCTTTCCTTCTCATCATGTCAGAATTTTTCGTATTACCCCGTACTAAGTTGCAGCGTGGGTGGCGTTTGTGAAGCCATTGCCTCCATGACTGCCAGTTTTTGAGGAACTTGAATGTCAAAGCAAATTATTATTGCCGAACAGCATCGGATTGCCGCCGTTTTTTCAGAAGATCAAATTCAAGAGTTAATCGTTGCCAAGGGCAGTCATCAGGTTGGAGATATTTACCTGGGCATTGTGGAGAATGTGCTTCCTGGCATTGATGCCGCCTTCGTTAATATTGGTGACAGTGAGCGCAATGGATTCATTCACGTTACAGATTTGGGCCCTTTAAAGCTGAGAAAATCCGCAGGCTCGATTACTGAGCTGCTGGCTCCGCAGCAAAAGGTGTTGGTTCAAATTATGAAGGAGCCGACTGGAAACAAAGGTCCTCGGCTAACCGGAAACGTCAGCCTGCCCGGTCGCTACCTCGTTCTGATGCCCTATGGTCGGGGGGTCAACTTGTCTCGGCGGATCAGAAGTGAGGCAGAGCGCAACCGCTTGCGGGCGCTGGCAATTTTGGTCAAACCGGCGGGCATGGGCTTGCTGGTGCGAACGGAGGCAGAGGGTGTTCCGGAGGAAGCCATTATTGAAGATTTAGAAACCCTGCAAAAACAGTGGGAAACCGTTCAACAGGAGGCAGGAACCACTCGCCCCCCGAGCTTGCTGAACCGAGATGACGACTTTATTCAGCGGGTGCTGCGGGATGTTTATGGCAGTGAAGTCAACCGAATTGTGGTGGACTCTAGTACGGGGCTGAAGCGCGTCAAGCAGTACTTAACCAGTTGGAACGGGGGCAAAACTCCGCAGAATGTGTTGATTGATCAACACCGCGATCGCGTTTCAATCCTAGAGTATTTCCGAGTAAATGCCGCCATTCGAGAAGCCCTGAAACCCAGAGTAGACCTACCTTCGGGGGGCTACATTGTGATTGAGCGCACCGAAGCGTTGACCGTGATTGACGTTAACTCTGGCTCGTTCACCCGTTCGGCAACCGCCCGTGAAACGGTGCTTTGGACCAACTCTGAAGCCGCAACCGAAATTGCTCGACAGCTCCGGTTGCGCAACATTGCAGGGGTGATCATTGTCGATTTCATTGATATGGATGCCAACCGGGACAAGCTGCAAGTGTTGGAGCAATTTAACAAGTCGCTTCGGGCAGATAAGGCAAGACCTCAAATTGCTCAACTTTCTGAGCTGGGGCTGGTCGAGTTGACTCGGAAGCGACAAGGGCAAAACATTTACGAGCTATTTGGACGAGTTTGCACGACCTGCGGGGGGCTAGGGCACTTGGTTCATTTACCGGGTGAGGCGGATTCTTTTGCCGCAGAGCCTCTAGAAACCTTCCGCGCGGCGGCGATCGCCGAACCCCGCAGTTTGCCCTCCCGGGAGCCGAGCCGAGAAGTTTGGGAGAAACCAGGCGGCGATGACCTCGATCTAGATTCTTCCTCTGATTTGCAAGAGCTAGATTTGGCGAATCATCCTAGCTACTCGCCCAGCAGAGGCAACGAAAATCGGCGGCGGCGGGGTCGAGTGCGGGTCGGAGAGCCGATTGCCAGGAATCCAGCCGGTCGGATTGCGCCAGCAGAAGTTGCTAACGACGATTTGGGCGATCGCTTAGATCAGGACATTGCAGTCGAAGAAACTCCTACGCCCACCCCTTTGCCGACTCGCAACTCTAATCGGGAAGCGCGACCGGAGAAAGTGGCGAACGGGCGATCGGGGCGGCGTGAGCGACCTCCGGCTGAACCTCCGCAGGTCGTTTCGGTTGAGATGACGGAGGAAGAGCAGGATGTTTACTCGTTCATGGGATTTCACCGCTGATTTTATCGACCGAACCGATCAAAGATCCAAAATCAATTATTGTTGCTGTAGCATTGCCGGGACAAAGTGACGCGGATGCCGAATGGAGCCTCTGTGACGTTACCGCCCCCTGCTAAGCTAACTGTGGCAGAAGCTGCTCAGGAAATAGATGAAGCCGATGAGATGGACGAGGTCGGCGAGACGGAGCGCAGCCTTGACCCTATTCTTTATTTAGAGCCTGACGTACCCTCTTCTTACACGGCTCCAGTTCTAGTGAAGTCTGTTGAGCCTGATCTTCAAGAAATTGGCGAAGACCAGAGCTTGATAGAGAGTACTCTTGAACGCGATACTACCGCAGGCAATAGCACTGAGGGCAATAGCACTGAGGATAGCGCTACCGAAGACGGAGTTGATCATACTCGTCGTCGCCGTCGTCGTCGGTCTTCTACTGCCAGTTAAATACCTTTGCCCGCGTAGGCTAGAAGCTGTTCTGGGTCAGGAAGAAGCCGGGGATAGGTTGATGGGGCGATGCACCGAGAAACCTGTCCCTCGCTTCTTGCTTGAAGGAAAGGGGCTTGGAATAGATTCATCCTTACTATTCAGCGTCGCTGCGTTTGTTGTTTGAATCAAATTCTTTGAATTAAGACGATGGCTCGACAACTTAGTTCGGGACAATTTAGTTTTTTAACCCTTTCAGAGGCTTCGGGGCTAAACTATCATCGCATTGCGGGAGTTGATGAGGTCGGGCGGGGTTGTTTGTTTGGACCTGTAGTGGCGGCGGCTGTAATTTTGCCCCTTGTCGCAGAAGATAGTTTGGCAGCAGCAGGGGTCACGGATAGCAAGAAGCTATCGGCAGGGCAACGATCGCACCTAGCAGAACAGATTCGGGCGGTTGCGATCGCCCATCAAATTGGGGTCGCCTCAGTTCAAGAAATTGATCGTCTTAACATTCTGCAAGCGTCTTTGCTGGCGATGAAACGCGCGATCGCCCGTCTCGCCATTCAGCCTGATTTTTGCTGGGTCGATGGAAATCAAAAAATTCCCCATTTGCTGATTCCTCAACAAACCTTGGTGAAAGGCGACGAAAAATCCTTGGCGATCGCGGCGGCTAGTATCCTGGCAAAAGTGTGGCGCGATCGGTTGATGGTGCGCCTTGCAGAGCGATATCAGGGCTACGATATTGCCACCAATAAAGGATATGGAACAGCAAAGCATCGAGCAGGATTGCAACAGCTCGGAGTGACACCGCAACATCGCTTATCTTTCAGCCCTTGTCGAATTAGTCAGCCTGAGGGTAATCGGCTGGAAGCAGAAGATTAGCAGATGCTGACCCCTGAAGAGCCATGGCTGTAGGGAACCTCCCACTTTTAGCCGATCTCCGAGCCGCCCTCCTCCCCAACCCTTCTCCCGCGTTGGGAGAGGGATTTAGGGTGAGGGGGCAAAACTGGGATGCACCCTAGCTGTGTTGTGCCCTTCGTCGAGCTGAGCGATCGCCCAATTACGATAATCTACTAAAAGTTGATGCATTAAACGATGGCGGATAGTTAACAAAACGCTGTGCAGCAAAGCATTTCCGGTACTTTCTAATAGAGATTTAGGCGTAAACCAAAAGAGCGGCGGTATATCGACCTGCACCTCCAAATCCGCTTTGCCCACCAGATGAGTCACCCCGTCCCTGTGTTGAGGCGTTAGGCGACCCTTAAGGTTGAGACTAAATCGTTGGTTAATATATTCAACGCCTCGAATTTCACACCCTACAGACTTAAGATGGATGGTGCCATCTAACTCTGCCCAGACCTGCATATCTACAATGGGTTGAAGGGTAAGCATGATAAAACTTAGAGGCTGCATTTTTAGCCGAAAACATTCGGCGCTTAGTTGCTCAGTACGATTAGGGTCAACGAGCGCTTGGATGAGACGCTGAGGTTGACGCATGTAATTTTGGATAGGAATTGGCTGCTCGGGTACAGCAAGTTCCACCGATTGGGAGGCAAAAAACTGAGTAATCATATTGGCTAAGCATGAAGGGAGGAGTGACCCCTAAGTGACCCCTGTTGAATAAATTTTACACGGGTTTACGAGGAATTGCCCTTGACAGAGAGAAATACCTCCTTGGACAGAAAACTGGAGACTTCAAGGATGTTAGCGTTCAGGTGATTGTGAAAAGGTGGAAGATACAGGGCGACTCCACAAAAGTCCGGCTGCTACAAAAATGCTCGGTCAGAAAAGTGCACGGCTGCCACAAAAATGCCTAAAATTAGGGCTGGTAGGTGGAATGCACGGGATGTCCATCGGCTGATTCTTTGTCTGTGCACTGCTGTCATGAGCGAATCTTCTTTGCGTCCAGCTCAAATCACTCGCGTTTTACCCGATTCGATCGCCGCTGAGGTCGGTTTTGAGGCGGGCGATCGCCTAGTCAGTGTCAATGGTCAGCCTTTGCGCGACCTGATCGACTATCGGTTTTTGTGTGCCGACGAATTTTTAGACCTAGAAGTTCTAGATGCCAAGGGCAAAAAACACCAAGTTGAAATTGAAAAAGACTATGACGAAGACTTGGGACTAGAATTTGAGACCGCTTTGTTTGATGGGTTGATGCAGTGCAACAATCACTGCCCTTTCTGCTTCATCGATCAACAGCCTCCGGGGAAGCGACAGTCTCTCTACTTCAAAGATGACGACTATCGCCTTAGCTTTCTCTATGGCAGCTATCTAACCTTAACGAACCTAACGCAACGCGAATGGGATCGAATTGCCCAGATGCGCCTGTCGCCACTCTACGTTTCGGTTCATGCCACAGAGGTCGAGGTTCGGGTGCGGCTGCTTAAAAACTTGCGTGCGGGGCAAATTCTAGATCAATTGAAGTGGTTTCAGGAACATGAGCTCCAAATTCATGCGCAGGTTGTGGTGTGTCCCGGCATTAACGATGGCGAGCATTTAGAGCAGACGTTAATGGATTTGGCACAGTTTCATAACGGCGACATTCCAGCCGCGGCTTCGGTGGCAGTGGTGCCTGTAGGGTTAACACGCTTTCGTCCGGCAGAAGATGAGCTGATGCCGGTCACGCCTGCAAAGGCGCAGGAAGTGATTCAGCAAGTGCAGCGCCTCCAACAGCAGTTTCAGCAACAGTTTGGCAGTACGTTTGCTTGGTTAGCCGATGAGTGGTTTTTAATAGGCAAGGAAAGTTTACCCCCCGAGTCTCATTACGAAGACTATCCCCAAATTGGCAATGGAGTCGGTTCGATTCGACAGTTTCTTAAGGAATTTAAAGGGGCAGCGAAACAGTTGCCTCCTAAAATCTTCTCGCCTCGGCAGTTAACTTGGGTGGTGGGAAACGCGGTGGAGCAAGCTTTTCAGCCCATTGTGCAACGGCTCAATCAGGTTGAGGGATTGCAGGTTAGAATGGCGGCGCTTAAGAGCGAATATTGGGGACAACAAATTTCGGTAACGGGTTTGATCACGGGGCAGGATATTTTACAGGCTCTTAAGGGGGAAGACTTGGGGGATGGAATTTTACTGCCGTCGTTAATGCTCAAACACGATGAAGCAAAGTTTTTGGATGATATGACGGTTAATGAGCTTGCGCAGCAGCTTGATACGCAGATTTGGCAGATCGGCAGTATTGAGGAATTACTAGAAACCTGCGTCGCGTCTGAAGATGAGAGCAACTTGGAGGTTGGAGTGACAAGCAGTAAGTAAGAAGCAAAAAGAAGCGGTTATACTCCTAGTTTTTTTCGGACTCGTTGCAGAAATAGCTTTGTTTTTCGGGCTGGGGTAAGTGTGGGAATATTATCGGCACAGAGCGGCTTGTAATCAAAGAAATCATTTAATTCCGTGAGGATGACTTGAAGGCGTTGAGTAATGTTTTTACTACGGTATTCTTCTAAAAAATCGGGCTGAGGGGAGAACAACGGTGTTTTGGACTGAATGACATTCAGAATGCGGTGGAGGTCATATTCTTGAGAATATCCAGCGATTTTTTGACAGTTGAAGCCTGGATCGAGGTAATCGGAAAGCCCACCGTTGACGCTGGAGAAGACTTGGCACCCACAGGCGATCGCCTCCATCGGTTGCAACCCAAATCCTTCGCTGACCCGCTGTTGTGCCCAATATTCAGCCGAGTCGTATAAATAAACTTTTGTTCGATTAAACAACCCTGTTAAGTCTTCCACGTAAGAGTCTACGACTTGTACCTGGCATGTTTGTTTGAGCGCGGGAACCAGGTGCTGAAGGAGATACTCTGAAGATTTTCGGGCTTGCACCAAAACATCAATCTCGCGCGACCGGTTCAGGTTGCAAAACTCGTCAGAAATTTGGTTAGGCAGATAGTAAAGGAGCGAGTTAGGAGCCTGTTGTCCCCAGTAGCCTAGGGTGTTGCGACTCACGGTGATGATGGGAACAGAAGCTGGCAGCTTGAAGCCATACCCGGCGCTGTGGGCATGGTAGATGGCGTTGTGTGATCTGAGTCTTTTGGCAAGCTTAGCCACATCAAAGCCCCAGCTCATGACAAAGATGACGTTTTGCAAATTGCTGCTTTGCAAAACATCGTCCAAAAATAAGGTATTGGGTTCGCGTTGGCGATAGGTGACGACTTCTGCGGAACAAAGCTGCTGAACCATTTTTAGGGTTTTGAGTTCTGCCCACAGACCACCGCAGGCAAATTGACCGCCTGTACCGGGAACGAGGAAATAAAGGGTTCGCATGGGGCTACGGAGGGCTACGGGGCTACTGAGAAGAGCGATCGCCTGGAACAAACGCCTGTTGGTTCGAGTACATGGCTCGTAACACCAACGCCGGATCGACCCAGTTACTCTCGTATTTTAACCCCCAGTGGAGATGGGGACCGGTGGTGCGTCCGGTCATGCCAACCCGTCCAATCCGCGCGCCTGCGGGAATATCTTGTCCCTTGGCAACCTGAATGCCGCCTTCCCGATCAATCATGACGAGCCCATTAGCCGTTTGTTCAACGTGCCCTTGCATATGACAGTAAATATGCGTCCAAGGTCCCGATTCCAGAACCACCGATGTCCCGCAGTTGGTGTTATCGGTGACTTCTACTACTCTGCCCGGCCACCAGTTGCGAACGTAGCTCCCTTCAGGAGCAGCCATATCTAGACCATAGTGAAATTCTTGGGAGTAGCCACCGTAGGGCGATGAACGATAGCCAAACGGAGAGGTATACTCTTGAAAATCTTCGACGGGGAAGGATGCGCCTGACCATTCATTGCTGACGGCAGCAATCTGAACAGCGGCGATCTGAACAGCAGCAATGTTTTGGGCGATCGGTTGTTGTGTAGAATCTGCTGTGCCACTGCTAATGGCAAGGGGCTGGGCTTGAGGCTGCTTTTGAGCTGGAGCCAATTGAGATTTATTTTGAGCTGGTTTATTTTGGGTTGATGGGCTGAGGGCTAGGGGTGACGGCTGGGCAGACGGTTTGGATTGAGAAGGTTGAGTGAAAGGAGAGATCTGCCCGGTGGGCGCAACGGTTAGCTTTTGAAGAATCTCTGGCTCAGGATGGGCGGGTAATGTTGGATTGGAAGCAATTTTGCCTAGATCTAGAGCCTTAACCATTTGTTGACCCATTTCTAGGACAAAGAAACTGCACAAGCTCAGTCCTGACAGAAGGAGAATTTTTCGGGTCGATCGTCCAATGTTTTTTTGCATCATGAAAAGAGCGCAGACTTTACGTTTAACTTCCTAACTTTTCCAAGCCGTAGACCACTGAATCCGTCAAAGTTCAAACAAAATTCAATATTTAATAAAGTAGTTGGGGAGAACAGTGGGAATTGGGCAGGTGACCAGGGAATAAAATGCTGCTGAAGACTAACGGGGCAACCTTGAGAAACAGATGCCGTGATTATTTTGCTCAGAGAATAAGCTATCTTTTCAAGGAATCTTGTCAAGGATAGCTGACCTCCCGAAGATCGCGAAGATTACATAGACCTGTTAATGAATTTTGTTCGAGGATTCTGGAGCATGACTGAGAGGAGTATTAGGACAACTCAAACTTACCCTCATTTGTCTGCCTACTGACAGGAAAGCACGTAGGTATTTTTCGAGGCTCTCAGTTATTAAACAGGATTCATGAGGCATTGAGCAAGATGAAGGGAGCCATTACTGAATTGGATGAAAAAGTAAAGAAGCGGTGAAAAGACGGAGGATTTGGGTTATGGCGTTGCTGAATGGTGCTATGGAGCGATCGTCAAAAGACTGGAAGGTTCATTCAGATCTTCTCGAAATCCTATCGTCATTCAGCAACACCCGAAAGACAACCAAAACCACCACCACCTGGTGTTTCGATCATAAAAATGTCACCCTGGTTCATCAGCACTTCTGCTTTACTAGCGAGGATTTCGATCGCCCCATCTCTGCGTTCAATGCTATTTTGCCCGATCGCCCCTGGTTCGCCACCCTCCAATCCAAAGGGCGGAATGATCCGATGACCCGACAAGATTGCTGCGGTCATCGTTTCCCGAAACCGAATGCGTCGCACCACGCCGTTACCGCCCCTGTGCCGCCCTTTGCCGCCGCTGCCACTACGGATAGCGAACGACTCTACTAACACTGGAAATCGCAGCTCCAACACCTCTGGATCAGTAAGCCGCGAGTTCGTCATGTGGGTTTGGACTGCATCTGCGCCATCAAAATCTTTTCCAGCGCCAGAACCACCACAAATAGTTTCATAATATTGATGTTGTGCATTGCCAAAAGTGAAATTATTCATTGTTCCTTGAGATGCTGCCAAAACACCGAGCGCACCATACAATGTATCAACGATCGCCTGAGAAGTTTCGACGTTACCCGCTACTACTGCGGCTGGATAGTTTGGATTGAGCATACATCCATCAGGAACAACAATATTTAATGGTTTTAGACATCCTGCATTCAACGGAATATCATCATCTACTAACGTGCGAAAGACATATAAAACAGCAGCTTTACACACGGCAAGGGGTGCATTAAAGTTACTAGATTGTTGAAGTGAAGTACCTGTAAAATCAACTGTGGCAGAGCGATCGCAGTGATTAATACGAATACTAACTTGAATCTGGCTGCCTTCATCAGTGGGATAGATAAAGGAACCATCTTGCAACCGATCAATCACTCGCCGTACTAACGCTTCTGCATTGTCTTGAACATGTTTCATATAGGCATTTACCTGCTTCAGCCCATACTGATTGACCATGCGACGCAGTTCTGTTGACCCTTTTTCGTTTGCTGCAATCTGTGCTTGTAAATCAGCAATGTTCTGGGCTGGATTGCGGACAGGGTAAGTTCCCTGGGTCAAACAGTTTAGCAATTCCGTTTCGAGAAATTGTCCTTGGGCTACAAGCTGTTGGTTATCGAGCAACACCCCTTCCTGCTCAACGGTGATGCTGTGAGGAGGCATAGAACCCGGAGTAATGCCACCAATATCGGCGTGATGACCCCGAGACGCTACGTAGAAAAGAGGTGAGAGGGATGCCTCTGAAAACACTGGCGTAATGACGGTAATATCGGGTAAATGGGTGCCGCCATTGTAAGGATTATTAGAAAGATAGACATCTCCTGGTTTAAGAATAGTCCCTTTTGTCTCAATCAATGCTCGGATGCTTTCACTCATAGAACCGAGGTGAACGGGGATATGGGGCGCATTGGCGACAAGTTGTCCCTCTTGGTCGAAGATGGCACAGGAGAAGTCTAGCCGTTCTTTGATGTTGACCGAATAGCTGGTGTTTTGGAGCGTGATGCCCATTTCTTCAGCGATCGCCCGAAACAGGTTATTAAAAATCTCTAACCGCACGGGATCGGGTTTCCCTTCCCTCTCATGTGCCAGCTCTGCCTGAGAATGCTCTCCCAGAGATGCCTCCTCTCGGGTCAGAATCAAGTGGTTTTCGCCTGTTATTTCAGCGCACCATCCTGGTTCAATGACGTTCGTCCCGGTTGCTTCAACAATCAACGCCGCTCCTGTAATGCGATCGCCTGGTTGCAAATCTTGACGCTGATAAACAGGAGTCTGATGCCAATTCCCTTTGGTATAGATCTCGACAGTGGTAATAGGTTCTAGCCCTGTGGTTCTGGCTGAGGCGATCACGGGTTCGATCAGATCTAGAGTTTTGCCGATCGCCTCAATAGAAACCGCTTCTACAATTAATTCTTTGTCAGACATCGTGAATCCATATCGTTGGCAATAGGCTTGCTCGAACTGCGATCGTAACCCTTCAGGATCAGCAAAATCTACAATCAACGCTGAGTCTGTGCCCTCGTATCGCACATGAGCTTTATACAAAATTTGGATGCGGCTATCCTCTATCCCTTGGGATACAATCTCCTCTCGCCCTGCCGCTGCCAAGTCCGCTAACGTCTGCTGTAAACTGGGTATGGCATCGGACGTTAATCGGGTTTCCACCGCTTGTTCTTTAAGCGATCGCAAATCCGCCAAGCCCATTCCGTATGCCGATAATACACCTGCCAAGGAATGAATAAAAACCTGAGTCATGCCCAATGCCTCGGCAATTAAACAGGCGTGCTGACCTCCGGCACCGCCAAAACAACACAGCGTGTATGCCGTCACATCATAGCCGCGTTGCGTGGAAATCTTTTTAATCGCATTCGCCATCTTGTCGATCGCAATTGTCAGAAACCCTGCTGCAATCTGCTCAAGGTCTTGTAGCTGACCCGTAGCTTGTTCAATTTCGCCTGCTAATGCAGCGAACCGCTGGCGCACCACCGCCGTATCAATGGGTAAATTTCCTTCTGCACCAAACACGCTTGGAAAGAAGTCAGTTTGAACCTTGCCCACCATGACATTGCAGTCTGTCACTGTCAAAGGACCGCCCCGACGGTAGCAAGCAGGGCCCGGATCGGCTCCGGCAGAGTCTGATCCGACGCGATAGCGACACCCATCAAAAGCCAGAATGGAGCCGCCACCTGCTGCAACAGTGTGAATCGACATCATGGGCGCACGTAACCGGACTCCAGCAACCTCTGTCTCAAAAGTGCGTTCATATTCCCCGTTAAAATGCGAAACGTCGGTGGAAGTACCGCCCATATCAAAGCCAATAATTTGGTCAAATCCTGCCATCAATGAGGTTCTGACCGCGCCGATTATCCCTCCAGCCGGTCCAGAGAGGAGACTGTCTTTGCCCTGAAATCGGTGGGCATTCGTGAGACCGCCGTTAGACTGCATAAACATTAGGGGAGTATTCCGTCCAAGCTCTGCGGCGGCTTGCTCAACGTATCGTCGCAAAATCGGAGACAAGTACGCATCAACCACCGTAGTATCTCCTCGGCTAACCAACTTCATCAGAGGGCTGACTTGATGGGAAACCGAAATTTGGGTAAATCCTATTTTATGGGCGATCGCTGCCATTTGTCGTTCATGATCTGAAGAGCGGTAACTGTGCAGAAAAACAATGGCGCAAGAACGAATGCCATCGGCATAGGCAGTTTGCAACGATTGCAACAGCGCACTGTTAATATGTAGCGGCATTAACACCTTGCCCTGAGCACCATAGCGTTCTTCTACTTCAATCACACGTTCATACAACATTTCTGGCAAAACAATCTGACGTGCAAAAATTTGGGGACGATTTTGATACCCAATCCGTAACGCATCTCGGAATCCTTTTGTGATGAGTAACACAGTGCGATCGCCTTTTCGCTCTAACAGCGCATTAGTAGCAACGGTTGTTCCCATTTTGATCACCTCAATGCGATCGGATGGGAGAGGCTCATTAGCAGGAAGGTTCAAAATCTCCCGTATGCCTTGGATCGCGGCATCAGGGTACTGGTCTGGGTTTTCAGATAGCAGCTTTTTTATGACTATTTTGCCGTCAGAACTACGCGCCACAAGGTCTGTGAATGTGCCACCGCGATCGACCCAAAACTGCCAGCGATCGTGGGGTAAATGAGGTAAATGATTCATAGCGTTAAGACTCATAACTCTTAGCTCCATAAAATAAACAAAATATTAATAGAATCGAGCGACTCATGATCAAAACGGACTCGACAAGTGACTGTGCTTTGGCGACCAAAGATTGCTCTATCGTACTGCGCAACTTCCTAGACGCTGTACAAAACGCTTTTGTAGTCTCTGGGTAAGAACAAATGGCGTTGCCGAATCCTGCTATGAATTTATGGCGTTACTGAATAAAGGGATGAACAGCACAATCTGCCCCCATCCTAGCCCTCTCTCCAAAGGCTACCGTGTACACACAAGTGATTGAATCTAGCAAAGTCCATGACGAACCGCCCCCTAACTCCCCAATTTTGGGGGGTTAGGGGCGAGTGTAAAGCGCTTTGACACCTTAAAGCATCCTCTAATTTGGGAAATTTAGGGGGCTAAAAAGAATGAAGCGTAGCTAGCCTAAACTTGTGTATGGACGGCAGCCCCAAAGAAGAGGAGACAAGAGATCGGGTTCCCTTCTGCTTGGGGAAAGGAGATGGGATGAGGGCAATTTATTTTCCTCCTCATCGGCTCAGAAATTGCTAAAGCTAGTGGGGCAACAATTCAATCGCTTACTCAGTAAGTGGGCGTATTAATTTACAAATAGCCGTGGGGCAAGCGTCTCGCTTGCGGGCAAGATGCCCACACTACCTCTGACATTTCCACATGTCTGACATTTAATTAGACCAGTCTACTTACAGAGCAGTAATTACTTTAATCAACTCAGTTGACAAGTCGGTTTCCCCAGCAGACTTGTGTTGGAATAAAACGCCTGCTAAGAAGTAAATATTGGACGAGTAAAACGCCTTGTTTTCTTCTCGCAGTTTGGTAATCCAATCTCTAACTTTAGGTTCAGAACTATAGTAACCAAACTGGAGGGGAGTAACCATAAAATCAACAACACTATATCCCTCATCGATCGCATGTTGAATAGTTTCAACAGGGTTTGAGTAAGCCGAAATCATGAGTAGAACCGTCTGACACCCCACTGATAACAACTTATTTGTAATAGTGGCACCATCGACTCCTCCATGGAGAGCAGGCATATAAATGGAATTGTCGGGTGCAGGTATGTAAGGAGGATTAGCAATTAAATAATCTGCACCCGTTGCCTTGTACCCTTCAAAAAAGCAGTGATTATGAATCTTATATTTATCAGTAAGCTGATACTGCTCAATTCTGTTTTGTGCAACCTCACAGGCAGAGTGACTCAGTTCATAGCCGTGAATAGTTCCAGCAAATCTTGTCTTTAACAAACCGCTGATTACAGGAGTGCCGTCGCCTGTTCCAAACTCAATCACTTGCTCAAATGCTTCACACCGACTAAGTACCATTTTCTCAAGACACTGGGAATAAAATTGTGACTCTTCAGGACAAAAAAATACATCGTCAGGAGAATAGGATTTGAGTTCAGGCGATCCTATTCTAGGTAAACTTGGCTTGAGCGAATTGAGTTTCACTGCGTTTAATACTGCCTTTTTCATAAAACTTTATTTCCTGATAATTCGGCTGTTTGAATAGCGCTAATAATGGCTGCTCCTGCCCGATCGCCTATTAGCTTTTCTTGGTCATACCCTAGTACAAGTTCCCAAGCATTCGCTGGATACATTTTTGCCAAAGGCAAAGCAACCTCTTGCAACATCCATTGCCCATGCCGTTCATCTTCACGAATATGTAGTTCCCAGTAGCCCATAGCGGTATCCGAGAGCCCTAACCGACTAGCAGCAGTCATATAGTCCCGATAAATTGAAGGACCAACGATTTCAAAGTAGGTTAGCCCGCCGTTGTAGCGTAGAAAGTGACGTTTACATTCAGTTAGCAAAAAGTTGTGGTTGATGCTGGCTAGCAATTCCCAGGGTGCATCATCAAAATATGCTTCTGGCTCCGTCTTCAAATTCACTTCCTGCATCATCTGGGCAAAGAACGTAGAATGCTTACGGTTAAAGCGTCCATTTCCATATTCTTCCATAAGCACTCGAATTAGCATCGCCTGCACTTCGTTGCTTGCACCTCCCAAAATCCGAGACATTCGGCTTGCTTCAACTAATCCATCTAAAGAGACGATCGCCAAGAGCCAGCGGTATCCTTCTAAGGTCAAAGTTTCACGCAAGTACCGTTTATTGTCTGTCAGAGGGGGATTCAAATCTACTTCAGTACGGGCGGTCAAAGCCTGCTCTACATCTAGCTGCTGATAGTGCTTAATATCAAAATGTGAAATTTCCCAATCCTGCCAAACCGCTTCAATGCGATCGCGCACCTGTTGCAAGTAGTAAGATCGCTCGTTCTTATAGTGTTGTAAGTCATCATACCAAAATAGGTTCAAACGATTAATTCGATAAAGAATACGCTGTAAAAACAAGCGAGCACTTTCATCACCGACCCGCTTATAAGCAAGCTCTAACGACTTTATCAAGACTATCTCAAATTCTTTAGCCAACTTAGGCTGCTGGCGAACCTGCTGATCTAAATTATCCAAATTAAGCAATTGAACAAACTGTTGTTCTGCCTCAGCATAATCAGTTGCGTTTGAAGGCTTTAAGAACCCATCATAGGTTTTCGTGAATTCAAGTTTACTATCTAAGCTCATCATCATGATTCAATACTTAAACTCCAATTAAAAATTTACCCAACTATGCATGAGCAACTTGCTCAGAAACATGTTCACAATTGAAGAAAGTCAGGCGTTCTCTCAATTGAAAATCTTTGTGAACTTTAGAACTCTGAGCACTAATCTCTAAGGTGTTATCCATGTCGTTTATAATGTCACTTAGAGCTATCATCAATTGATTACCTAAAAATTTCTGATGAGCATTGAGATTTGCATTCTCAATGCCTGCACCAATCTGAATCTTTAGAGCAACAACGGCACTGTGCTTAGAGAATATCTAAGAAGTCTCAAAGATAATTACACTCGCCCCCCAACTCTCCAGTTTAGGCAACTTCTGAACCCATTCCCCTTCAAAGCCCCTTAAAATAAGGGATTTAGGGGACGGCTCAGGCAGAAATTTAGACTTCCTAGGCATTCTCTTAGTTTGAAATTGTTCTGTTAGCCAGCACGGCTCTGTTAGCCAGCATAGTATTAACCCGCATAATTTACAGGTAATCATAGTTAGCGCAAAAGCTCTATAATCACACATTCTTTGTTTCTATATTCCTATGTATGCAAACCTTGCAGTACGAGTACTTTATAAATTTGTAGGGATGATTACATCCTCCTAAAGCAAGAGAGAACTCTGATGAATATACCTCCTTATCTGTTGTAAGCAAAAACTTTTCTTGAACCGGGGCTAGGTTCAGAGGTATTTATTTTAATTTTAATACGACTCCTTTGCCTCAGAAAAAACATAGGTTTAACACTATAGATAGATAACATTAAGACCTTGAAACATTTAACTTAAAGCTGTCTACCAAGGACATGATTCGAGCAGTCTTGTTACTAACTTAGAGGTACCCACCATGAAATCTACAACTGAACGGAAACCTGCAACTAATCGCCCTGCTATTGCTGATGCTTACAATGGAGAAGATCGTAATGCCTTTCTGTTTGGGTTTAACCCCCAAGCTGAGCTGTGGAATGGACGCTTTGCCATGATTGGATTTCTTGCCTACTTGCTCTGGGATTTGAATGGCGTTAGTGTTGTTCGAGACCTACTACATCTAGTTTCTTACTCAGCCCAGTAGTTAACTTAACAACAAGATCTAGCTTTTTTGAAGGCTAGATCTTGTTGTTAATAGAGAGATCTTGTTGTTGATAGAGTAAGGCTTTAAATCTAGGTTAAAGCATGATTCCAAATCTCTAAAACCTTACCCGGTGGAACACAGGTATAGTCTGTCACTTGATGCATTGAGTTAGAGCAAAGACGGTTTGGCAATCGCAGAATTTATACTATCTTAAGGATGCAATGCGTTTTACTGCTGCAATATCTACAAATTATTAATTTTTCTTACTTGGCTAAAGTAATTGATTGAGGAATATAATTATCTAAATAATGCAGCACAGTTCTACAACAGTTCGGTCTACAGAAGGCACTAGAAATTGGGTTGCCTTTTTTACAGTATGACATTTATGGAAAAACAAGTCTTAATTATTGGGGGACGGGGACGAATTGGCAGTTGTGTAATGGCTGATCTAATAGCACACACTTCGGCAAATATTGTCATTACTGGGCGCACTCCTACTTCTCATCTTGTTCTGGCAGATGAAATTGCAACTGACTCATTGCGATCGCGGCTTAGTTATATCGCGTTAGATTTGGTTGAGAAAGAAAAGCTGCAAGCTGCGATCGCCCATACTGATTTGGTCGTTCACTGTGCTGGTCCTTTTCGCCAACGAGATACATCAGTATTACAGCCTGTATTCAAAAAGGTGTTCCTTACATTGATGTAAGCGACGATCGCAGCTTCACTCAAAAAGCGTTAAGTCTTCACGAAGCTGCTGTTACTTCAGGAGTCACGGCTGTTGTTAACTCAGGTGTCTTTCCCGGTATCTCCAACAGTATGGTGCGTCAAGGAGTAGAGCAGTTAGATACTGTTCAAAAAATTCACCTGAGCTATGTAGTAGGTGGCTCGGGTGGAGCTGGGGTTACGGTTATGCGTACAACATTTTTAAGTCTTCAACAACCTTTTGAGGCATGGATTGAGGGTAAATGGCAATCTGTCAAGCCTTATTCTGAAAGGGAAATCATTGAATTTCAGGCTCCTTTTGGTCGTACAGGAGTTTACTGGTTTGACATGCCTGAGTCTTTTACCTTGGTCAACAGTTTTCCTGTAGAAACTGTGATTACAAAATTTGGCTCTGCCCCAGATTTTTATAATCACTTAACCTGGATAGTCGCTCATTGGTTTCCCTCTCAACTGATGCAGAATATTAAAGCAATCGAAATTTTAGCTCACATTAGCCACAGAATGACCGATATTAGCGATCGCTTTAGCGGTACAGGAGTAGCCATTCGCTCAGAGATTACTGGAGAAAAAGAGGGGCGATCGGTTCGGCTCTGTAGTAACTTCGTGCATGATAGTGCGGCTGTCGCTACAGGGCAAGGGACAGGCAGTATTGCTCAATGTATCTTATCGGGTCAACTGGTTAAACCAGGTGTTTGGGCGGTTGAACAAGCATTCAACACAGACTTGTTTGAGGAAATGATGCGAATTCGTAACTTGGTGGTCAATCAAACTTGGCTTTAACGAAGCTGGTTTATCAAGATGTAATCTCATTACTTGTTGAAGGTGAAGAAAATGGACAACTATATATTTTTAGACTCTTACCTTACCTCTAGACTAGACACAGATCCCATACTAGCCTACGGCGGTCGTGATCTCCATGCTGTGAATCAGCCCACAGTGGCGCAGTCATCAGTGCAGGCTGACTTATCTACTTATACTAATCGATCCTATGAATCTGACTTCGTTCAAAGCAGCTTACTCATTATTCCTCTCATAGGCTGGTGTGCTCTGATCACCTCTTTGCTCATTTCTTTTTTTAGATCTGAAAAAGTTATACAGACCTCTGCACTTCAAAGAGTGAAACAAGATAGATCTATCATAGGTTCTAAGCAGCCCGTTCCTTGCGCTCGGTGCCACTATTTTTCTGATAATTCTTATGTTCGGTGCGCAGTTCATCCTTCTAAAGCCTTTACAGTGCAAGCGACTGACTGTTCTGATTACCGTTCATAATAATTTAGAAAATACTATTCTTTAGTGTTCCTGCTTCCCATCAGAGTGAGTAAATAGATATTCATCGTAAGAGTAATCCAAGAGTAATGCATATTGTCTAGAACGCTATCATCCCCGAGAGCAGAAATTAAAAACAGCAAAACTCGCTGTAGGTTGAATTAACCCAATAGCATAAAGCGATCGCCCAAATTATACGGGGAGCGATCGCTTTATAACTCTTGGAAAATGGTACAGAGGATAAAACAGTATCCAGTGTTTATCAAATAGAGCTACTTCTCATTAGAAGAATCCGTCACTTTATTGACCAGATCTTTAGCTTGCTCAACTATTCCGCCTGCCTCAGGATGATCCTTAAAATATTCTTGCTCTTTTTTCTCATATTCTTTCTCTATCCCAACCTTAGGATCTTCAACGATCTTTGTCATCTCGTTGTAGGCTTTAGCTGGGCTTTCTGCCGCTTGATCTTTCTGAATTTCTCTAAGTGCCTGCTGGGGAGTAGAGACATCAGCATATGCGGGTGGAACGCTACTGAACAATGTTCCAGAAAGGCTGATCAAGCCTGCTAAAAGAGTAACCACGAAAAATTTGTAAACTGATCTACTGCTTGACTCAAAAAAACGCTGCATTTAATTACACTCCTACTTCCTTCAATGAAATTTACGAATTAAAAAGGGCAACATGAGACTTTCAGTTGCCCTACCTAATCTATGTCTCTGGACATCATTCAGTCTTCTTAAACGGTTCTGCTGCGGGTGATCAAGTTCCAAAGGAAAACAGCCACGATCGCGCCCAACACGGCAACAAATACACCTGGAATACTAAGAGAGGTGGCGGTTAGTTGTACTGCTCCAGTCTGGAAGAAGGTCAACAAGCTCCCTCCAATAAATGCCCCAATGATTCCTAAAATGATTGTGCCTAAAATCCCGCCACCTTGTGAACCAGGATAGATTGCCTTAGCAATTGCACCAGCCAAAATTCCAAGTATGATCCACGCAATAAGATTCATAGTTAAGACCCTCAAAAAAATTCTTTGTAAATAAACTATACCGGAATTATTTTATTACTCCTTCTGTCTTAAGAGATAGATTTGTAAGAGATGGGTTTACCTTAAGGTAGCTTACTAGCGCAACGTGTGAAGCTACCCTCGCTCTTTAATCTTGTCTAGGAACGAAGAACAAAAATTACAGCAACATTACAGCAATATTATAACTATTGTAACTCTAGTTTGCTCAGTTGATTTATACAAACTATTAACCTAAATCTAGGGTTGAAAACCCGTAGCGGACTTGCGTTTTACTTTGCTTTTAGACTTATCCTTACCAACTTCTAACAAAGCGTCTTGGAATAGCTCATGGAGATGTAACGGTACACTAGCAATTTCAGGTAAAGTCGGTTCTAACGGTTTATTGAATTCTCGCAGGAGAGAATCGAGATCTGTTTTGAGATTGAAAGAAGAACGCTTTAAGCTAGATTGCAATACCTGTTCTAAGAATATGGGATATTGCTCTGCTAACCTGTGCCAGATATACGCATTCACTTGAGGATCTCGCAGACATTGAAGAACAAGCGCGTCTGTAGTAGGCTCTAGATGCTGCGCTTCGAGAGTAGATTTTAGTTCCCAGTAGGTGCTGAGAAAAGTTTGTCCCCACCGAGGATGGGTTAATGCGGTGACATGGTCTGCTTTCTTCAACGAGTTGGGTAACTCGACTGTTGGGTTAATCATTTTGACAGGTGCTTGTTCTGGCACCAGAGTTTCTTCAGCAACTTCTTTGGGTGATATCCCTGCTTCTTCAGCAAGTTGCGAGAGAGTTTTAGAGCTATCAATCCCTGCCGCCTCTAACCGGCGTTGGGTCAGCATCTCCTGAAACAAAGTCAGTTGCTTTGCCCATTGATATCCAGGTAAGGTTACCTCATCAGTTTTAAAGAAATCCATAAAATCTTGGTGATATTGTTCTACCGATCGCCATGCTTCAGTCAACAGTTCTGGCGCGTCGCTGTATAAGTATTGGCCATAACACTGTTTAAAGTTACCAATCGCCACTGCGAGCTTGGGTTTACCCAACTTACCCAAGCCTACTATTTTGGAACAAATCCAGCGTCGGTCTAGAATAGGCGTAAGGAAGGTTAATAATATTTCTCCAGCAGTCAGCCTAGCTAACTGAGCTTCAGAAATTTGCACCTCGTAATGCTTTGCAGTCAGCCAATTCATTAATTCCAATCCTTGAGGCAAAACCTGAACCACTACAAACAAACCTGGAAAACCACGATGCCACTGTTTGACTAGCTGACGATCGCTTGCTGTTAAGTCAGGTTCGTGATCTAAAAACAGATCAATTGGTGTTTTATCACCGACTTTTCCGCCGATCAAAAAAGACTCAGTTACCATCTCATAAGGCATTAAATTTTGAGCAGGCGACTGAGCAACTTGAGCAAGTTGGGCGGCACTATAGGACTCTAAAGAAGTGGCTAATTCTCCTTCTGCATCTAACACAAAATCAATAAGGTTCTGCTTTAATGCGATCGCTCGTGCAAAAATATCGTCCACTCTTCAACCTCTTGCTGCAAGTTTGTTCTTCAGTCTACTTCTTAAGGCTGAAAAAGATAACTGTCCTAAGATAGATGATTTGATGCCGTAAGAGTAAGAGCAGGGAATATCTTCTGGTTTACTCCAGGCACCCTACAGATTTTTAGCAACGATCGAAAATTGCTATCGATGTTCTACCATAACAGGCAGTTTTACAACAAACTTACTCCCCTTTCCAGCAGTAGAAGCCACATTAATTTTTCCAGAATGCGCTTCCACAATTCGCCGAGACAAATACAGCCCTAAACCGCTACCAGAGCGACGATGCTTACCCGGTCGAAACCTTTCAAATAGATGAATTTGATCATCCCATTCAATTCCCGTTCCCGTATCTTCAACCTCAATACTGAGCCAAGATTTTGATGGTTTAACTTGGTTATTGTTCTGATCATTAACTGGATCATTAACTTGATTATCGCCATGGTCATCTAATGAGACAATAACCCGCACCTCAATGGTTCCTTGCTCAGTAAATTTAATGGCATTACCGATGAGATTGGTCAAAACCCGACGGAGCTCAAGGCGATCGCCCATCACCACACCCATCTCATCATCTCCCTCAATAATTCTGAAATCAGATTTTAGATCTAAGTTTTTCTCCTCTGCTAAAGGCTTCAGTTCTTGAATTACATCGCAGGTTAAGTGCCAAAGGTTGCAAGGGCAAGCCACCAAGGATTTCTGCCCCGCATCATAACGATGAACCTCAAGTAGAGTATTGGTCATTTGCAAGAGACTTTGGTTGCTACGCACCATCACCCCGATCGCCTCTTTCATATCAGGGGAAAGTTCGCAAAACGCCTCTTGCAGAAATAAGTGCAACATCCGATCAGCAGCAACTAGCGGCGTTCGTAAATCGTGGGTCAGGCGAGACACAAAGTCTTCCCGTTGGCGCATCATCAATTCGCGTTCATCAATGCTATGCTTCAACCGAAGGAGCGATCGCACCCGTGCCAGCAATTCTTCTGGATCAACAGGCTTCCGAACAAATTCATCCGCCCCCATATCTAGCCCTTCTACAACACTAGAATGGTCAAAAGCAGTAATTAATAAAATAGGAATAAAAGGTAAAGCAGAATTTTTACGAATGTGCTGCGTTACCTCATACCCATTCATACCCGGCATCATGACATCCAGCAGAATGAGATCAGGAGGAGACTGCTCAATATGCTTAAGCGCAGTAATACCATCTTCCGCCGTATGAATGTCGTACCCTTCCTCCGACAAGATTGCTTCTAGCAGAAGTAAATTATCTGGGGTATCGTCAACTGCTAGAATTGAGTCAATTTTGGGCAGTTCAGTAGAAGACATGCAATAACCTAAAGTTTACTCCTGACTCTATCTTAAGAAGGCTTATTATAAAACTCAATCACTCTTTAGATAGAATTCTATCCAAAAATATATCTGAGTGCGGAACATTCCCGTCCGTTTACTCTCAGAGGATGACTGAGAAGTCTCAAAAATTCTTACACTCGCCCCCTAAATCCTCCATCTGGGGGACTTCCAACCCATTTTCCTTCAAAGTCCCCCAGAATGGGGGATTTAGGGGGCGGCTCTAGAAGAAGGGCGGCTCGGAGAGCGGCAACAGTGGGCTGTACCCATTCAATTTCTCTTGCCAGATAGCCCCTGCGTCTCACTCTGCACAAACCTAGGAATATTAATTCTAAACACCGAGCCTGCTCCTAGCTGGCTCTGGACACTAATCTCGCCGCCCATCATTTCCACTAACGATCGCGTAATAGCGAGTCCTAGTCCTGTGCCACTATACTTACGATTGATAGTTTGGTCTATTTGCTGAAACATCTCAAAAATATATTCCAAGTCAGTGGCGGCAATGCCGATGCCCGAGTCTTGAACAGCGATCGCCACTCTACCTGGCTCCGGTTCACTCAGATCGATCGAAATCTCTCCAGAATCTGTAAATTTAATAGCATTAGAAATTAAGTTAACCAACACCTGCCGAACGCGCATAGAGTCATTAAAAGCCCGACTGTGAGACAAAGTAGAATGGACTCGAATCGGTAGTTTCTTCTCATCTGCCAAAGAACGCAACTGCCCAATCGTGGTTTCTAAAAGTTGCAGCAAATCACAAGGTTCAGGTCTTAGCTCTAAACGACCCGCCTCAATTTTCGAGAGATCCAAAATATCATTAACCAGCTCTAAAAGATTGCGACTGTTAGATAAAATCCGTTCAATCATAGTTTGCTGATGGACGTTAAGCCCTCCTTTACTTTGGCGCAAAAGTACCTGAGAAAATCCAATAATGGCGTTCATAGGAGTTCTCAGCTCGTGAGACATGGTCGCTAAAAACTGAGACTTCATCCGCGAGGCTTTGAGTAACTCTAAGTTTTGCAACTCAATTTTTTGCTTTTGCTTTTTTAAGCTCTTCGTTTTGTTGCGACAACAGCTCATTGCTAGCCTGCAACTGTTGATAGGCTAAGTTGGCTTTTAGCTCTGCCCGATAAACCCGCACAGCATTCTTTAGAATAGAAGCTAAGCGATCGGAACCAATTTTAGACTTTGATAAATAGTCGTTTGCCCCCGCTTTCATACATTCAACCGCAATCTGCTCATCGCCTTGTCCGGTCAGGACAATCAACGGAACTTTGATACCGGCTCCGCGCAAAGACTGAATTAACCCCAGTCCATCTTGATCTGGAAGAGAATAATCGAGAAATACAGAGTCGAAAGTAGAAGTGCTCAGAGCCGCGATCGCTTCTGCCGCTGTCGTTACTTCAACCCGCTCCATCGAAATACCAGATTTTTTAAGGGCACGACTAATCGTTAGGCGATCGACCTCATCATCATCTACAATCAACACCTTGAGCTGGTCTTCCATGAGCCTCATACCCGCCCTACGGCATTTTCGATAGCATCCAATATTTGTTTAAGACAGCCATTAATTCTACAAACTCAGAGAATTGAACGGGCTTCAACAAATATCCTGCTACATTAAGCTGACTGGCTTCAACCCGATCTTGCTCTGCCGCAGAGGTAGTTAAAACGACCACTGGAATAGATTTCAAATTAGGATCAGCCCGCAATACCTGTAAAAATTCTATACCGTTCATGCGCGGCATGTTGAGATCAAGCAGAATTAAGCGACGATGCTCTGGAACCACAGAAGGCTGTTGGTTAACGCCACGCAGCATCTCTAGCGCCTCTAAGCCATTGCCCGCAAAGTACAACGGATTAGTAATGTGGTTCTTTTTAAAAGCGCGCTTGACGTTAAGGATGTCTACCTCATCGTCTTCTACCAACAAAATATTGATAGTGTTATCAGGAGAAGTAGGTGGCATTTTAAAGAGGGTTTGAGTTACAAGCTGGTTTTTTGACGTTGCTGAAACAAGATAAGAATGGCTGAAATTTCCCTCACCCTCGTCCTCCTGGAGCTACCGTATAGACGCAACTCTAAACTGGCTTCGTTGCATTCTTTTTGCCCCCTAAATCCCCCATTCTGAGGGACTTTGAAGAACAAAGGTGGCTCGGAAGTCCCCCAAAATGGGGGATTTAGGGGCGGCTCGCCGGGGCGTAGCTGGATTCCACAACATGTGTATACACGGTAGCCCTAATGGAAAAGGGAGATAAGAACTATTGCTCCTTGCTCCTTGCTCCTCGGGGAAAACGGGCTTGGGAAGAGGGCAAATCATAGGGGTATTCAGCAACGTCGTTTTTTATCTTTTAATTCTATACAAGAGCAGTACTGGGTTACGTCAGTCATTGGTTAGACTTACATTATGAACAGGACTAATCCCTTGATATAACAGTCAACTTGCGATTAAGATACGGGTGAGATGTGCCAAGTAAAGATGAATTTTGCTCCTTCTCCTAGCCTTGATTCCACCCAGATTTTACCTCCTTCTAACTCTACAAGCTTTTTTACAATTGATAGCCCAATTCCTGTATTTTCTGTCTTATCCCGGGCATCTAAGGTTTGAAAAATCGTAAATATTTTTTTTTGATGTTCTAAAGCAATTCCAGGTCCATTGTCAGCCACTGCAAACTCACAAAGCTGGTCTCGAACCTCTACGGTAATTTGGATCTTTGCATCTAGGCGATCGCAGTGCTTAATGGCATTGCTGATTAAATTAGAAAAAACCTGACTCAGAGACAATCGTCTCGTTTGTAGAGTTGGCATTTGCCCAATTTCTATCACAAAGTTAGGCGGAGGAGACAGCAAATCAATGACTTCTGTCAGTAAGTCTGCTACGTTGACCGTTTCCACCGGAACTTTAGTTCGTCCTACCCGCGAATACTCTAACAACCCATTAATTAAAGCATCCATCCGCCGAACTCGTTTTCGGAGCAGCTTCATGTGCCGTTGTCCTTCCTCTGGAAGCTGCCCTTCTAAGTCTTCTTCAATCCATTCGGAAAGATTGGCGATCGCTCGTAAGGGAGCCTTCAAATCGTGAGAGGACACATACACAAACTGATCAAGCTCTTGATTGCGATCGGCTAGCATCATATTAGTTTGAGCCAAAATTTGGTTAAGCTGCACCACCTTTTGAGCCTGCGCTTGCAGCTTTCTAATGCCTAACTGCCGCTCTCGTTCAATACGGTCAAACAGATAAATTGCCACCCCTGAAGCCAAAATGCTAATTACAGTCATGACAACTTGTGCCCAGCCCCTTAGCTCCTCTTGCTGATCCAGCCACTGTTCCCGAGTTTGAAGTAAACGCTGCTCTTCTAATTGAAATCGGTTAATATCCAGCTTAATCTGATCCATCACCTCTTTTTCTTGTATCAAAAGAGCGTTCTGCTCAGTAGAGATTGCAGAAGTGGCTGTGGATGCATTAATATTATTGACTCCTTTCATGAGCAACTTAAGCTCTTGTTGAATCTTCTGTTCTATCGCAGAGACTTGTTGCGTTTGAACAGGATTATCTTGAACCAACTTTCTTAGCCTACTGATTGAAACAGGCACTGCTTGCATAGCCTCATCATAGGGTTCTAAAAAGCTTCTGTTGCGAGTGCTTTCATAGCCCCGTACCCCAGTCTCGGCATTGAGGAGCGCAATTAAAAGATTGCTACTTTCTAACAAAACATTTTGAGTATGAGTTACATATCGGGTTGCTGCCACTGTGTAATACCGTAAGTAAATCGAGGTTCCCAAAAACAGCAGTAAACAAATGACAGGGACGGTAATAACCAAAGCTCCTTGACGACGCAGAGAAACCCCTGCCCACAAGTCCCTTAAAGGATGATACGAAACCACTAGATTATAAAGTTGCTAAATGACAAAGCTTGCTCAAACAAGGCTGCCACAAAAGTCTAAAGGGCTCATCTATCTTTGGACAGATTTTAAGCCTTACTTTTAACATTATCTACTCCTGGTTAATTTACTCCAGAATAAGTACTGTTCATTACTTTAAGCTGAAGTAAAAAGTTTAAACTTCCCCACCCTAAATTCTTATCTTAGAAAGGGAAAAGCTGAAGTTTAGTATATGCCGCTTTGGTCAATACATCCTACAGACTTTTACCAACGATTTAGAGTTTCTAGGGCAGATTTTAGGGTAAGAGAAAGGGTTTAAGAGGATACTTTGAAGGATCAAAGCGCCTTACACTCATCTCCTAAATCTCCCATTTTGAGGGAATTTCGAGCTAGTTCTGCTTCAAAGTCCCCCATTTTGGGAGACATTGGGGGCGGCAAAGGTTTGTTGCTCAATCTACTCATAGCTTTTCAATTATGTCGCACGGTAGATGGCTATAAAGGCAATTCTCGGTAAGGTAAAACCAGGCTAAATGGTAGTAATGCTGGGTAAAAGATGAGTAAAATCAAGGTCATTTTAATTGAAGACCACGACTTGACTCGTATTGGGCTTAAAACAGTTTTACAAGCTCAGGAAAACATTCAAGTAGTGGGAGATGCAGCCAATGCTACCCAAGGTTTGCAGCTCTTACAAAACTATCGCCCCGATGTGGCAATGGTGGATATTGGATTGCCCGATTTAGATGGAATTGAGCTGACTCGCAGGTTTCGGCAGTGGCAAACTCAGTCAGAAGATTTTGGCACTAAAATCTTGATCCTAACTATGCATGATGGACAGGATTCTGTGCTGGCAGCTTTTGCAGCAGGTGCCGATTCTTATTGTATGAAAGACATTCAAGTCAGTCAGTTAGTCGAAGCGATTCAATCTACGGCAGCAGGTCAATCTTGGATAGATCCGCGATCGCCAGTGTTATTCTGGGGCAAGTTCGACGTGACACTGCTGCTGAATCTTCAAGTTTACGGGGCAAGACAGTCGAAATTAGTGCTATAGGAAGTGGCTACGAGCCTTTTTTAGGAAATACGCCTTTAACCACTAGAGAATTAGAAATTTTAGAATTGATTGTAGCAGGCTGTAGCAACGCCGACATTTCACAACGGCTATATATTACCATTGGTACCGTCAAAACTCATGTACGCAATATTCTCAATAAACTGAGCGCCGACGATCGCACTCAGGCTGCTGTTAGAGCTTTGCGATCGGGTTTAGTCACTTAAAGGACTAGGTTCCCTCTTTTGAAAGATGCCTAAATGCACAGATAAGGTTTCAATCATATCAGCCTTATTAGTTTTGTACAGGCGAGGGACATTATGGTTAACAGCCCGGATTTATTAAATGATATTTGGATAGGAGCAGCCCTGTTAACTCAGTTGCCCCCTACTACAGTCGATCCCTTAGGCGGTGCCGGGACTGTTGTTGCACCCAATGCTGCAACCTTTGTGTTTTCAAGCCCCCAATTTTTTATTGCCTTAATCTCTGGGATTGTTTTGGCATTTGGCTTTCAGCTTCTCCTCACCAATCTTTCAGTTGCGGCTGGCATTTCTTACTTGGGTAATTGGTCTAAGCCCAATGAGCGTCTTCACAATCATTCAGATAGGCATTCAGCTCAACATTCCCATGACGATAACAGTTCAAATAGCGGTAACAAAATTCGCTTAGCTGCTGGATTGTGGACAGTCATTAGCGTTAGCTTAGCTTTGTTTTTGGCATGTTTTCTGGCAGTCAAGCTAACGTTAATTCAAAGTGCGCTTTTAGGAGCCATTATTGGATTGGTGATTTGGGGTGCTTATTTCTCTATGTTGGTGTGGATTAGTTCAACCACTGTCGGTTCTTTGGTGGGTTCTTTGGTCAATACTGCCACATCTGGACTTCAGGCAATTGTCGGAACTGCAACCGCTGCCCTGGGTGCAGCAGCAACGAAAAATCAGATCGTTTCTACAGCAGAGTCGGCAGTAGCCGCAGTACGCCGAGAATTAACCTCGGGTATGGATTCAGAAACTCTGCGA
Source organism: Leptolyngbyaceae cyanobacterium CSU_1_4 (assembly GCA_012034615.1). Taxonomy (GTDB): domain Bacteria; phylum Cyanobacteriota; class Cyanobacteriia; order Elainellales; family Elainellaceae; genus Timaviella. Next base: position 12,036 of record JAAUPA010000002.1, on the reverse strand, counting down.
GAAAATATAGAAGAATATCTCAATAAACTACGTCCTCCCGGATTAGATGTTCAAAGTGTGCGTCAGGAATTTGAGAAGCTGTTAGATGATCCTGAGCTGAAAGCGATCGCCAATCCTGAAGCCTTGCAGCAGGTCGATCGGGCGACCTTAGTTAACCTAATTAATAGCCGTACCGATTTATCTAAGCGTGAAGTTGAGAGCCTTGCCGATCAGCTCGAAACGGCTTGGCAGCAAGCAGTCAACAAAATGCATAAGCCTGACCCCTTAAGAGAAGTCACAGATTATCTTAGGACGGTTCCTGCAGGGCAGTTTTTGCCTCAAGAGTTGAGGCAACGTCTGAATGGGCTGCTGAATACTGTTGGGCAAGGAGGACAGGCAGGACAGGCAGGACAATCTCCTGCTGCTAGTGCCTTACTGAGCGGTCTTATGGGAATTGTTCTGAATCGAGTTGATTTGTCTGATTTAGATGTAGGGCAGATGGTGGAGCAAATTAAAAGCACTCCGCTTGGCGAAAAGACAGACAAAATGCTTAAGAAGGAAACTCCTTATAGTGTGATTCGGGCAGATGTTGAAGACTATTTACTCAACACTTATTCTTGGCAACTCACCCCCGAAAGTATTCAGAAGGATTTCCGAGCCATTATCTACGATGAGTTTGCTGATGCAAGCAGCGTCCGTCGAGAAGTGGAAATGCTTAACCAGCAAGAATTTGTGACCTTATTGCAATCCCGAGGAGTTTTTGTACAAGATCAAATTACTCGACTTGCCCAAACGCTGGAATACGTGCGCCTAGAGGTTTTGCGCGAAGTCAGCGAAATTGAAGAAACAGAGAAAGCCTATTCGCTGAAAACGCAGTTAGAGGATTTTTTACGCTCCTCGCCTAAAGAAGGGCTGCTTAATTCCCAGGCGTTAGGTGCATCGCTTCGTCCTATTCTGCAAGACTCATCAGATGCAGAAAAATTGCGATCGCGGCTGCTTTCATTTAACCGCGATTTCTTAATCGATTTACTAAATGCTCGGAATGATTTAACTACCACTGAAGTTGCACAGATTACCACCGAAATTGAACGAGCTTTTGAACTGGCAGTAGCCGATGCACAAGGCGTGCCGCAAGCGGTACAAACCCGAGTATCGACCCAATGGCAGCGAATAGAAGACTATTTGCGCAATACCGGTAAGGAAGAACTTAATCCTGAAGGCATTCAACGGGACTTACAGAAGCTAGTGGACGATCCGCAAGTGGGGTTAGCTCGGCTGCGCGATCGGGCTTCCCATTTGGATAGAGATACGCTGGTAAAACTTTTAAGTCAACGAAATGACTTAAGTGAATCCGAGATCAATCAGGTTATCGATCAGTATCAATCGACGCTTCAAAACATTATTAAAGCGCCCAGACGGCTAGCCACTCGAACTCAGTCTAAAGTGCGCGATTTTAGAACGGGTCTAGAAGACTATTTGCGCAATACTCAAAAAGAAGAGCTTAGCCCTGAAGGGATTCAGCGGGACTTGAAAACGCTGATGACTGATCCTCGCCTAGGGCTAGAAAAACTAAACGATCGCCTCTCCCATGTCGATCGCTCTCACCTGGTTGCCTTGCTCTCTCAGCGTCAGGATTTATCTGAGGCAGAGGCAAATGATATTATTGAGCGGGTGCTGACCGCGCGCGACCAATTAATGGCTCAGATGCAAGCAGTTCAGCACCAAATACAAGCTACTGTGGAGCGAGTTCTCAATCGTATTCGGACTTATCTAAATTCTCTCGATCGTCCAGAGCTAAACTATGACGGTATTAAACAAGAAGTTCGCACCTTGTTTGATGATCCACAAGCGGGTTTTGAATCCCTGCGCGATCGCCTCTCGTCGTTTGACAAAGATACTCTGATTGCTCTGCTTAGCTCTCGAGATGACATTTCTAAGGCGGACGCAGAACGAGTATTTGAACAAATTGACCGGGCGCGTAGTACGGTTTTGCAACGTGCTGAACGACTACAGCAACAAGTTCAAAATCGCTTAGACGATATTAGATACCAGGCACAAGTCCAGGTTGAAGAAACCCGCAAAGCCGCTGCAACTGCTGCTTGGTGGCTATTTGCAACGGCTTTAACCTCAGCCATTGTTTCGGCGATACGCCGGAAGCCTAGCCGTTTCTCCCATCGTTTACTAATTCAAACACCGCCTAATTCAAACAGCGCCCTCATTCTAAATCTTTTGCTCTAGAAGCAGGGCTAGAAATGGGGGCGTTATTTAGACTAATATTCCAACAGCACTATTGTATCAATCTCCTTCATTCACACTCTGAATCAATGACAGACAATACGCCAACTCAAGGTCAAACTGAGAGAACACTTTCCCAAAAAATTCAAACCCTTTATCGAACTCATTTAGGTCTTCAACCGAGTAAGGTAACCTGTCAGCTTATGGATGAAAAAGTGGCGATCGTTTTAGAAAACTCAGTCACTCGCCCAGAGCAAATCCTCGCAGAAGCAGACGAACCCTTGCCCAACAAGTTCGTAAAGACCTAGATGCAGCCATCAGACCCCAGCTTCAAGACCTCATTCAAGACGTTCTAAACGTTGAGGTACTCGATATCCTAAGCGATACTACTTTAGAAACCGGTCGCATGGGCATTATTGTCATTTTGGCAAAGAACCCCACTGTTCGTGAACCTTCTACAAAAGCTAAGCTTAAGCCTCCATCTTCGTCCCTGTCGCCTGCCTCGTAACAACCTTTTTGCCATAGTCCTCGTCATCTGTCATTTGATAGATGTTTAAAGATATAGGTTTCCCGTATTATTGTCTCCATAGAGACAAGTTACTTATATCCTTAGCAAGAGGTCGCTTTCATGTCTGATACAAACGGGGTCATGATGCAATACTTTCACTGGTATAGCCCAGCGGATGGCACGCTGTGGAACCAGTTAACCGCATCTGCCAAAGACCTAGCAAAAGCTGGGGTTACTTCTCTTTGGCTGCCGCCTGCGTACAAAGGCACAGGCGGTGGAATGGATGTGGGGTATGGCGTTTATGATTTGTTTGATTTGGGAGAGTTTGACCAAAAAGGTTCCGTCAGAACCAAATATGGCACTAAGGATGAATACATCCGTGCTATTAAAGCGGCTCAGGATGCTGGGATCCGGATCTATGCTGATGCAGTCTTTAATCATAAATTAGGCGCAGATCACGAAGAGGAAGCACAAGCTACGCCTTTTAATCCAGACGATCGCAATGCTCCAATAGGAGAATATCAAACCATCAAGGCTTGGACACACTTCACGTTCCCTGGTCGGAATGGTAAATACTCTACGATGGAATGGCATTGGTGGCATTTTGATGCGATCGATTACAATGTCTACAACGCGGGAGAGAACGCAGTTTACTTGCTAAAAGGTAAATCATTTGACGACAATGTTGATCAAGAAAAGGGCAACTTTGACTATCTCATGGGTTGCGATCTTGACATGGATAATCCCGAGGTTTCCGGTGAGTTAAAGTACTGGGGTGAATGGTACGTTAACACGACTGGCGTAGATGGGTTCCGATTTGATGCAGTTAAACACGTTTCCGCCGAGTTTTTCCGAGACTGGTTAAATCATGTCAGTCATCAAACAGAAAAAGAACTCTTTGGGGTGGGCGAATACTGGTCTTATGATGTTGAGGCGCTCCATTCCTTTGTCGAAACTACCAATGGCAGAATAACTTTGTTTGATGCGCCGCTTCACTACAATTTCCATGTGGCAAGTCAAGCCGGGAATGATTATGACCTCCGGCAAATTTTTGACAATACTCTCGTGCAACAGCAACCTGCACTAGCAGTTACCTTAGTTGAAAATCACGACTCCCAGCCCTTACAGTCTCTAGAATCGGTTGTCGAATCTTGGTTCAAGCCGTTAGCATACTCTTTAATTTTGCTGCGCCGGGAAGGATATCCTTGCGTGTTTTATGCTGATTATTATGGCTCACACTACAAAGATACTGGGAATGATGGCGACGAGCATGAAATCTGGCTTGATAAACACAAGTGGCTGTTGGATAAGTTCCTCTTTGCCCGTCAAACCTATGCCTATGGTGAGCAGTACGATTACTTTGACCATGCCAATGTCATAGGCTGGACGCGCCTAGGCGATGATGAACATCCAGGAGGCGTAGCAGTTGTTCTCAGTAATGGGGATGACGGGAGTAAATATATGGAGATAGGTCAACCCAACCGAGTTTATGTTGACTTGACGAAGCATATTGAAGAGCCTGTGACTACTAATGACGAGGGATGGGCAGAATTTCGTTGTAAAGGCGGCTCTGTCTCGGTCTGGGTATCACAAGCTTAAATTTAGCGATCGCTCATTTTCGTCTATTCAAAGTTAAAGTACAGAGGCGCAGAAATTGCGCCTCTATTTTATTCCTCAACGTAGTTTAACCCTGTCTTTAAATGCCGAAAGATGATTTCTTCTAATTCTTCCAACAGGTAGGGCTTGCTAACATAGCCCACAAAACCCGCTGATAGAAGCCAAGTGCGATCGCTTAAAGTTGCTAAAGCGGTGACTGCAATGACTGGAATATTGCAGGTTAAAGGATTCTGCTTAATATAATACAAAAAATCTACTCCATTCAGATCAGGCAGCAAAATGTCTAGCAAAATGAGGGCAGGAGGAAGAATTGCAACCAAATTTAAAGCCGCCCAGCCGCTAGCTCGTCCAATAAACTCGATATTGCAAAGCTCTACAGTGTAGCTTAGCAACAACAAATCATCTGGATTATCATCTACACCTAAGACAAAAGGCAGCTTTGACGCACTCAGCAACGCCTCGGGCAAGTCACAGGAGCGGTCTTCTAGACCAGAGGGCTCAGAGGAGTTAACAGCCTGTTCAGAGAACACCATTGGCAAAATTCCATAAAAACACTAATTGACCTCTAGAACAATCTAGAAAAGGTATTTATCTAACAGCGCCCAGTGCCAGATAAAATTAGCTTTTGCCCACCTCCGAAAGTTAAGAGTTCTTTTGCTTTATTTTTGGTTTAGGAAAAGAATACTTTAAGCTAGGAGCATTAAATCATCCACAAAAATTATAAAGCAAAAGATCCAGATACTAACCTGTGACACAATCCCAAAACTAGCCTCAAAACTATTATCAATTCTCAAAACTAGCCCTACCTTCATTTTGAAAGCAGGGCAAATAAACTATAGGACACCTTGAATAAAGGTTTGGATTTTTTAAGGTGCTCTATAAAGTGATGATATCAAAAGGAAATTCTTAAATTATTCCCACACCCTTGCCGCGATCGTCATGATCCGTAGTCAGTTTACCCTCCTCATTAGTTTGGTTTACCTCCTCCAGTTCCTGAGCCCGCTCTTCAGCTAGGGCAGCTTCTTTTGCCCGAAGATCGCCAGGGACTTCATAATACATTTCGGGTTCAACCGCAAAATTATTGGCAAGACCTTCTTTATCTACTGTATAGCCGCCGACAGTATCAATGCTGTCTTCATCAGCAGGAGAATCAGGGCGATTTTTATATCCCTCACCTTCTCGTTCCTTACGAGCCGCAGTTTCAGCCGGAACAATACCTCGATCATAGGTATCAGCAGAAACTTTTGGATTATTCTCGCTCAAGTCTTTTGAATTGCTCATAATAAATTAGTCCTTAACAACTCCCTTAGTATTAATCTAAATACTCAAACAGTCTTCTATCTTAAGGAAGAAGGTATCCCAGAGCACTTTTTGGCACTGCAAAACTAAGAGGATGTTTTAGAAAGGATGTTGGTAATTAATTTACAGATAGCCGTGGAGCAAGCGTCTCGCTTGCGGGCAAGATGCCCACACTACGTCTGATATTTCCCTACGTCTGACATTTGAGTAGACCGGCCTACTTACCTCCTAAAGCTTTAGTTAAACCGTCAAGTTAGAGACGCTCGACCTGGGTGAGGAGCTTCCACATCTTCTCTGGAAAGCTTAGGGCTTTCAGTATAAACAGAGCCTAATAGAACTTCTAAAACTCCTGCTTGACGAGAAACTTCGATCGCCTGGTGAGTAATTAATTCACCTACATTCAGAATCACTTGATCTTGTTGATCCAAAATCACACGATTAACTGGACGACCTAGAGCGCCCATGATTCGCTTGCGCTCGATCGCCTGACTGCTTCGGTCTTGAAAGTTAGCCCACTCGGTTTTGAGCTGTCGCCATAGATGATTGGCTTCTACCTTAAGCTTCTGTGCTCCTTCTTGTAACTGGTCTTCGGTTTTATGGGCTCTCACTCGCAGGCGATCGCCAGTCACCATAGCCATGCTATTAGCCCGTGACTGTGCTGCATTGGAGGTCGAAAGCCCAACGGCTTGGAGCAATGATTCCTCTTGATGGAATCTGCGAGCAAATTTAATGACCGAATCGCTAACAATTTGTCCGGGTGCCGCGATAATAAAGCCATCTTCTGAGCGGACAAACTGACGCACTCGATATCCTTTTGCTTCTTCAACGGCTCGTCCGGCTAAAACGGTGTTAAGCTGTCCGCCCAAGTTTTGGGAGAGGCTAGTACTAGATTCCTTTAGCTTTCCTCCCGCATCTTGCAGCTTTTCGCCAGTAGAGTGCATGGTTTCTTGCACTTTCTCACCTGCAACTTGCATGGCTGCTTTAATACCGCCTACTTGCTCTTCCATTAATAGAGCCGTTTCTTCTGGCACAAAAGCAACATCTTTACCAATTTTGAGCGTTTTCGGAGTCGGCACAAACGATCGCCCAGAATACGCATCTGCAAATATTCCCCCAGATACTTCGTAGCCTTCTACCCTTGCCGTCTCATGATCAAAATACAGATCAACCATGGTGCCAAGGTTACGACCATCTGTAGTAAGGATGCGCGTTCCTTTAAGCACATTGTTGTATTCTAAAATTCTGGAGATTTCCGGAATCTGCTTAGCATCAAAAACATGCTCTTTTGAGGGGATAATAATCGCATCTGCCCCGATCGCCAATACGTCTTTCAACAAAAGCACACGAGGACTACTGAACCATCCGCCTTCACTCATCAGAAGCCCCAACAGGCGATTGCTATTTTGATCAAAATCAAGTCTTTAACCGTATCAATTCGCCGACCTGTACTGTACGAAACAACAGGCTTACCGATCACTTCATTACCTTTACGCATAATATTTAACGTCCTAATAACTTATTTTTGTACAGATTCAGATACAATCACTTGATCCGAAGAGATACCATAGCGAGCAACGCTCAAAGTAACGTTGTCTTTCCCAAACCCAGGAACTAGATCGATAATTCCGACGTATTCTAAACCCGCTGCTATGGCGATCGCAGTCAGCATCACTAAACTCACTCGTAGACCGTCATTAGATTGTTTTCCTACCAGTCTTGGCATAATGTCTCCTCTATTGAATTGTCACATTGATTAATATCTATATAAAAGCAGTTTACTCAATCAATTTCCTCGGTCTTTAGAAGTAAAATCCAAGCGTGTGCTTTAGATCTCTTTCAAATGTCCCTATTTGAAAAAGGGCGAGGGTAGGGAAAGTTTCAGCCCTTCAGATCTGGATTCAGAAAGGTCCTAGAAGGCTGAATTAGCTAAGGTGATTTATAACTCGCGACTCGAATCGTGAGTGTACCTTTGCGTGGATCTTGACTAAAGATAAAAGCGCCTGACTCAGTTTCCTGACTCGACAAAAAATCAATCTGTTGCTCTCCGGTTTCCGTCAGTATATCCGTTAGACGAAGCTCGGCAACAACTTGAACCGATGCCGCTGTATTGTCTCCTTGATTGGTTAATTCAAAAGGAACATGAAACTGTCCTGAAAGCTTCTGAACAGGTTTGATTACCAATATGGGGTTAGGAGGTGCTTCCCCACGCTTACCTAGCCAAAGATAGCAAATCAAGCCCACCAGAGTTGTCAAGAGCAACGCAGCAAGACTAAAGCTAACTTGTTCAGCTAGCGATCGGGGTGGTTGATCTGAAGAACTATTTTGAGATGAACCATCATCAGAAGAATGAACATCACTCATATTGCTAATCTACCTGCTGCACCACCAATAGTTGCGGGCAATCCCAATAGCAAGGTGTAACTTAACCACATTGCTCCAGGATCGCTAAAGTCTAGCTGCTGAAAGAACCACAGCATCATTGCAGCAGCAACTAAAGAAAGTAAATAGGACATAATGGTTTCACTAAGCGGGCTTTGAAAAAGTCCTCTTTGCTGTTGGCGCTTAGTCTTGTTAGCAAAGTTAGCCTCAAAGACAATTCCGTAAGAAATGATTAAAGAAATTACTACAGTGGCTAAGAGCCAAACTGCTGAAGTTGCTGCTGCCAGCATTGGAATTTCATCAGTTGGCGCAATGCTGAACGCAATAATAATAGCTCCTATTAAAGTTGCCCCAATATCAGCAAGAGTTTCGCTTATCTCAGGCTGCCTCGCTTCGACCTGAGCAGTGCTGTTTTGTTTTGAGGATTGAACTCGATTCTCTTCTGGGTTGCTGCTTAAAAATTGATTTGAGAGAGCCACTCCTAAAGAAAAAGGAACACTCTCAAAAATAACCTTGCCTAAGGCTTCACTAAGCTGAGTCTGCAAGGTCACTTCTTGCAATATCACTAGCATGATACCTGTGCAGACTAAGCCAATAACAACCGCCTCAACTGTATCTCTTGCAGCATTGGTAAAACTAACCTTTGTAGTTCGCCGAAACCCTTCTGTTCGGTTCAGAAAAAAAACGACCGTCCACGTAGTGGCGATCGCCAAAAGCATTAAAGGTGGAGAAACCGTAGACCCAATCCACCAAACCTCCATAGTGTAAAGCAAAGGAATCCCAAACAGAAACCCTCCACAAGCACCCCGTGTAATGTCTTCTACTTCCCGAATCCAATGAGCCTGCTGTCTTCTACGATTTTTGTTCATACCCCTAAGGTAGCTATTCATTAAACCTTATTCAGGAGTGCCTAACCCAGGATGATCACTCGGCTCAACGTCAGGAACAATCGCTGGGCGCTCTTTATCTTCCCAACCGGGAGGACGCTTCGAGTTGTACCAGGCAACCGAGCCAATGGCGGTAGCAGCAAGAAAACCAATCACTGCCACTGCAATTAAAGCATCCGAGGAGAGCGCCTGCTCTTGGGCAATTGTGTCAGGGGCAATCGCTTCAGTGAGCAACAAAAACGATGCGTTTAGAGTGTTCATCATGAGGGAAAACCTTTACTAAATTCCTTTGTTGTAGATAGGTAAATTGAAGGTGTAGATTCTGAAATTCAGCGCATCACTTTGAGAAAGGTAATGCGCTGAATTGACTTAATGTTTCAATGCATCAAACTAGTCAATAGCCTTCTTAACTTCGTCTTTTGCATCTTCAACGCCATGACGGACTTTAGATTCAGCTTGCTTGGCTTTGCCCTCAGCTTTATCTTGGGGATCACCTGTCACTTCACCCATTGCTTCTTGAGCTTTGCCTTCAATGTTTTTAGCAACTGCCTTAGCCCGATCTTCAATACTCATAAATACTCCTAAAGGATTCAAACCAACTTCTACAATCTATCTAAAGCTTCAACTTAACTCATCCTCTAAAAGATAGAGCTACTCATAGAGTCTCTATCAGCGGACATACTCCCTATGGCAGTTGACAAACACTAGAGCCATTATTCGATGGCTCCCTTGGCATCATCCATAGCTCCTCTAATGGTTGCCTTACCATCGGCTGCCAGCTTCGGATACTTTTCAGCAAAGTAACGGTTTAGAAAAAGTATTGACAAAAGATAGAACTACAGGACCTAGGATAATCGCAACTAAACCACTGGCAGTAAATCCAGGAACCAGTAAAGATGCTAGCCAAAAACACAGCCCGTTAACGACCAGTGAGAAGCCCCCTAACGTTAGAAAATTAAGGGGTAGAGACAGGAGAGAGAGAACGGGCTTCACCCCAGAATTTACCAAGCCTAGAGCGATCGCAGCAATAAGTGCGGCTGGAAAAGTTGCAATATTAACACCCGGAACCACCAAGTCAATGATTAGTAAACTTAAGGCAGTTGCCAATAGAATGAGCGCAGAGCGAATCATAAAGTTCTCCTTTCTTACATCAGGTAAACATTCTTCAGTAAATTCATATTCAGACCTATCCTGACTTATGGACAGCCCAAGTTACTTCTTCCTTGAGAGAGATAGGAACCGCGAAACTTCATGCCTTCAGGATAAATTTTACTCACTCTAAAGGGAGAAGCAGTTTCAGCTATTTTTGATCCACTATGGGCGTAGTGATTAAGTTAAGTCCTTAACGGTTTTTAAAGGTAAATAGCATGAAAGTTTTTCATCTAATCTTAGGTATTTTAATTCCTCCAGTAGGGGTCTTCTTAACCTATGGGTTGAGCACTACATTAGTGATTAATGTCCTACTCACTTTTCTTGGATGGATTCCTGGCAGCATTCACGGCATTTGGGCGATCGCCAAGCATTACGAAAAGTCTGAAAGAGTGTATTAGGTTTTGACCTAGACTGTAGTAAGAGCAGACTAGAGAGGATGGTTAGGCAAAATTTGTTAGCAGAAGATTGTTAGCAGAAGATAAAGAATAATTGAATTTATAAGGATAGGTGTAGCGTGAAGAAGATCAGGCTGCACCTATGTTATTTTTTGCCATTTTTTTGCCATTTTTAGCTCTATTCTTAGCCCTCCCAAAGAAGTAGAAGCATAGAAAAATTAGGTCTTTGGAAAGAGGAACCTTAGAGGTTGCTGTGGCACTTTAAAGAGGTCAGTTAATGACTTAGCCTTTAGGAGAATATAAAAATGGTAACGACTCTTGACGACTCCAAGCGGATGGCGATCGGTGAAAAGTTAGCAAGCATGAAGGTTGTCCAAGACCTAGTCATTGAAAATGAACAGAAGTTAGCAGCGGCTTGCAACGATCCAGAAATCCGTGAGCAATTAGATAAGATGCTGGAAAGCGATCGCAAAAATATGGGAATTTTAGACACTGTAATTGTGCAATATGGTGTTCAAGGCAAGCCTAAAGAAACCGTCGAAAAGATGGCAAAAGAGATTGATCACATGATGGGTGGTTCTGAATTGTCTCTGTTTGAAAAGGTCTCTCAGCATGAGCTCCTGAAGCATCAGCAAGTTATGAGTGGCTTATTGGTGCATAAGGCAGCGCAGGTTGTTGGGGCAGATGTGGAAGCGGCTATTACACCTTTGAACGCGGTTAATTTTGAAAATCGCGCTCATCAAGAGCAGCTCAAAGGTGTTTTAGAAGTCTTGGGCGTGCGTGAAATGACGGGTCAAGAAGCCAAGCAAGGAATTTGGGCACGGGTTCAAGATGCTGTGGCAGCAGTTACAGGCGTTGCAGGCAGCGCAATCAGTCATACAGATGACGAGATGAACATCCAAGACATAATCCGTATGGATCATGCCAAAGTTAATACACTGTTCATGCAAATTGAGGGCACTGAGGATCCTCAAAAGATTCAGGAGTTCTTTGGTCAAATTTATAAGGATTTAACTGCTCATTCTGAAGCAGAGGAGCAAGTTGTTTATCCAGCCGTTCGCTCCTTCTATGGTGAGCATGACACCCAAGAGCTATATGATGAGCAAGCATCCATGAAAGTTATGCTAGATTCCTTGCGAGCCATGAGTCCTACTGCTCCTGAATTCAAAAGCCAAATTAACCGCTTGAAAGAAACTGTGATGGATCACGTTCGTCAGGAGGAGAGCACCATGTTTGCTGCAATCCGTAACAATTGTAGTAGTGATCAACAAGAGAATCTTGCTACTCAGTTCAAAACTGCCAAGAGCCAGCTTCAACAACAGATGGCAGCTCAATAGCTAGAGTTTCAATAGTTGCCATTGCGGGTGTAGCGGGTTTATCCCAGTTTTATGCCCTCCCTAAATCCCTCTCCCGTTCTGGGCTACCACGTATACACAAGTCTAGACTGGCTTCGTTCCAAGCTTTTTCGCCCCCTAAATCCCCCAATTTGGGAGACTTTGAAGCACGGAACTGGATCGGAAGTCCCCCAGGGGCGGTTCGCCAGGGACTTGGCTAGATTCGATCACTTGTGTATACACGGTAGCCC
>JAAUPA010000344.1 GCA_012034615.1 Leptolyngbyaceae cyanobacterium CSU_1_4 | reverse complement strand
TGCTGGAGTTCGCTGCCGCGCCGTGTACGCTCTGGGGCAAGTGGGGGGTGAAACCGCAGTTCCGGGGCTGTTGAGGGCGCTCAAAGATTCGCAGTTGGAAGTGCGCCGAAGTGCAGTCTATGCCCTGGGAAAACTGGGCACCGAGGCTGCGATCGTCGGGTTATTAAAAGCGCTCAAAGACTGCGACTCCGAAGTCCGCGGCAAGGCCGCCTCGGCATTAGGGAGGCTGGGCAGCAAAGACTCCATTCCCCGTTTGCTCAGAGCTTTAGAACATGAAAACCCCGAGGTGCGACTGAGTGCTGCCGAGGTATTGAGACAGCTTGGTAGCGAAGTCGCCATTCCTGGATTACTGAAAGCTTTGGCAGAGCAAGATCCGGCAGTTCAAGCCCATTTTCCTCGGCATTTAAGCAGTGAAACCCCTATTCCAGAGTTGCTGAAGGCGCTAGAGCACCAAAACTCCAATATTCGTTGGAAAGTTGCTGAAGTGCTGGGACAATTGGGCAGCGATGCCGCGATTCCTGGCTTGCTCAAAGCGCTCGAAGATCAAGATCCTTCCGTTCGAGAAAGTGCTGCTGAAGCGCTTAGCAAATTGAGCAGCAATGCCGTTATTCCTGGGCTTCTGAAGGCTTTAGAAAGTCAATATTCTATTACTCGTCGAAGCGCTGCTGAAGCCTTAGGCAAATCAGGCAGCCCAGCGGCAATTCCGGGGTTACTGCACGCCCTGGAAGACCCAGACCTCATTGTCCGTGGGCGATCGGCTTCGGCTCTCGGGAAATTGGGCTGTGAAGCGGCAATTCCCGGGTTATTAAAAATCTTTAAACATTCTGACTCTCATATTCGCTGGACGGCAGCTTCGGCACTGAGTAAAATAGGCAGCAAATCTGCTGTTCCTGGACTATTAGAAGTCTTAGAGCATTCTGACTGCAATATCCGCTGGACGGCGGCTTCGGCACTTGGCAAAATTGGTAGCAAATCTGCCATTCCTGGCTTACTCAAAGCTCTCACCGATGCCGACCTTTACGTCCGCATGGCAGCCGCCTCTGCCCTAGGCAGGCTCGATAGTAAGGCAGCAGTTTCAGGTCTTCTGCGGGTTCTCAGTGATCCTCCACCTCGCCGTCCGTCGCAGCGCTGTCGATGCGCTGGGTCAAATCAATCATGCGATCGCGATTCCGGCCTTACTTAAAGTATTGCAAGAAGACCCCCACTTAGCCGTTCGCCGCAGCGCAGCCACAGCCCTAGGCAAGCTAGGCAGCGAGGGAACCATTCCGGCGTTGCTCAATGCCTTAGAACACCAAGATTTTGTGGTGCGGCGCAAAGCCGCCTCTGCTTTAGGACAACTGGGCAGCGAGGCATCCATTTTGGGCTTACTGAAAGCCCTAAAAGACCAAAACCCTGACGTACGTAGAAGTGCAGTCTATGCGTTAGGCAAACTAGGCAGCGAAGCCGCCATCCCGGGGCTGCTGAAGGCGCTTCGAGAGAAAGAACCGGATGTGCGGAAACGGGCAACCGTTGCCTTGGGTAAGCTAAACAGCGAAGCCGCAGTTCCGGGGCTGCTCAAAGCGTTGCAAGATCCAGAACCCGAGGTTCGACAACGGGCAACTGTTGCCTTGAGCAAACTGGCTAGCGAAACGGCAATTCCTAGTTTGCTTAAAGCGCTAGACCACCAAAATGTAGACGTGCGGCGGAACGCAGCAGATGTGTTGGGGCAACTGGGCAGCAAAGCTGCTGTGCCAGGGCTACTAAAGCTATTAGAGTGTCCTAATCCAGAACTTTACCTCGCTGCCGCTGAGTCCCTAGGCAAAATTGATTGTCCTGAGCTACTTTCTCATCTTTGGCGGGTGCAGTTGGCAGGAAACGTTGATTTGATGTCGGCGATCGAAACTATTCAAGTCCGCTGCAAGTTTTACAACTATGAAATGGCTCAAAACTGTTTGCTCATCGACCAAAAGAGCCAACCGACTTGAGGGTCACTTTAGACCGGCAGCTAGAGGACAGGTAGGCCCCATGCCTTAAATAAAATTCTCTGAATGTTTGACAAAAGTGCCATTCATCAGCACAATAGAAGTTGCTTAGAAACGTGGGACTGTAGTTCAATTGGTTAGAGCACCGCCCTGTCACGGCGGAAGTTGCGGGTTCGAATCCCGTCAGTCCCGTAGAATTTATGAATGAGCAAAAAGAGGAGTAGCCTAAAAAGCTGCTCCTCTTTTCCATGATTTCTAACCTTGAATCCATAAACCATCAGGGCTCTTGTAATTCCTACAAGAGCCTGATGGCGAGGTCTAAGTCCGATTATGTTTAAACTTGGACGCTCAATTTAGTCAAGGTCAGGCATTGACAACACTGCTTCAGTCTCGCGATCGATTCCTTTCTCAAACCCAGCCGCCGCAGCCCGCGCACGACCCGCGTGCCAGAGGTGACCGATTAAGAAGAAGAAACCCAGCACGAAGTGAGAAGTAGATAACCAAGAACGAGGCGAGACGAAGTTCACCGAGTTGATTTCGGTTGCCACACCACCCACCGAGTTCAAAGAACCCAGGGGTGCGTGTGTCATGTACTCAGCCGCCCGACGAGCTTGCCAGGGCTGAATATCGTTCTTGATTTTGTCTAGGTCTAAACCGTTAGGTCCACGTAGAGGCTCTAACCAAGGGCCCTGAAAATCCCAGAAGCGCATGGTTTCACCACCAAAAATGATCTCACCAGAGGCGATCGCATCAAATACTTACCCAAACCCGTAGGACCTTGGGCAGAACCAACGTTTGCACCTAGGCGTTGGTCACGAATCAAGAAGGTCAGAGCTTGAGCCTGAGACGCTTCAGGACCAGTAGGTCCGTAGAATTCGCTAGGGTAAGCTGTATTATTGAACCAAACAAAACAGGCCGCAATGAAAGCCATCATCGACACAGCGCCCAAACTGTAGGAGAGGTAAGCCTCGCCCGACCAAATGAGTGCGCGACGTGCCCAAGCAAAAGGCTTAGTCAAAACGTGCCAGATGCCGCCGCCAATACAGATCAGCCCCAGCCAAATATGACCACCAATGATGTCTTCCATGCTGTTGACGCTAATAATCCAGCCTTCGCCACCAAAAGGAGCCTTGACTAAGTAGCCAAAGATTACCAAGGGGTTCAAGGTTGGATTAGAGATAACGCGAACGTCACCGCCACCGGGTGCCCAAGTATCATACACACCACCAAAGAACATGGCTTTGAACACGAGCAGGAAGCAACCTAACCCCAAGAGGATAAGGTGATACCCAATGATGTTAGTCATTTGGTTTTTGTCTTTCCAGTCGTAGCCAAAGAATGCCGAATATTCTTCCAACACTTCAGGTCCGCGAATGGCGTGATAAATCCCGCCAAAGCCGAGTACTGCCGAGGAAATAAGGTGTAAAACACCCACCACGAAAAAGGGGAAGATATTGGTAACTTCACCGCCAGGACCTACGCCCCAGCCTAAAGTTGCAACGTGAGGTAATAGAATCAAGCCCTGCTCATACATGGGCTTTTCAGGAACAAAGTGAGCAACCTCAAATAAGGTCATCGCACCTGCCCAAAACACAATAAGACCTGCATGCGCAACGTGTGCGCCCAGCAGCTTACCGGATAAATTGATCAGACGAGCGTTACCAGACCACCAGGCAAACCCGGAGGATTCTTGGTCACGACCACCTGCCATAACAGAATTATTAGAGAGCGTTACCACGTGGCAGTACCTCTTCAGGGAAGATAAAGTTTTCGTGAATCTGGTCTTGAGGAGCCATCCAAGCGCGGATGCCCTCGTTCAATAA
>JAAUPA010000343.1 GCA_012034615.1 Leptolyngbyaceae cyanobacterium CSU_1_4 | reverse complement strand
CAGGCTAGAAAAATAAGAAAGTTCTGAAAGTCCCTATAAATGGGGCTTTTATTATTAGTGCTGTTGCGCTCATAGTAACATTAAAACATAAGCCTCTACCTCAATAGAATCAATTAAACCCCATGATACACGGTGCTTTCAGAAGTTGCCTAAAGCATTATTAGCAATTATTGGAAAACCTAATATAGACTAATTTCTTAAACTTTTTATGCTGGGTTTTAGTCTATAAAAAGTAGACTAAAAAAAGGACGGGTGCGAACCGTCCTCAGATAAACGTTATTTTTTTGCTGACTCCATTATATGAACGAATCAGATCAACTGATCGAGTTTGCCAACGCTCGATTAAAAGGTGGTAAATTTCGAGTGCGATTAGAGCTACAAGGGCGGGGCAGTTGGATCTATGTTCGGGGCACTTTTCCGCCCCGACCGGGAAGCAAACGGATCAATGCTTATCAGAGTCGAGTTGCATTGGGGTTGCAGGCGTTAGACAAGAAATCCGTCGAGCTGGCTTATAGTTACGCCGTATCGATCGCCCTAGATCTCAACAGGGGGGGCGTTTGACTGGCGCAAGTTTTCAGACTACGAAGACACGACGATCCGAACGGCGCAACAGTTGGCGGCGGAATGGGAGCGGGTATGGTGGCGCGGTAAGGATAGAACAGATAAATCCCATCAGAACTCATGGCGAATCTATCGCGGCTGTCTTTCCACATTGCCAGAAGGGGCGATCGACCTAGATGGCTTAATTAACTGGATAGAGCAACGGAGCCAACCAGGGAAGCGACACCGTGGGCACTACTGCACTTGTGCCCGTGGTATCGCTAAACTGGCAGGGCTACCCCTAGAACAAATCCAAGATCTAGATGGGGGCTATGGATTCAAACCCATTAACCCGCGTGACCTGCCCAGTGATGAGGCGATCGCTAACGTCAGAATGCAGATCGATGATCCGGGCTGGCAATATATTTACGGACTGATGGCGGCTTATGGATTGCGCAATCATGAGGTGTGGTTTCTAGATTTGCTTGATTTTCCGTTGGTGCGAGTGAGGGAGGGAACAAAGACAGGGGCGCGAGCGATCGAGCCACTCTACCCAGAATGGGCGATCGAATGGCGTTTAGATTTGGTCGTGATGCCTAGCCGTGCCGTACTCAATCCAGAATCATCTAACGAATCTTTGGGCAGCAAAGTCTCACGGTTCTTTTGTCGAAATGGCATTTTTACGCCCTATACTTTGCGCCATTGCTACGCCCGCCGTTGTGCTGAGTTTGGCATCCCGCCCAATATTGCGGCGCGACTCATGGGGCATTCAACGAAAATTCACGAGGTCGTCTATCAGAGTTGGATCGGAGAGAAAGTATTTTTAGATGTGGCGCGGCGGGCCACTGAGAATCCCGATCGCCCTAAGCCGCCATAAAGCACTATTAATATTATTTTGGCTAACACTATTAATAGTGTTGACTGCCAAATTTTGCCAATGTTATTTTTTACCAATTTTGCCCAACTTATTGCCCAGTTTTATGGTGCTAAATTTGGCAGATTTTCCTATGCTGTAGCAAAAAATTGGTGCACCAATCTCCTGAAAGCCTTGCTGTAAGACTGTTTTGCCGTTTTTGTTGCTAAATTAAATTACCTATTTTGCTAAATTACCAATTATGTTGCAACAAATTATGCTGACCAAATTTGGGCAATAAAGTTGGGCAAAATTATTACCCAATTATGTTGCAACAAAAAAGGAGCACAAAAAATAAATGCTCCTTTTGTTTATTTGGCTGCAATATGGCAATCAATGCTATCCGCCTTTTGCTTGCCATTCAATCACACGGGCGATCGAAACCTTGTACAGGCTACCCGTCTTATACCAATGCTGATTCTTAATCCATATCCCACCGTTAATTCTGCGGCGGATCATCTGCTCAGAATAACCGCCGCCTAATTTCTGAGTGAGAATTTCCGCCGCTGCCTTAACATCATGCAACAGCGCCCCATCTTCCCAGGGCACTAAACGCCCATCGCCAACCTCTACCACTGGCGGTGGCAATGGCGAAAGGATGCGATCGGGATTATAGGAACGAATACGGGGCATAGTTCTAAGTTAAATTTTAAGAACGCTTTCCACTGCGCCAACTTGCAACGGATCACGGTGCGGGTATGCGGTGGAACGATGGCTTGAATCTCTAAATACTCGGTGTAGTATTCGATTAAAAACTTGGCTTGCTCTGCTCTGTCGAACTCGTAAATTTGTTTCATGTTCTAGGGGTGTTCTTTGGTGGTGGCTGCATCGTCTCATCAACGAACCAGGTCTTTAAGCAAGGGCATCCGATCGCATCTAGCCCCGGCAAACTCAAGGGGCACTGGCAAGGAATATCAAGCAATGCGCCCAACCTAGTTTTGTAAATCTTGGTTTTCCAATTGCTCGGATCGTCAATCATTGGGAGCCTCACTTTCTGAGGTAACCAACTTTTTGCCATAGGCAACACTTGCCAAGAAATCTACTAGAATCTCTTCCATCGTTTGCAGATCAGCCGCCCGATCGGCGCTACCCAACTCATCGATAAACATCTTTGGACTACAGCCGCCCGCGTGTTGCAAGTACCGATACATAAAATCGATCGCCTGTTTTGCAATGCGCTCGATCGCTTCCTGTGTGATGGCTTCAGTCATTTCCTAAATTCCTTATCCTATCTAGACACTGTTCTCTTAAGTAAAAATAATCGGCTGATCTCAGCCATCCTTACGGCGTTCCTCTTGCTGTTCACAACGCCGTTAACGCGATCGCGGATCTGAAGATCCATAAAGCGCCCAATCAATCGTAAATAGAACGCGGCGTTTCCCTCCAGCCAGTCGCGGCGATGGGTCAGGTGTGGTAGCAAGGGCGGCGGGTCGAGTATGGGCGGTGATGGCTCATCGGGGATGAGGGGCAGATCAAAAATGCTGAGTTGGTCGGTCATGTTGCCGCCCTCAGAATTTCCAGTTGCTTCCTCAACCGCTTCAACTCATTGCGACGGGCGATCGCATCCCGAGCGGCTGCAACCTTGCCCGATCCTTCCATGCCCACGTACTTGCTTTTCTTGCCGCCAAAAATGGGCTGAGAGGAACGGTAGAACACTTGCCTGGATTTGCGCTTGTGGCATTTTCCTGACTCTAGCCAACAGCCATTGGGGGCAATCTCACCTGCCGATTTAATCAGCCGGATCTGCTGCTCTAGGGTGGCGATCGCGTCGTCGACCGGGATTAGCATCGATGTAGAGAACGCGGTGGTGTCGTCGACGACGACAATGGGGGATATTGCGGCGGTATCATCAGTGTCATCATCCACTGTACCACAAGTCAACGATCCAGTCGTAACGTACCGTATCCCACCATTGATATATATGTGGAATTAGCAATGGCATTCGTTGTGCTTATGGTATCCGAATTCATACGATCGGGATCATCGATGCAACGCGCCGTTTCGGTACGGGGTGAAAAATCAAAACTCGTGCAACCAGTCATCGGCGCACCATTCATTAGTCGAGATTTTGATATCTACACGACACGAAAGGCCAAACTTCAATAAATTGTATATTTATGTATGTCGGAATTATTTATTTACGACTCACCGCGTTTCAAATCAATCATGGTAGTACAATTATTACATCTTGGATTCAATATATTGATACGTATCTCATTCATTAAACGACTCCAATTACTACCCGTTGTAAGTACAAAAGTCGTTGGCCTCCATTGCCACCAACAAAAGAACCCAACGCCAATAAACCCGTTCTGCCATTGGATTGCAATGCCGT
>JAAUPA010000342.1 GCA_012034615.1 Leptolyngbyaceae cyanobacterium CSU_1_4 | reverse complement strand
TAAAGACTTTAAAGGACCAGATTTCTTTGTCGTCCTCGATGTGCCTCAACGAGAGCGCAAAAGCTGGATTGCTTGGCAAGAAAACGATCGCCTTCCCAACGTCGTGATTGAGCTAATGTCGCCGAGCACCGCAGAAAACGATAGAGAAGAGAAAAAACTAACCTATCAAGATAAACTGCGGGTTCCTGAGTATTTTATATTTGAGCCGTTTCTCTACGAATGGTCGGGCTTTAGATTGCAAGACGGCATTTATGAGCCGATTCAGCCCGATGCATTCGGGCAGCTATTGAGCCAAGAACTAGGATTGGTGCTACGCAGATGGGAGGGCAGCTATGAAGAAATTGACTCCAACTGGATTCGCTGGGCATTGCCAGATGGAACTTTGCTGCCGATTCATGCAGAACTCGCTCAGCAAGAGCGGCAGCGGGCAGAGCAAGAGCGACAGCGGGCAGATCGATTAGCAGAACGTTTGAGAAGCATGGGAATAAATCCAGATGAACTTTGATTTTAAGAAAGTCAATCTTTATTTAATTGGCATGATGGGGGCTGGCAAATCGACGCTGGGAAAGCTCTTAGCGCAAGAGTTGGGGTATCGTTTTTTGGATACTGATGCAGTGATTGAGGCAGCGGCAGGACAACCTGTGACCGAAATTTTTGCGACAGCGGGAGAGGCAGCGTTTCGAGAACTGGAAACTCAGGTTTTGGGGCAAGCAGCGGCTTATCAACAGATGGCGATCGCCACGGGCGGTGGTATTGTTCTGCAACGCCAAAACTGGAGCTATCTTCGCCATGGCATTGTCATTTGGCTTGATGTCCCGCTAGAACAATTGCGCGATCGTCTCCAAGGCGATCGCACCCGTCCTATTTTGCAAGGCGTTGATTTAGGGCAAAAATTGCAGACACTTTTAGAACAACGCCAACCTCTCTATGCCCAAGCGGATGTGCGCATTGTGGTCAGGGCTGATGAATCGCCCCAACAATTGGCTATTCGGGTCTTAGAAGAAATTCAGAAATCCCTAAAGCCGGAAGTGCGTCCTCCGTCTGCATCAGAATTCACAATTGAGTATCCCCAAAATTGATAAACTGCCAGAATGTTATTGGTCAGCCGCCCCATGAAATGTGACCCGAATCCCACTCAAATTAACGATGCCACCCGCGTCCGCGTCCTTGGCGAAGCCCTGCCCTACATTCAACAATTTGCCGGACGCACAGTCGTCATCAAATACGGCGGCGCAGCCATGAAAGACAGCCTTCTGAAAGAACTCGTCCTGCGAGACGTGGTGCTGCTTTCCAGTTTTGGCTTGCGTCCTGTCATTGTTCACGGTGGTGGTCCCGAAATTAATTCTTGGCTTGATAAATTAGGAATTGAGCCTCAATTCAAAAACGGTTTGCGCGTCACCGATTCTGCCACGATGGACGTGGTGGAAATGGTGCTGGTGGGTCGAGTGAATAAAGAAATTGTGGCGTTGATTAATCAGGCTGGCGGTTTGGCGGTGGGGCTGTGTGGCAAAGATGCCAACATCATTATGGCGCGACCGGAAGGGCAGGAAGGCATTGGCTTTGTGGGGGAGGTGAGTAGCATTAATGTTGAGCTTGTGAAACTGCTGGTAAAAAGTGGCTATATTCCAGTGATATCCAGCGTTGCAGCCGACAACGGGGCAGTCGTACAATGTTAACGCTGATACGGTAGCCGGAGAACTGGCAGCAGCTTTAGGGGCAGAAAAACTCATTCTCTTGACCGATACGCCAGGCATCCTACGCGATTACCATGATTCTTCTACCATCATCACAACGCTAGATATTAGTGAAGCGCGAGAATTAATTGAGTCGGGCGTTGTGGGGGGCGGTATGATTCCTAAAGTCAACTGCTGCGTGCGATCGCTGGCTCAAGGCGTTCGAGCGGCACACATTATCGATGGTCGCATTGCCAACGCGCTGCTGCTAGAAATCTTTACCGATGATGCCGGAATTGGCACCAAAATTGTCGCATAGACCGAAAAATTGATGATGACAGAAAACTTAGAACTTGCCCGTCAACAGTTCCAAATAGGACAAAATGCCTTTGAACGCGGACTCTATCGCCAATCGATAGAAGCACTAGAGAAGGCAGTCAGCCTAGCCGATCGCAGCTCGTCTTTGGGAGGGGAAGTGCAAATTTGGCTAGTCACTGCCTATCAAGCAGCGGATAAAAACATGGAAGCGATTGCCCTTTGCGAATCTCTTAGCACCCATCCCGACGTTAAAATTCGCAAACAAAGCCGCCGCCTTCTTGCTATCCTCAAAGCCCCCAAACTCAAGCTTCGGGAAGAATGGATGACCAAAATTCCTGACCTTACCCAACTGGATGAAGCCAATGGCAAAAATAAAAGAGCCTCTGGCTATCTGCCTCCTGCGCCGCGTCCGCGATCGCGCCCCACGCCCGCGCCCGCGCCTATTGACTTGAGTCAAGTTGAAACGAAAGATAATGGGTTTGTCTGGATTGCGTTGGGGGCGATCGGGCTAACCATTATCGGATTGATTGGGTTGAGCTAGTGGTCTGTCAGGAAATAAATGATGGGGTGGGAAAGAATTCAAAATGATCAATTCAAAATTCAAAATGAACAGCCTTGGATTTTGAGTTCGATCGTCTTTAACCACCTGCTAATAATTGGCAACCCTCTGGGCATGACTGCCCAATTAGCATCGATTTAGAAGTTAGAAAAGATTTAGAAATTAGAAAATTTCTGCTCAGTCTGCTGCTCGGCAAACGCCTTAAACTCGATCGCATCGTGACTACAAAACAAACGTACTGATTGAGTGCGATCGTTTGCCAATGCATGAAGCCGATCCTGATTGTGTAGCCGGGCTTCGCGGTCTACTTCCATCAGCCATTGGTAAGCCTGTAGACCCGGCGTACAATGCCGATTTTCTGCGTCCATCTCATGCCGATAAAAATAAGCATCGCCTGCATTCAACAACCAGCCCTCCGAGGTTTCGATCGCCACACCTGCATGACCTCGCGTATGTCCTCTCAGCGGAATTAAAAGAATTTCTGGGGGCAACCCTTCTAAATCGCGGACTGCCTCAAAGCCAAGCCAGGGTTCGCCTCCAGCAGCATAATACTTCCATTTTTTTACTTTATCCCATTGTTGAGGACGGTAGCGTCCGGTGGTCACAAAACCGTGCCGATCCTCTGCCGCATCCTTTTCAGTTTGCATGACATGTACTGTTGCTTCCGGAAAATCTTCTAAACCCCCTGCATGATCAAAATCAAGATGAGTGAGAATAATATGTCGCACGTCATTTTTAGAAAAACCCATTGCTTCGATTTGCGCGATCGCCGTGTACTTGCGATCAAATTGCACGTTATTGAAGTGTACAAAAAACGGACTCAACCGCGAGTAAGGCGATCGGACATCACGCATTCCAAAACCCGTATCCACCAGAACCAATCCCTCGTTCGTCTCAATCAGCAAACAGTGGCAAACTAAGCGAGCCGTCCACCTTTCACTAAAGCCATCGAAAAGCGCCCCACCGATCGGGCACATACAACCACAATTTAGATGATGAATGTGCATGATGCTTTAGCCTAGCTACTTTTGCTTAATGAGACGATGAAATAAATCTGGTAGCTTATGTAAATGGGTGCATTTCAGTTTTGTGACCTCACCCTAAATCATTCTTTCGCCTTGGGAAAGGGACTTTGATTCTGACTCCCTTCTCTCGCTCTGGGCTACCGTGTACACACAAGTGATCGAATCTAGCCAAGTCCCTGGCAAACCGCCCCTTAAATCCCCCAAATTGGGGACTTCCGGCTCCAGTTCTGTGCTTCAAGTCCCCAA
>JAAUPA010000341.1 GCA_012034615.1 Leptolyngbyaceae cyanobacterium CSU_1_4 | reverse complement strand
TATCGATCGAATGATCTCGCTCGTAGAAGGTGCCGATCGCAGTAAAACGCCCAATGAAATCGCCCTCACCGTCTTACTGGCAGTACTAACGCAAGTATTTCTAATCGTCATTGCAACACTTTCCCCCGTGGCAAATTACGTTAATTCACCCGTGAGTATTGCGGTATTGGTGGCGTTGCTGGTGGCTTTGATTCCCACGACGATCGGCGGATTGTTGAGCGCGATCGGGATTGCGGGGATGGATCGGGTAGCACAGTTTAACGTCATAGCGACCTCTGGACGGGCGGTGGAGGCATGTGGAGATGTCAACACGCTAGTTTTGGACAAAACGGGGACGATTACGCTAGGAAACCGTTTAGCCGAGGAATTTATTCCCTTGGGCGGTCGCGATTTAGCCAGTGTCGCCGATATCGCCCTCGGTTCGAGTCTGTTTGATGAAACGCCAGAGGGGAAATCGATCGTTTTATTAGCTCAAAAATTAGGGGTGACTAGCCAGATCGATCGATCTAAGGCGACGGGGGTAGAATTCTCGGCGCGGACGCGGATGAGCGGTACGGATCTGGCCGATGGTACCGAGATTCGTAAGGGTGCGGTAGATGCGATTAAGGGGTTCGTGCGATCGCGTGGCGGGCAAATTCCCCCAGATCTAGACGCTGCTTACGAGCGGGTATCCAGACTCGGTGGTACGCCTTTAGCTGTCGGGCAGGGGAGCGATATTTATGGGGTAATTTACCTCAAAGATATTGTTAAACCGGGGATTAAAGAACGCTTTGACCAACTGCGGCGCATGGGCGTTCGCACGGTGATGCTGACGGGCGATAACCGAATTACTGCCTCAGTGATCGCCCAAGAAGCGGGTGTGGATGATTTCATCGCCGAGGCTACTCCAGAAGACAAGATCGACGTGATTCGGCAAGAACAGGCTCAAGGTAAATTGGTGGCGATGACCGGGGATGGCACCAACGATGCTCCCGCCCTCGCCCAAGCAAATGTGGGGTTAGCAATGAACTCTGGCACTCAAGCCGCCAAAGAAGCCGCCAACATGGTGGACTTAGATTCTGACCCAACGAAGTTAATTGATCTCGTTACCATCGGCAAACAATTGTTGATTACCCGTGGGGCATTAACGACGTTTTCGATCGCCAACGACATCGCCAAATACTTCGCCATCATTCCCACCATCTTTGCGGCGGCGGGCATCGGAGCGCTCAATGTGATGGGACTGAAAAGTCCCCAATCAGCGATTCTATCTGCCCTGATCTACAATGCGTTGATCATTCCGGCGCTGATTCCGCTAGCCCTCAAAGGGGTAGGGTTTCAACCGCTGACTGCCGATCAGCTTCTGCAACGAAATATCCTCATTTACGGTTTAGGCGGCGTGATTGCGCCCTTTATTGCCATTAAGTTGATCGATTTACTCCTGCCAATCGCCTAAATTCATTAAGCTGAAGGAATCTAGGCTAAGTAACACAATTCTATGCAAATACAATTTATTGGTCACAGCTTAAGTTTTGATACAGTCAATCCTTTTGACCAAGCGATTGAGCAGGTTGTTCATGAAAAAGGTTTACCTATAATAGTTACTCCTTATTTCTCATTGTCAGTCATTCAAAGTATATGTAACGAGGTAAACTGTATTTTGCAGTTAGTTACTGATTTGGGAGAAATTAGAAACAACATTAGAAGTATGAATGAGTTTGAAGCATTGACTCAGCTAATTGAAAATAATCAGCTAACGCTATTTGACATTCCACATCTTCACGCCAAAATATTTGTAAGAGGAGCAAAGGCTCTCATTGGTTCAGCTAATTTTACAAATTCTGGACTTGGACAAAATCATGAAGCAAGCATTCTTCTAGATAACGCACGATTTACTTTAGAGGTGTTTAAATGGATTGAAAGCTTAACTAATGGTAGAGATTTCATTGGTTTAGAGCAACTACGTTCAGCTTATCAATCAGCATCAATTCTCAAAAGAGTTGATGCACAGGATCAAGAAGTCACTAAGACATATTTCTCTGAGTCGATTAAGGTTTCTAAATCTAAATATTCTAAAACAAGAAAACTTAAGAAAAATCTCGAGCTTGCTCTAGTAACCAGTCAAGAAATCGCTCAAATCATACAAGCCGTCTTTGATAAGAAAGAAAACTTTTTGAAGGCTTTGGAGTTAATTAATATGCTGAAAAGTGTTGTAATGATGATCCATTTTTGGATAGAAGTTTATCTGTAACATTCATAAGTAATAGTCGGTTAGTTCTGAATCTAGGTCAATGGAAAATGCTGGCATTCAAACATATCCAGAAAAAGTCTTTTTTGGAAATAACTCTATGTATTGATTTTTCTGAATATACTGATTCAAAAGAACAATATGCTTGGAAAGATGATATTGAACTTGAATCAATAAATTTTGCTGGCAAGAATTTTAGAGAGTACAAGTTTGAGGAACGCTGGACGGATGGGAAAGACCTGAGACTCATATATTTTCCTTGGGATTCAAGTATAGCAATACCTGAAAAGCTATTGCAGAAATGGCATACAGCAATTCTTGCAGCAAAGCAAGCATTTCACCACTGGCAAGCAAGCTCTTATATGCGATGGCATAGACCAGAGTTAGCAGAATTTTTGTTTTCAGCAGATTCTGAATCCTTAAATCTAATTGATCAACCAAACAAATAGACATTAGTATGAAATCACTCAAAAGCCCATATTTTTCTTCCCTAGCCAAACCGAAGCGCTCGCTATCAGTCAGTTTATTCTTCCTTCTCTGCTTAAATCTGATCCTTGCTCCAGCCGTACAAGCAGCGACAAGCAACGAATTCTCACGCACCCAAGCCTACGCACTGGGGATTTTGGGGCTGGTTACCGTTGCACTTTCAATCTATCTCTTTGTTGTCATGTTTCAACCGGAGCGCTTCTAATGAGTCTTGTTCATGAAGTGATCAGAGCCGTTCGTGCAACCCTGGTTCTATGGGTTTTAGTGGCGGTTATTTATCCCGTCCTGATTCTAGCTGTGGGACAGGTTGCTTTCCCCTATCAAGCCAATGGCAGCTTGATTAAAAATGATCAGGGACAGGTGATTGGCTCTACGTTGATTGGGCAGCCTTTTACCAGCGATCTCTACTTCAACAGTCGCCCCAGCACACCCACTACAGCAGCGTTAATCCTCAAAATGACACTGCCGGAATCTTGGAAACAGGGACCTCAGGCGCAAGCAATCTAGCGCCCAGTAACCCAGCCCTATTGGAGCGTATCCAAGGTCAGGCAGGTTCCAATCCAGCGATGGGCGATGTGGCCAAATTAAAACAAGCTGGAATCCAGCCTACCGCCGATTTAATCTATACCTCTGGCTCCAGTCTCGATCCTCACATCACCCCAGAAGCTGCCAGAGCGCAAATTACTCGGATTGCACAAGCCCGACAACGACCATCAGAACAATTAGAGGAGCTAATTCGGCAAAATACTGAAGGTCGTAGTTTGGGTATTTTCGGTGAACCGGGTGTGAATGTACTAAAGCTCAACGCTGCCCTCGATAC
Source organism: Leptolyngbyaceae cyanobacterium CSU_1_4 (assembly GCA_012034615.1). Taxonomy (GTDB): domain Bacteria; phylum Cyanobacteriota; class Cyanobacteriia; order Elainellales; family Elainellaceae; genus Timaviella. Next base: position 313 of record JAAUPA010000341.1, on the reverse strand, counting down.
GGTTAGTCGCTGAAGCCATGTATAATCCTGCTCATCCTTCTCCCGATCGTTCTTACGTCCGCTCGGCTCGTCGGGGCAAGCATAAAATTTTTATTGGCATGGCTCCTGGTGTTGGCAAAACCTACAAGATGCTAGAAGAAGCCCACCAATTGAAACAAGAAGGAATGGATGTGGTCGTGGGCTTATTGGAAACCCACGGACGCAGGGAAACTTTGGATAAAGCGATTGGGCTAGAGGTTATTCCCAAACAGGCGATCGCCAACGATGGGTTAACCCTACAAGAAATGGATACTGAGGCTATCCTGGTGCGATC
>JAAUPA010000049.1 GCA_012034615.1 Leptolyngbyaceae cyanobacterium CSU_1_4 | reverse complement strand
AAGCCAGTTTCGACTTGATGTACATGCGGTAACCTGCCTTGGGGAAAGGGTTGAGGGTTGAGGTTAGTTGTACATTGCGTGAACTTATTTTTATGGACTTAAAGGCATTACTTCAAAGCCCATGCCAAAAATCGCTCGGTGTAATAAAGGGATACCTGGCTACTCACGCCTTGAAAAATGGCATCAAATGCGTGCTCTGCCCAGGGAATTTCTATAAAAATTGCTTGATTTCTGGTGTTCTGTAATTGCTCGTATAGCTTTCGTCCAAATTTAGACTGCACGACATGATCTCTCTGCCCATAGATCAACAGCGAAGGCGGTACGGCATGATTGACATAATTCCAGGGTGAGGCTTGTTTATATCGCTCAGGCAGGTCTGCGGGTGTTCCGCCCAAAAAGTCTCTGAGTAAGCCACGACTGCCTATGGGGTCGGGGTTGGGAGGATCTTGGTAGCCTGTGGTGAGGTTGACGGGACCGTAGTAGTTAACGACTGCTCGAAGGGGAGGAGCATCGGGTTCGTAAGCCGCTAGCATGGCTAGGTGTGCCCCTGCCGATCGCCCCATTAATGCCATCCGATTAACATCCACTTCTAGTTCATCCGCATGTTCCTGAATGTAGGCGATCGCGGTTCTGACATCTTCTAACTGCGCGGGAAATTGATACTGGGGTGCTAGCCGATAGTCGATGGAAACTACGCTATAGCCCTGAGCTGCCATGTATTGACTAAAATCGGCGTTGTCATTGGGGCTGCCATTTTGCCAACCCCCTCCATGAATCACAACGATCGCCGGGTATTTTCCTCGTTGCAACGGACGATAAAGATTAAGGCTGAGGGGCACACCCTTGGGCTGGGCAAACTGGATAGTTTCGACGCGGCGGGTGACGGGCTTGGCGATGCCTCGAAAGACATCCAGCAGAACGAAAGGCTGCGATCGCAGTCGCGGGGCTGCGATCTGGCTTGCACCTATTTGTTCTAGAGCAAGATTCGCATGTTGCACCGTATGGGGAATTTGAATCAATGGCAGGGCGCTAAGGATCAGTCCGACGGTGGCACAGATTAAGGCGATAGATTTGAGCGGGGAGGTGCTGTAAGTGATGAGCAGAAGGAGGAGGGCGATCGCGTTAATCATCATTAAAACCGGACTGATCTCCGGCGCGCCCACTGCTAACCGCAGCAGAAAAAAGTTGGGCGGTGGTAAAACAATCCAAGCACTTAAAAAGAGTCCAATTCCTGCCAGCCCTATTGCCAACCCCATTGCCAACCCCATTTTCATGCGCCCTCTCCTGAAGCTTTCCTCAACCATTGGAGCATACGCAGTAAACTATTAGGAATTGTGTGATCAGACAGGAGCAAAACATGACCGTTATTGCTGTGGTGGATTATGACATGGGCAACCTGCACTCGGCTTGTAAGGGGCTAGAGAAGGCAGGCGCAATTCCCCAAGTTACTGATTCTGTGAAGGTCATGGAGCAGGCAGATGCTGTGCTGTTACCTGGAGTGGGTTCGTTTGATCCTGCCATTCAGCATTTGCGATCGCGGGATTTGATCCATCCGATGCAAGACATTATTGCCAGTGGTAAGCCGTTCTTAGGCATTTGCTTGGGGCTACAGATTTTGTTAGACGGCAGCGAAGAAGGGCAGGAACCAGGACTGGGTGTGATTCCGGGTCTAGTACGGCGCTTCCGCCCAGAGCCTCGGCTGACGATTCCTCACATGGGTTGGAATTCGCTTCAGTTCCCTCAGCCCCATCTGGCGCTTTGGCAGCAACTTCCGGCTGATCCTTGGATGTATTTTGTTCACTCGTTTTATGCAGATCCGCTTGATCCAGCCATGAATGCCGCCACCATTACTCATGGGAGCCAAACGGTGACAGCGGCGATCGCCCACCAAAACCTGATGGCAACCCAGTTTCACCCCGAAAAATCATCGAAGGCGGGGCTACAAGTTCTTTCCAATTTTGTCGCCTTGGTCAACAGCAAACAGCTTGAACGCAAACAGCTCGTGGGTGCAGGTTAAGGCGAATGGCGCTCCGAATTCATGGCAATCGCCTCCTGAAGACTCTGCCCGGTTCCGCGACTCGTCCGACTCCCGGCAGGGTGCGGGAAGCTTTGTTCAATATTTGGCAAGGCAAAATTGCAGGCTGTCGTTGGCTCGATCTTTGTACGGGCAGCGGAGCCATGGGGGCAGAGGCACTCTGTCGGGGAGCCGCTAGGGTGATTGGCATTGAACAATCGAGTCAGGCTTGCGAGGTGATTCAACACAATTGGCAGCAGGTGGCAACCTCTGAGCAAACGTTTCAGGTGATCCGGGGCGATGTGGTGAAGCGGCTGGCAGAATTATCGAAACAAGCGCCGTTTGACCGAATTTACTTTGACCCGCCCTATGGGAGTGATTTGTATGAGCCTGTGTTGAGGGCGATCGCTCACCACCAACTGCTTGCCCCCCAGGGTGAACTGGCTGTAGAACATTCGCCTGGGAAGATTTTGCCGGAAGTAAGTTCTCTTTGTCTTAATCGACAGAAAACCTATGGCAATACAGCCATCACATTCTATATAAGATAGAACCTATATAAGATAGAACCAGTCCAGATCTCCGTAGGTCTAAGCCATGACAACTTCTCTACTGCAACCCCAAACAAACGAAATTTTTTACCCCTGCTCAGATGGTGAACCCGTGGCAGAATCATATGCCCATCTCTATGCCTTGATGGTCACCTTAGAAGTATTGCGGCAATACTTGCTTGCTCATCAGGCAACGGTCTTAGGAAATCAATTTCTGTATTACGCTCAAGGCTTCCCCCGATTGCGTGTTGCACCGGATGTCATGGTGATTTTTAATGTGCCTCCAGGCGGACGAGATAGCTATAAAACTTGGGAAGAAGGTGCGGTTCCATCCGTTGTGTTTGAGATGACCTCTAAAAGCACGAAGAATCAGGATATGGGTGCAAAAAAGACGCTTTATGAAGGGCTGGGGGTTCAAGAATATTGGTTGTTTGATCCGCGAGGGGAATGGATTAAAGAGCAGTTGCGAGGATATCGACTGCACGATGAAGAATATCAATTAATTACCGATAGTCGTAGCACCCCGTTGCAGTTACGGTTACAGGTAGAAGGACAACTGATTGGATTTTATCGGGAGGATACAGGGGAGAAACTGTTGATTCCTCAAGAATTGGCAGATGCACTGAGCCAGGAAAAGGCGGCAAGGCAACAGGCAGAGGCGGCAAGGCAACAGGCAGAGGCAGAAAATGAGAGGCTTAAGCTGCAACTGAGAGCATTGGGTGCTAATCCAGAGGCTGCATCTTAGCGATGCCATTGATAAATTACCAGAAGCCCTCGGGAAGAGGCTTGAGTCGGGCATGATAGGGAAGTGGTGGCTTTATTGAGGAAGGTTGAGGAATGACATTAGCAGGTTCACAGGGGGCGATCGCCTGGGATTCATTCGCAGCGGCATTAGCAGGAATTGAAGTGATTCGAGATCCCGATCAAATCACCAAACTTTCCCAGGATTACTATACGTTTAGCCCCATTCTGACTCCGCAACTCTCTGGCAAAGTGGGCGATATTGTCGTGCGTCCTGCCCAGGAAACAGAGGTGCTGAGAGCTGCGGAGGTTTGCGTTCAGTTTAAGGTACCTCTAACTGTGCGGGGGGCGGGAACTGGAAACTATGGGCAATGCGTTCCTTTGCAAGGGGGCGTAATTCTAGACTTGAGCAAAATGCATTCGGTGCGGTGGATCAAACCGGGATTGGCTTGTGTGGAACCCGGGGTGAAGCTGGCTGCGCTGGATAAACAGACGCGGGAGACGGGCTGGGAAATTCGCATGGCTCCTTCAACCTATCGCACCGCCACGATCGGCGGATTTATTAGTGGCGGGAGTGGCGGCATTGGTTCGATCACTTATGGGCAACTGCGCGATCGCGGCAATCTTCATGCGGTTCGCGTTGTCACCCTGGAAGACAAACCGCGCGTGATTGAGCTACGCGGCGACGACGTGCAAAAGGTTAACCATGCCTACGGCACTAATGGCATTATTACAGAGCTGGAAATTCCCCTCAGCCCAGCCTATCCTTGGACAGAATTAATCGTTGCATTTCCTGACTTCATGACCGCAGCCCGATTTGGACAGAGGTTAGGTGACTCAGACGGCATCATCAAAAAACTCATTTGCATTTGCGCCGACCCGATTCCGACCTACTTTGCCGCCTTCCGAACCCACATTCCTTCCAACAGTCATTGTGCGCTGTTAATGATTGCTGAGCCTTGTTTAGAACCGTTTGCCGAGCTGGTGAAAGAGTTTGGTGGTCACGTTTGCTATGAGAAAAAGGCGGAGGATACGGGGAAAGGAGTGGCGATCGCAGAATATACCTGGAATCACACCACCCTCCATGCTCGCAGCGTCGATCCATCCCTCACCTATCTCCAAACCCTATTTCCACCCGACAAAGATCTGAAGCTTCTAGAGCAGATGTATCATCACTTTGGTTCCGAAGTCATGATGCATTTAGAGTTCATCCGCGTTGAGGGAACCGCCCTACCCGCCGCCTTGCAACTGGTGCGATACAGCACTGCCGATCGCCTCCAAGAAATTATCAAATACCATGAAGATCAAGGCGCATTTATCGCCAACCCCCACACTTACATTTTGGAAGATGGCGGCATGAAAACCATCAACCCTGTGCAGCTTGCCTTTAAGAAGCAGGTTGACCCGTATGGGTTGTTGAATCCAGGGAAAATGCGGGCATGGGAGGAACGACTGTAACCCCCTCCAGCTTTTTAGAATGCCACCATTCTTGAACAGGTTGGGGAAGTTTGACCGAGTAAAAAGTCAGCACAAAAGTTCGGTTTGACTGCTCTTGCCCAATCACTTCAACGCAATAAGAGGGACTTTTGATCGTAGAAAGATCAGGGGTAAAGCGTTTGCCGATGCGTCGCCAACTCGGTTCTTTCCCGCGCCATTGCAGCCGACAGCAGGGCCAAGGTAATTCTTCCCGGTCAAACAAACGGCAGCAAGCTCCAACAACCCGGTAACAAAAATGTCCACCAGGACTATAAAACACTTGTCCGTGTTGAAGTGGATGCTGCATGAGATTCAACCGAACTATTTTCCTGTCTTGGATAACGCCCAATAGCATACCACCAAGTATCTTTGTCCCCTCAAAAACTCAAGTTTCAAACAGGCGATCGCTTCAGAAATTTAGGTTAGCAATCAAACTAGGAGGAATTTCAGCGGCACTGGCAGAATCAGGGCGGTTTAACCGAGTTTCAAGCATGTGTACGGAGCATGCTCAACCTGCCTGAAAGCAGCGATGATGGATAAAATGCTTTTATCTGAGGGGGTAGCGATGACTGAGTTACTTGAGCGCGCCATTGCTAGGCTGCAAACCTTGCCCGAAAGCGAACAGAACGCGATCGCTTCAATAAATCTTGGACGAGATCGAGGATGAGCGACGCTGGGATGAAGCATTTTCGCGTTCGCCAGATATTCTTGCAAAACTCGCAGCTTCTGCAATGGCTGAGTACCGTGCAGGTAAAACTCAAGAACTTAACCCAGAGACGTTGTGAAATCACGCACTACTACCCAATTTCATAAATTGTTCTCTGATTTACCTATGAAAGCCATTGGTGCTAAGTTTGAGGTTATCTGCCGCCGCTGATTTGAGCCGTTAGGCTGCTGCCCCCAGTCGCAGAGATCGCTGTTTTGAGAAGTTATCGCTATTTCTAAATCGTGGGATGCGTTAGGTGAAGCTATAACCGATGCCTCTACCAAGCTAAATTTTATTGGTAGTTTAGACACGGAAAGTGTAGCTAATATCTTTGTAGAGTACATTCCCTAACTCCTACTCCGTCAGTAGATTTTGAAAATACACCCTGCTTATGAATTCCTTTAAACAAACGAGTGCAGCCTAACAACGCCCCTGCACCCGACCGACTAACGGTTTTGGGTTGGATTCAAGAGCAATGGCGGCGGGTGATGGGCAACGTTAGCTGGATCTGCACAAGGCTCTTGCACTCGTCGTTGAAGGCGATTGGTGAGTTTAAAAGCGCCCAGGAAGTGTCTGTTGTGGCAGTGGTTTGAGAGGGTTTGGCGACCAGATAGTTCCGAGAGATGCCCCTTCTTCAGCCCAGCAAGAATGATTCAGCAACTGATTCAGCAACTGATTCAGCAATACCTGGGTTATTTCGGTGAGCAAAGCTGGCGATCGCTTTCTGCAACCTCTGCATTTGTTTTGAGATAATCCTGAACCCAACTACAGCCATATTGCAATAAATCTAGGCTCACAATTCGCTGCACATCCCAAAGAATTACCGTTTGGTCATCGCCTGCCGAAGCCAGAGTTTGACCATTTGGGCTAAACTCCACGCTTAACACGCCTGCCTGGTGTCCGGCGAGGGCAGTGAGAAAAGTGCCATCGTGTTTCCATAGCCGGATGCCACCATCGACGCTGCTGCTTGCCAACACCTGACCATTGGGGCTGAAGGCGATGCCGGTGGCTGCGGCTTGATTTCCTTTTAAAATCAGCGTAGGGCGATCGGAAAATTTGCCTTGCTTTTGATGCCAAAGATGAACGGTGCCGTCTCCGTTTGCCGAGGCAATAGACTGACCATCGGGGCTAAAGGCAACCCCTGTGGCGGTCGTGCCGTTTTGAAGCGTTTGAGCCGCGTGGGACTGAAATCTGCCGGTGCGATCGCGTTTCCAGAGTTTAATCGTTTCGTCGCCGCTGCTAGAGAGCAACCAGTGGCTATTGGGACTAAACGCTAGGCTGGCGACCCTAGCCTGATGACCGTTGAGAGTAATCAATAAATTGCCTTCTTTATCCCAGAGTCGAATGGTGCGGTTGCTGCTGCCCGAGGCAATCATCTGGTTGTCAGGGCTAATGGCGAGAGCAAGAATGGGGGCAGGATGAGCGATAAAATCTTGGAGGAGTTCGCCGCTAGAAGTCCAGAGGCGAATGTGGCTGTCATCGCTGGCGGTGCCGAGCCATTGACCATTGGGGCTAAATACGGCTTGGTTCACTGCGGCTTTAAAGCTGGTCAGGGTTTGGGTCACTTTGCCGTTCACGTCCCAAAGCTTCACACTCGGATCAGAACTGGCGGTGACGATCGCCTGTCCATCGGGGCGAAAGCTCACATCCCAAATGATAGATTCATGACCATACAGCCGCTTCTGCAAAATTCCGCCGGTCTTCCAAAGTTTGATCATGCCATCGGAACTCGCAGAAGCCAGCATTTGGCTGTCAAAGCTAAAGCCCAGATCCCAGACGGCAGCCCGATGACCTTTGAGCACCGACAACAGCGAACCATTGCTTTGCCAAAGTTTGAGCGTATTATCGCTGCTGGCAGAGGCGATAATTTGTCCATCTGGGTTGAAGGCGATCGAATTAACAGCGGCATCGTGGGCGGCGATCGTTTTCATTAACGTGCCGTTGCTGCTCCACAGCTTCAAGGTGTTGTCCTCGCTGCCCGATGCCAACATCATCTCCTTGGGGGCAGCCGTGCGAAGGTTCCAAACAGGATGAAAGGCAAGGCTTAAGACCGCCGCACTATGCCCGTTCAAGGTTTTGTAAAGGCGCGGCTCTATCTTGCCACGGTTTTGCCATCGCCACAGCTTGACAGTATTATCACCGCTGGCAGTCGCGATCAGTCCATCGGTGGCACCGGGGCTAAATGCCACATCCCACACTGGCGCTTCGTGCCCTTTCAGGGTCGCTAGCAGTGTGCCTTCCAGGTTCCAAAGCTTGACCGTTCTATCTTCACTGGCAGAGGCAATAAATCTGCCTCCCTGACTAAATGCTACACTCCACACCGGAGCTTTGTGCCCTTCAAAGGTTTTAAGCAGCCTGCCATTGATATTCCAGAGTTTAAAGGTGCCGTCTTCACTGGCAGAAACGAAGGTTTTTCCATCGGGGTTGAACCGAACTTTTAGGACGCGGGCTTTATGAGCTTGTAGGGTTTTGAGCAATGCGCCATCCCATTGCCAAATTTTGATCATGCCATTGCTATGGGCAGACACAGCAATTTTTCCGTAGGTACTCAAGGCAAGACTGAGGGCTTCGGTGGCGTTGGCGGAAAACCGATTGTACTCAGTTGCGCCATAAATAGTGCGGCGGAGGGCAGCGTCTACTTCTGATTGGGCATAGGCAGACAGATCTCCCCCGATTTGGCGCAGTCGCTGTTGCGCTTTGAGGGCGGCCACCAGCGCCTCTAGGCGTTCGTCGGCAGTATAAAGCCCTCTAGAAAAGGCGGCGATCGCTTTCACTTCGTCTACGGCTGCCCGCCGATATTGCACATAGCTGGCAATGCTTAAGCTGGTAGTTCCTACCAACGCCAAACTCACGATCGCCAGTAAGCCTCGTTGGCGCTTGCTACTGCGCCGTTCGGCTGCCAGTCTCGCTTCGACCTCGTGGGCGCGATCGGCCTCTAGTAGCAGTTGAGATTCGCGGCGATGACCCGTTGGCTGGCGGCAAAAAACTGATAATCTTGATTGCTCAGCCGTTTGCCCTGCGACCAAGCCTGAGCATCTAGCAATGCCTGCCCTCGCAGCAACCGAGATTCATCAAAGCCGCCAGAATTCAGCCAACTGTTGATGGACTCTGCATACGGACGCAAAGCCGTGAGATGGGCTTCGACCCAATCGAGGTTGAACACTTCTTGATAAATGCGGTTTTTAACCTGAAGCTTGCCCTGGTGCTTTTCCACTAAGCCCGATAGCAGTAAATCGACTTGCTCTTGGGTGTCGGGTTCGTCTTTGTCCAGTTTTGGGGCACGGCGTTCCAACGGAACCGGAGATTGGATGAGGGCGCGGCGCTCTAGGGGCACCACGGCTGGGCGATGGTGCAAAATTTGTTGATAAATGCCGAGCAATCGTCCGGCACGTTGCTCGTCTCTGAGCAAGCGATCGCGGATGGTTCTCAAATGTTCGGGCTGGTCTTGAGATTCCCAGTTTTGAATTAAGTGCGATCGCACCAATTGGCTCATCCAAAAGGCTTCCGAACCCGGAGGCATTTGAAGGGGCACACCCAAAGACTTTTTTTCGGCGGCTAACCCTTGCACTAACTGACACAGCTTTTGGGTTAAAAAAGGCTGACCGCCCGTCCAGGCCAAAATGATTCGCAGCACCGCCTGAGGATTGCTCACCGTATCCTTCAACCCCAGCAGTAAGGGCTGCGCCTCATGCTCTTGGAAGCCCCGAAGTTCGACGGCTTGACCAATATTAAAAGGTGTACGGGTGCGATCGCGGATTAAATCAGAAGGGGTTGCCACACCAAACAACGCCCAAGTCAAACGCTGGTAAACAGGATTTTCGGCTCGTTGATTGTGACAATAGCGAATCAAGGCAAAAAAATCATCGGTCGGAAAACTCAGGCTCAACGCACTGTCAATTTCATCGACAAAAATGAACAGCCTTTCGTGGGGAAATTTGACCAGCAGCACCTCTTCTAGCAGCAAACTCAGGCGATGAAGAATGGGCAAATCCTCTCGCTCTCGCCACCAGGTTTTAAAGTCAAAGCTGCCCAAAAGGTCAAAACTCCGGAGCAAATCCATCGCAATGCCCTTATACCACTGCTGAGGAGTCACTTGTTCGCTGCCAATGCGGGTCATATCTAAGGTGGCGCAGCGCATCCCCACTTGCTGGAGTTGAGACCGCATCTGCACCCGCAGACTAGATTTTCCCATTTGGCGAGAATTGAAAACACAGCAAAGCTCTCCGGCAAGGAGCGCCTTATAAAGGTCAAGGTCTGCTTGGCGAACCACATAACTGGGCGCATCAAGCTTAAGACTGCCGCCAACCTGATATTCGTAAGTGAGCATGGATCGGGCAACGGAATTTAATTGACAGGAGCTAACGGATAGGGAGTTGAGGGATGACCTGGATTTTATTGAAGTATTTTACTGGAGCTGGTTGTTGAAGAACCGCCGGTAGAGTTCACAGCTCGGCGTGACTTGGTTCCCGTAGACCTTGACCAACCCCATGCTCTCTAGTCGATAGGCAGCGATCGCCTCTAACTGAACTGCCTCCGCCGAAGAAACCACCTGGCGATAGGCTACCCAAAGCTCGGGATTTTGATTCAAAATTGCCAAGTGACGGAGAAAATGATCACGGTAGATGCCCGACTGAGTCGCCGCATCCTGCAACAACTGGGCGGGCGATACATCCCGTTGGCGCAACCAATACAAAGCAAGCTGCACCAAATGAGGATGTCCCCCCACCAGATCTAGCAGCGGCTCTAAATCTTGGGGCTCAATACCATCATCATCTAGCCCATAGCGCTTAGCCAAATCATGAACTTGGCAGAGGGTAAACTCTTGAAGCTGAAGGGGCAAGCCCACATTAAAAGGAGACTGGCTCAGCTTCAGCGGCACATACACTTCAGTCGAGTGAACAATGACAATTCGCAGCTTCTGCCAAATTTCTTGTTCAGCGGCTTCTTCGTGCCAAGCTCGGAGCAACGGTAAAAACTCTTGCGCCAGCTCAGGAAATTCAAAGATTCGGTTGACTTCATCTAAAGCCAACACAACCGGACTATCGATGTTTTGTAATAAATACTGCTGAAAATAAGTCGTGCAGCTTACCTTGCTGCCCACTTCTTCATCCCAGTAATCCTCTAGCCGCGATTCTAGGCTAAGGCGCTGCCCCACGTATACGCAAAACCAGCGCAAAAAGCGGCTTAAATCTCCCAAAGACGAACTTTCTGCTTGCTGAAAATTAACCATGACTGGGCGCAAATCCTTTTCTCGCGCATGGGCAAGGATGCGCAGCACCAGGGAGGTTTTTCCCATTTGTCTGGGTGCTTTGATGCGAATGAGGCTGCCGGGTCTACAAACTTCTGCAAACGCGCGTTCTTCTCCAGGAGGACGTTCAATGTATAAAGAAGACTGAAGCGGCACCGCATCACTAGGGAACTCTAGGGTATCAGGCGTACGAGCCGCTTGCAAGCTAGAGGCGATCGACTGCCCGGTTGCCACAGAATAGTTTGCTAACACTAAGCGAGCATTTTTTTTAGAAACTTTTTCGCCTAGCGCTTCGGAAAGGGCACCCCATAATTGAGAGCCGACTTCTTTGATGTAGTCCAGGTCATAGCCTGACTCGGCAGCAATTTGTCGATAGAATTTTCCAGTCCAAGATTGCAAAAAACCAGCTCTTGAATATAGCTCAAGCGCTTCGGCTCTAAAATCTTGTGCACTAGCTCTAATGCATCTTTGGGCATGGCTATTGAAGCATGTTGAGGTGAAACCACCAAGCTCGTCGCTTGATCTTCGTATAAGTGTAGCGTTGTCATGCCCACTCCCCTAGATTTTCTGATCGTGCCTGCACAGTTTCTACTCACCCCTATTCTTTCAAAGATGAAAGTGTGATTTACCGACTTGACTTATCACAAAACGCCCTTGCAGTTTGCTGAGGTCAGTTAGTTCTTTAGGTGATAATACCAAACAAAGACTTAAAGTCGTTGCAATAAACTGAGCCCATGGGTATCTGTGCCACAGGTACTCAGTAGCCGCTCGGCTTTGCCGAGTTCTAAAACTTGTTGAGTTTCCTTAGGGCTGGGTTGCCAGGGGGAGGGATTGTTGTAGGCGTAGTAAGCCTCAATGCCATCAATCCCTATTTGGGCTGCGGCAGGAACGAGTTCTTGGGGCGATCGCTTATAGCGCACCGGATGCGCCAGCACTGCAACTCCGCCTGCCTGATGAATTGCCTCAATAACCTGGGCGGCTGGAGGGTAATGACCCGTCAGTTCTTTGCCTAACAAATAAGGCTGAACGGCTTCGTGGTCTGGGTTAAAGGCATAACAAAGGATGTGAACTTCGGTGTTAAGCAAATCGGCATTGATTTCGACCCCCGTCCACAAGATCGGTGGACAGGACTGAGAATTATCGGGCGACCCTTGGGGTATCTGCCCAGCGCGGATCCACCCCTCTAGCCAATCCTGGGCTTGGCGATAACCGTCAACGCTATGATGGTCGGTAATGGCTAGCCCCTTCAAACCAATGGCTAGCGCTTGTTCCATCAACTGTTCAGGCAACAACCGCCCATCTGAAAAGACAGTGTGCATATGAAAGTTGTAGGATTTTGGACAGCTTTCGGCGGTTAACGATGCAAAGACCTGTTTGAGCGCTGTGGCATCCTGTGCTGTTGCATGAACACAATCTTGAGCCAAATTGACAGCCATAGTGCTTTATCGTGATTGACACTTCCTTACTATAGCGGAGGATTTTGCGGTCAGAGAGTTTACTGGTGGACTTTAATGGCTAGGCTAGTTTGAAGGATGAGGCTTTAAGTCTTAAATGACTTTGATGAGCAGCGCCACGGCATAAGCGGCAATGCCTTCTTCTCTGCCCACGGCATCTAGTTTCTCGTTGGTCGTGGCTTTAATGCCAATTTGGGTGGGGGCAATTTGCAAAGAATGGGCAAGGCGATCGCGCATGGCGGCAATGTGGGGCTTAATTTTGGGTCGCTCGGCAACAATGACTGTATCTAAATTACCGATGCGCCAGCCCTGAGATTGAATGAGATCATGAACTTGAATTAACAGCTTTTGGCTGTCTGCGCCTGCCCATTGCGGATCAGTCGGCGGAAAATAGTGCCCAATATCGCCCAAACTTAAGGCACCCAAAAGAGCATCCATAATGGCGTGGGTCAGGGCATCAGCGTCGCTGTGACCCAGTAACCCCAAAGGATGGGGAATGGTAATGCCGCCGAGAATGAGGGGGCGATCGCTCACCAGTTGGTGAATGTCATAGCCATTGCCAATGCGAAAATCCATCGTTGTAAAAACCCAAATAAAAACCCAAAGGTTGCCTGATATTTACCGATACTTGCTAGATCCTTACTGAGCGCTATTTGCCCTTTGGGTCGCAGCTTCGCTATTTTGCCGATAGGTTTGAACCCGATCTTGAGCCACGGTAAAGTTCTTACTGGCAGGAGGAACTTGCTCCATTAAGTCGGAAGCGCGTCGCCAGCGAGCCGCCAAATCTAACCAATCTGCCGCAGTTTTGGCAGTTTGCCCCAACCTCGCCGAATCTTCCGCCAACCGAACGGCTTGAGTAAAGGAATCCTCAGGCGCAGCGGGCTGAAGACCTGGGTCAGCGGTTGCGATCGGGACAGGGCTGACTGAATTAGCTGCCGAATTAGCTGCCGAATTAGCTGCTGGACTAGCTGCCGAGTTAACGATCGCCCCTTCAGGCGCAGCCCCCTGAGATGGCGAGACGAATTTTGGGTTCAGCCAAGTTTTGAGTGCCCAGCCCACCAGCAACAAAACAAGCTAAGGCTAGCCCCGCCTAGTAATCCTCGCCAAAAGACGCGCTTTTCACGGGCGAGGCGAAGGGGAGAACCCTTAGGCGCACTAGATTTTGGGGCATTCTTGTCATCTTTACGGTCTTGAACCAGGCGCTGAAAGAAGTTAGGCTGCGTTAAAGTAATTTCTTCAGACCATAAGAGCTGACCTTCTGGATCACGGTGAATTTCGTCGAGCCAGAGCAATTGTTGTTCGCGGACAATGCGGCTGTTGATGTTGACTCGGCGAATGTTTCGGGGTTGCAAAGATTCTAAAATTTGCTGAACTTGGAGAACCAGTTGAGGGCGATCGAGCTGTTCCGGCTTAGGGGCTTCGCAGAGCAATTGCAAAATGCCCTGCTCAAAAATGGCACGGGTGCGGATGCCCGAGTCAGCTAGCTTTTCGTTCAAAATTTGAATGACCGCCGCTACACTGCCTTGGCGTGCCTGTCGGGCGATATCGTCTATGGGGTCTACCATCATTTGGTTTTCAATTGAGGTGTTGTGAACCTTAGAAGCCATCAGTTCAGTATCTCATAAACCTTTAAGCGTGCTTGCCGCAACAGGCGACCTTTGTCAAGCTAGATTTGAACAGTTTCGAGACTTTACTGAGCCCGACGGATTCAATAGATATATTAGTGGCAATTTTTCGACTTGGAACGCTTTACTCCTTGCCAACCGAAACCAGTTCAGCCGCAACGGGAGCAGGTTGCCTAACTTCGCGGGTACGGATGGTATCGGCGGTTCCTTTGATAAAACTGGCAAGCGGCACTGCCACAATCAGCCCCAGCACGCCGCCTAGTTTGACCCCAATAAATAAGGAAATTAGCGTCCACACTGGGTTTAGCCCTGTGATTTCTCCTAAAACTCTAGGACCAACAATATTTTCGTTAATTTGAAGGACTGCTTCTGCCACGAGCAAAACTTTTAGCCCTAGTCCAAAATCTTGTAGCGCCAGGAGGAGGCTGACGGACAAAATTGCGGTGGTGCCGCCAAAGGGAATGAGACTGGCAGTGCCAATCAGGAGCCCAAATAGGAGCGCTAGGGGCGCGCCTGCCACAAATAGGGCGATCGTTTGCGTAATGCTTAAAACAACGGCTAAGGTAACCTGCCCCGCAATGTAGCCCTCAAAGTTTTGGGGCAAAGATTGGCGCACCTGAGTGTTCCAGGCCAGCGGCAACCAACCCAAAATTCCTGCCCAGAGACTTTCTCCCCGTAAAACCAAAAATACGGCAAAGACCAGGGTCAGGAAAACGTTGACGAGGCTGCTGATGGCGCTTAGGGTGAGGCTGATGAGCTGGCTAGTGAGCGATCGCAGCGTCAGAGAAACTTTTTCGATCACCTGAGCAATATTGCCACGTAAATCAATCGGCAACTGTTGAGCGGCTGCCCAATCCTCTAAGCTGCTGAGCTGTCGCTGCCCCGACATAATCCAATCGGGCAGACGAATAATTAGCTCATTGGCTTGGCGCAAAATCAAGGGGCCCAAAATGAACACCAGTCCACTCAAAATCAGCCCAAAGATCAAGAACACCAGACCAACTGCCCATCCTCGCTGCACCCCAAGCTGTTGCAAAAAACGAATGGGATAGTCTAACAAAAAAGAGATGAGCGTCGCCGTAATCAAAATGCTGACGAGGGGCTCTAGTTGCTGCGTGACAATCCACAGCAGCCACCCATTCAAAAACAACATTGGAAAAATTAAGCCAATGCTGACCACACGAGGAAGTTTATTCAAAGATTGAAACATGGGATCGGGGGGCAGAGCCTAGGGGCGAATATTGCGTTGCAGTTCTGCGAGGGCATCTTCTGCTTTTTTAACACCTTCTTCATTATTGCTCTGAGCATACAGGTTCCGGGCTTGTTCTAGCCGAGTGATGGCTTCGTCGGTGCGATCGCGCGCGCTTAAGGCCACCCCCAGGTAATAGTGAGCATCTGGGTCTTCGGGTGCTAGCTCTAGCAGTTCTCGAAACGCGACGATCGCCAACACATCTTTTCGCTCTAGATACAGCTCGCCCAATGCCCGGTGTGCTTCTGTTAAACTAGGCTGCACCGAAACTGCCCGTCGATATTGAATCAGCGCTTCATCGAGATTGCCTTGAGCTTTGTAAATATCTCCAAGCTGAAGATAAATCAGTCCATTGCGAGGCTCTAGCGTTGCCGCTTTTTGCAAGGCTGCCATGCCTTCCGACACATTGCCCGAATTCAGAAATGCTACGCCCAGATTAAGGAAGGCGCTTCCCTGGCGAGGAGACAGTTGAACAGCGCGACGGAGGGCTTCTAGGGCTTCGGGATAACGCTCTTGTTGAATGTATGCGGTGCCGATCGATTCATGAATGCGGGCATCGTTGGGGCGGCGAGTGAGCACCTGTCGGTAAGCCTCGATCGCCCCCGCATAGTCTTCTTGCCGAGACAGGACAATGCCTAAGCCTAGAAAAGCCTCCACATAATCGGGTTTGAGTTGTGTGGCTTTGCGGTAAGCCTCAGCGGCACCTTCGTTGTCATTAAGATTGGCTTTGCTATACCCTAAAGCATAGTAAAAGTCGGGGTTACGAGCATCGAGCCGGATCGCCTGTTCGTAAGCTTCAACGGCGGCTTCATAGTCGCGCTGCTTAGCTTGCAAAAAACCGATCGCCGAAAAAACCCTGGCATTATCTGGGGCAAGCGTCGAAGCCTGTTGATACGTGGCGATCGCTTCAGAAGTCTTGCCAGCCTCAACCAATTCTCGACCCAGCCGAATCAAATCATTCAGGCGATCGTCGTCCGCTTGATTCGCTTGAGCCAGTAAGGGCAGCATCTGGGGCAGCATCTGGGACGGCATCTGGAACGGCATCTGGGACGGCATCTGCAAAGACGGGGCAGGCACACCTTGGGCAGCGGCAACCCTGGCAGTATCTGCAAAGCAGCGCGGTGGAGCCGTCATTGCTAACCCTCCAAGGATCAAAAGCTGAGCGAGCAAAGCGTTCTTATTCACGGTCAACTCCAGGGATGGTACTGTCATCTGGTGACATTTGTTTAAACTTTCTAAGCTTTGTGGGTTGGACTTTAACTAGACCCTTCACCAGTAAACCTTTAATGAGGATGTGCGGAGACAACTAATGATTCTATCAACAACCGATGGCATTCAAGGAACAGTGGTTGAAGAGTACCTCGGAATTGTTACTGCTGAGGTGGTTTATGGCAGCAATGCCCTCCGAGATTTTTTTGCCGGTATCCGCGATATCATTGGCGGTCGGACGGGTAGCTACGAACGAGTGTTTGAGCGAGGACACCAAGATGCCCTTGCCGAGCTCGAAAGACGCGCCGATCAACTGGGAGCCGATGCAGTCATTGGCATTGAGGTGGATACGGGCTCGATTAATATTGATGCCACTGGGGCATTGTTATTGATCACGGCAACGGGAACAGCGGTTCGGCTACAGGCTTTGCGTTAAAATTCATCACAGATTTGAAAGGGGCACTATGAAAGTACTGGCTTACCTTTTTTTATGGCGATCGCAGAGAGTATCAGTTAGAACTTTTTTTTAGTATCTTTTCGGCGTTGCAGCAGCTCAGAGCAACGGATGAACCCGATGACATTGTGATTAGTGTGATTAGCAATCGCCTGGATTTTGATCCTCGGTTGCCGATCGATCATCTCCAGTTTTCTGCCCCCGAGTTTGAGGACTGGACGCGATCGCCCCACGGCATCTACAACCATCGGGTCAAAATCCATGCCTTGATCAAGGCGCTCGACCATTACCAGGCACCCGTCGCTTTAATCGATACCGACACCTATTTTACTGCCTCCCCCACCCGCCTATTTGAGCGAATTTCGCCCCAAAAAACGGTGATGCATCTGATGGAGTTTGCCCATATTATTGACCATCCGCTGTGGCAGCCCATGATCGAAAAAATAGGTGAGGGTCTTGAGATTAGTGGGGTTAAGGTTTCGCCCCAGTCCAGCATGTTTAATTCGGGGGTGATTGGTGTTGAGCCGAGCCACCGGGAATTATTGGAGCGATCTTTGGCAGTGGTGGATGACTTATATGGGCGATCGCCCATTTTTAATGTCGAACAATTTGGGGTCGGTGTGACTTTAAACCAAGCCACCCAGCTTGTAACCAGTGAAGACTTAATTGAGCATTACTACGGGTTTGCCAGACGCTTTGTGCATTTGCAAACCGCCAGATTATTTCCAGATTTTAGCGCCGACACCCTCGAAAAACTGCTCGCAAGCTCCAGCCCTCTAGCCGTCGGCTATCCGCCCAAAGCTTTGTCTGATCGAATTATTACCCGCGTTCTAACAGAAATTAAGCGCTGGTCTCCTGAGTATAAATTTGCTCATATCTGTTACCGGACTGCCTTTTTCTATGCCAGCAAAAATCGAGAGTACGCTAATATTTGGGCAGCGATCGCCTTACAATGGTGCAATCCTTTAAAGGACAAAATGACTTCAGTTTAAAGAAAGCCCAACACGACTTTCCCCGCTTCCAATCCGACAAAATCGCCTTATTAGATTGGCTCGATCCCTCCATCAGGAAAAACTGGATACAACTTTGGAGCCTATCCTCATAACCTGTATATTTCTGATATCAAGCCACACGAAAAGCCCTGATGTTGTCTGCTTCTTGAGGCTTTCTCTGGGTTCTAAACGCTTTGATAAGAGGTCGATCAATGTTCCAGTGAAATCGTACCGATCAGGATTTGTTTGGAAATTTCATGATAAAAACATGAGGGGTTAAGGAGCAAAATTTAGCTAGATGACGGCGAGAATGGCTTTCGGTCAAAAGCTTATAGAAAGCCTCAATCGAGGGCAAAAAAGCTGGCGGGTGTCTGGAGCCAAGCCGAATATATCAAACTTCAGCGGCGGTATATTCGGCTTGACTTTATGCACCCGCCAGAGCTTCCTCACCCATCCTATAGGATTGCCACAGGGGAATAATATGTTGAGTCTATAAACCCATTTCTATTCTTAAGGAGTTCGATCGCATGATTGATATGATCGGCAGTATCTGTGAAGTCTCTAATGCTGCTAAAAATCAATCTTTTGAAACATAGAAAAGTATTTGTCTCGTCTACTGTAGCCAGTAGCTTAAGAAGATACTTTAAAGGTATCAAGGCGCTATATACTCGCCCCCCAGCCCCCAATTTGGGGAACTTTGAAAGGCTCGGAAGTCGCCCAAATTGGGGGATTTAGGGGGCTAGAAAGCTACAGCATCCCACTGGGACTTTTATTCAACGCAGACCTCTAACCTCATGATTGAGAACCGATCGCCATCTCCTGAGAGTGTTACCCACAAAGGATGGCGATCGCCCCCATATTGATAGTTTTCTCTCAATCAAATGGGAAATTAAAGTGCTTTTTTGATTCCTATTAAACTAAGAAATAGACCAAATATGCCTCAGCTAAAACAGCTTCCATATCCTGTTTATTTTGTGACTCTGAATTCTGAGAAATGGCAAGCTCTCCTCAATAATCCAGATCTGCCTGCTGATCTAGAACCGTTGTATGAGCAATGTATTGTGGGAGAAGATATTTGGTGTACCCAGCTTTATATTTACTTAAAGCAGCAAGGACTGAACGTTCATCTGGTTAAACGTCCGGTTCCTGGAAAAATTTGTATCATTCCTTATCACTTTTTGGCGGCAAAGCATTTGCCATTTCGTAGCTATGTGGTTGCCATTCAAACGGATAGCGCTAGACCCGAAATGTGTGAGCAAAGAGTTACTCTCAACGAGCTAGGCGTTTTAGATAAAACTGATTGTGCTGTGCCTCATTTGCCCCATCCGATATTGCAACCCCGCGATCGATCGCGGGGGACAAAGCTAGAAAATCTAGACTTTAAAGGCGGCATTTGTAATATTGCTAAACCTTTTCTAGATTCAGATTTTAATCAACAATTACAGGCACTTGGAATTCAATTTAGGTTTAATTCAGACAACCCTGAGCGTCCGATCAGAGAATGGGGAGATTATCGTCAAACCGACGTTTTGATTGCCGTCCGAAACGCCACCTTTGCAGATTTGAGAGTGAAACCCGCTATTAAGCTAATTAATGCTTGGTTGGCAGGTTGCCCCGCAATTTTGGGTCCTGAGCCTGCTTATCAAATGCTCCGCCGTTCTGAACTAGATTTCTTTGAGGTGCGCAATCCGCAACAAGCGATCGCTGCCCTCAAACGACTCAAAGAAGACCCAGCTTTGTATGCGGCAATGGTTGAGAACGGCTTACAACGGGCAAAAGAGTTCACCACCGAGCAACAACTTCTAGATTGGCATCGATTGCTGTCCGGGTCGATCGCCCAAGGCTATGAGCAATGGCTCCGACAATCGATTGTACAAAAATTGGTGGGACGACCGATCCAGTTTGTTCAACGCATCCTAGAACACAAACGACAGGCAAAACGCTATCTCTATCTTCGAGACAATGGCGATCGCTTATTTGACACCTGAACCACGCTCAATCCCCAGAGCTCTTGTTATTTTTTGTGAAAAGAATTTCGACAGTCGTAGGATCTAGACCTGGCTGTCGAAGAGCCATCCAAAGAGCCATCCAAAGAGCCATCCTATGTTTGAACGCATCACCCTACCCGATAACATTCTGCCTCCTGTCTCTCCTTACTGTCACGCAGTGCGGGCAGGAGATTTGCTGTTTGTTACCGGACAACTCTCTCAAAACCCAGACACCGGAGCGGTAGACAGGGGCACTATTGAAGAGCAAACTCATCAAGTCATGCAAAATCTCAAGCGAGTGCTAGACCATGCCGGAACTCGCTTCGATCGCGTGGTCATGGCACGAGTGTTCATCACCGATTTTCGCTGGCTGCCGATTGTAAATGAGATTTATGCGACATATTTTGAGGACGGGCAGTTTCCAGGACGAACCGCGATCGGGGTAACGGCATTGGCAGGGTTTGGGGATGTGGAAATTGATTTGATTGTTTACTGTGGGGAGTAAGCGATTTCCACACCTAGAGGATTTATGGATGCGTCTTGCGTCATTCCTGTCTTTAAAACTCCCAAGGATTATCAAGCTTACCGGATTGGCGCAAAAGATACCAACCGATTGGCGATCGTATTTGATCCCATCATCGCCAATATGTCGTTAACCTATTGCATAGAAATCTTTGACGTGGGTGGCAAAACACCGCCCAACCGTCATCAATTGGCAGTCGAAATGTTTTTCATCCTCAAAGGCGAAGGACTAGCCAGTTGCGACGGTAAAACAGTGCCAATTTGCTCCGGCGACAGCCTCTTAGTGCCTCCCAATGGCGTTCATATTATTAAAAATACTGGCTCAGAGCGGCTCTACGCGCTCTGCATTATGGTTCCTAATGAAAACTTTGCTGAGTTGATCCGCAGCGGCACCCCCGTTGAACTTGATGCGGAAGATTGGGCAGTTTTGCGGCGCACAAAAGTATGAAACAAACTCTTTCCATGACAACCCGCGACGGAGTGCGTCTAGACGCAGACGTTTATTATCCGCCGCCCTTAGCGCAGACCTCGAAAGAATTTCCGGTGCTGCTGATGCGACAACCCTATGGCAGAGCGATCGCCTCTACAGTTGTCTATGCTCATCCCACTTGGTACGCGGCTCAAGGCTACATCGTGGTCATCCAAGACGTGCGGGGACGGGGTTCCTCTGAAGGCGAGTTCGATCTATTTGCCCAGGAAATCAACGATGGGTTTGATACCGTCCATTGGGCAGCCTCTCTGCCGCAAAGTACCGGAGCCGTGGGCATGTATGGCTTTTCTTACCAAGGCATGACCCAACTCTATGCCGCTGCTGCCCATCCGCCAGCGCTCAAAACTCTCTGCCCCAGCATGATTGGCTATGACCTCTACCAAGATTGGGCATACGAAGGCGGAGCATTTTGCTATCAACTCAATTTGGCATGGGCAATTCAATTGGCGGCTGAAACTGCCCGCCGTCAGGGAGATGCGGAGGTTTATCAGGTGCTCTATGCTGCTTCCCGCAACCTGCCTTTAGTCGATCCGGTTTGCCCCCAGTCCGATCTTCTTCGGCAACTGGCTCCCGACTCTTTCTATCACGAATGGTTGGCGCATCCTCAACCCGATGATTATTGGCAGCAGCTTTTCTCCCCAGGCTCATCTACACGATGTCGATTTGCCGATGCTGCACATTGGCGGCTGGTTTGATTCTTACCTGCGGGGAACGCTGCGGCTTTATCAGGAAATGACCCCTCGCTGTTCGCCGCAAGTCCTTTGGGTAGGCCCTTGGGCGCATTTGCCGTGGGGGCGGAATTTGGAGGCGATCGATTATGGGCTAGCGGCAAATTCGGGGATCGATCGCCTCCAAATTCGTTGGTTCGATCACTTTCTCAAGGGAAAAGACACGGGCTTGCTGGGTGAACCCTGGGTTAATCTCTTTGAAATGGGCAGCAATCAATGGTGCAAGTTTGACCAGTTTCCCGCCGGTTCCACAAAAGCCTATTCGCTCATGACCTCTGGGCTAGCAGGAATGGATGAACGCGAAGGAAAATTAGTGGAGACACAAGTAGAGACACAAAAATTAGCGGAGCAACCAAGGGCTGAAATGGGTCAGTTTGAGTCGCCGCCAGCCGACACCTGGGTGCATGATCCTTGGCGACCGGTGCCTGCGATCGGGGGGCATGGAGGATTTCCGGCAGGCGGGAGCGATCGGGCTGCTCTAGATTGCCGTACTGATGTGTTAACCTACCAAACCGATCCCTTAACCACAGATTTACACTTAGCCGGAGTGCTCAGGGTATCGCTGGATTGCGCTGCCGATGCCCCTAGCTTTGATCTCTGTGCCGTGCTGTCTGAAGTAAGTGCGATCGGGGTTTACAACTTTTCTCAGGGCTATCGCCGGGTCGATGCTTTTCAGTTCATAGATGAGCCCAAAGTTCAGCCCAAAGTTCAGATTGCTTTGCAGCCCACTTGCATTTGCATTCCCAAAGGCAGTGCCCTTCGCCTCAGCATTAGCGCTGCTTCTTTTCCGGCTTATGCGATGAATTCTGGTACAGGAAAAGCTGCGGGGGAAAGCCGATTGATGGATGCTAGGGTCATCACCTTGACCTTACAGAGTTGTTCTGAGCAGCCTTCTCAGATATTTCTCTCTCTCAACCCGGCTTACGCTTAACCCGGCTTAAAAATCAGCTTAAAAATCAGTTCCGTAAATGCTCGATAAATGCTCGATATAAACATTCAAACAAAATCCAACACAGTTAAATGGTTCTTTGCGAATGTCGCGTGGGGCGATCGGGGAAGATCAAAAGTTTAGATGGGTCTCCCGGCGATCGTCCGTCTAGCAATTTGACCAGATTTTGACTCTCGCCCAAATTTACTCTTGAAGGAGCTTTAACTTATGTCTATCAAAATAGGCATCAATGGTTTTGGTCGCATCGGCAGATTGGTGCTGCGTGCTGGCATTAAAAACCCTAATCTTGAATTTGTCGGCATTAACGACCTCGTACCACCAGATAACCTGGCATATCTGTTTAAATACGATTCCACCCATGGTGTCTTTGATGGCAAAGTGGAAGCAAAAGCAGATGGTATTGATATTGACGGTCATTTCATCCCTTGTACATCGATTCGGAACCCAGCGGAGCTACCTTGGGGCAAATTTGGTGCGGATTATGTAGTGGAAGCGACAGGTCTGTTCACAGATTATGATGGTGCTGCTAACCATCTTACCGCTGGTGCCAAGCGCGTCGTGATTTCTGCGCCAACTAAAGAACCGGAACGCATACCGACATTTCTAGTTGGAGTCAATCATCATAATTTCGATCCGACTAAAGATGTGGTGGTTCCAATGCCAGTTGCACGACAAATTGTCTCGCTCCTGTGGCCAAAGTGATCGACGATCGCTTCACGCTGACGGAAGGCGACGTGTCGAAAGCGATCAGCGCCCTGCCTGACGCGCATTTCGACGCCGCCCTGCACGACCCGCCGCGCTTCGGCATCGCCGGCGAGCTGTACTCGCAGGCCTTCTACGACCAGCTCGCGCGCGTGTTGAAACCCGGCGCGCCGCTGTTCCACTACACCGGCGCCCCGAACGCCAAGACCAGCGGCCGTGACGTGCCGGGCGAAGTGATCAAGCGGCTCGAGAAGGCCGGGTTCCGCGCCGAACGCCGGCTCGACGGCGTGTTCGCGACTTTGCTCGTCCGTCGGCGCTGAAGGGGGCAACCTTCGGCTAGGTTGCTCGGATCGAGCAGCGCCTCTA
>JAAUPA010000048.1 GCA_012034615.1 Leptolyngbyaceae cyanobacterium CSU_1_4 | reverse complement strand
GGGGGCAGTTTGCCGGGGACTTGGCTAGGTTCAACAACTTGTGTGTACACGGTAGCCCAAAACGGGAGAGGGATTTTAGGTAAGGGCGAAAAACCGGGATGCACCCGATTAAAACTCCATCTCCATATCCATCCCAGGTAATTGTTGAGAGTTCAAAAAAATTTAATGGTGCCTTGAAGTCAAGCTTGGATTTAGATCAATCTTTTAACGCGTTGACAGCAATCTCTTAACTTCCGAATGAGATTCTGATCGGTAAGGGGCTGCATGCGACATTGATCTAGATTCGATCGCAATTCTAAAAAGGTTGCGACGTTTTTTTAAGGTTACAGAACTCATCCACGAACAATTTCCTTTTGGAGTGCACATGCCTAGCAATAATCACGTTATTTTCATCCACCCTGATGGCACAAGCCCCTCCCATTACGCGGCTGCTCGTTTTGTAGAATATGGTCCTGATGGAAGATTAAATTGGGACAAGTTAGACAAGTCTGGGGTCTACCTTGGGCACATGGAAGACCAGTTGGGCGGAACTTCTAACGCTGGCGCAGTCACTCACGCCACCGGAGCTAAGGTCTACGCCGAATCTTTTGGTCTCAATCAAGATAATTCATCGGTGACTTCTCTTGCTGGAACCCCTGGTAAAACCATTGTTCAAGAAGCGATCGCCGCCAACAAAGTCACTGCTCTGGTTCAATCTGGAGCCGCTTATGAGCCAGGCACAGCAGCGTTTGTGGCTCAAGTGGGCGAAACAACCTCGGCTACAGGTCAGCGAGTTCCTCCTCGTCAACGCCTAGCAGACATCACCAAAGAAGTGATTCTATCGGGTGCTGACTTTATTTTGGGCGGTGGCGAACTGAACATGATTCCGGTCGGTCAAGCAGGTTTCCACGGCACTGCGGCGGAGTATGATGCGCTGAGCACGAACGGCTTGACTCGCCCCTCCGAAAATTTGATTGATTTGGCGAAGAGCCTCGGCTACACCGTTGTCTACACCGAGCAACAGCTTCGGGACTTGTTAGACCCTTCTAAAACCCCCACTCCGCCCACCAAAGTGTTGGGTGTATTTGCGCCCGTTCACACCTTCAACGATCGCCCTGAAGAAGTACTAGTTCAAAACAACCTGCCCTTGTACAAGTCTACGGCTCCTGAAATCGGCGAAATGCTGGAAATCACGCAGCAGCTAATGGAGCAGCACCCCAACTTTATCAACGGTTCGATCGCCATTGTTGAAGAAGAAGGCAGCGATAACTTTGGCAACAACAACAATGCGGCTGGAACCATTGAGGGAACGATTCGAGCCGATCGGGCGATCGGCACAGCTCTAGACTTCATTGAGCGTCACCCCAACACCTTATTGCTAACCGCCGCCGACAGTGATGCCGGCGGATTACAGGTGATTGATCCTCGCGCAGCCAATCAGCCTGTCGGCACAATCAACGCCAACCCCACCACCTCTAGCCGCAATGTCCCCCTCGATGGCATTACCGGAGCAAACACCCAGCCCTTCATCGCCCAACCCGATGCTAACGGCGACGTGTTTTCCTTTGCAGTGGGTTGGGCAGGAACACCCGATTTTAGTGGCTCGATCGTTTCCAAAGCCCACGGGTTAAACGCCGACAAACTCACCGCCACAGTAGACAACACGGCGATGTATGAATTGATGTACGAAACGCTATTGGCGTGGAACTGGCACCCCGAATTCAAGAAGCGCCCCCAGCGCCTCGGGCAACCAAAGATACAGGAAATGTTATCTTCATTCACCCCGATGGCACCAGCCCTTCCCATTACATGGCGTTGCGCAACGTCGATCAAGGTCCCGATGGTAGGCTCAATTGGGACAAGCTGTCTAACGCTGGAGTCTATCTCGGTCATATGGAAAACCAGTTGACCGGAACCTCCAACGCAGGAGCCGTCACCCATGCCAATGGGGTGAAAGTGTTTAATGAATCTTTCGGCTTAGAAGAGACTCAAGAACTAGTTGTTCCGGCTTCGGGTCGTCAAGGCTTGAGCATTTTGGATGAGGCAATTTTGGCAGGTAAAGCCACTGCTCTCGTGCAATCGGGTCATTTGGCAGAACCCGGAACTGCTGCGTTTGCGGCAGAAACGACCAATCGCCTAGGCAACACAGTGCGAGCCCGGGACAAGTACGCTGAGATCATTGAGCAAACCATCCGATCTGGCACTAACGTCATCCTGGGTGGCGGTGAACTATACATGCTGCCCATTGGAACCACTGGATTCCACGTCACGGCTGAAGATGATGCTGCCGAAACTCGTCCGGAGCGTCGTCCTTCCATCAACCTCATCGATTTGGCAAAATCCCTCGGTTATACCGTGGTTTATACCGAAGACGAGATGAACGCGGTGGTGAATAGCACTAATCCACCCGAAAAGCTGCTGGGTGTGTTTGCGGTCACCGATACGTTCGACGATCGCACCGAGGAAGCCCTAGGACTGAACACCGCCAATCCGTCCCCACTCTATGTTGCCACTGCACCCACCGTGGCTGAAATGTTAGAAGCGTCCCTCAAGATTCTAAGCAAAGATCCGGATGGGTTCTTTGTGGTGGTGGAAGAAGAAGGCACCGACAACTTCGGCAACAACAACAACGCGGCAGGAACCATTGAGGCACTGCGGCGATCGGATGCGGCGATCGGGGCGGCGATCGATTACGTCAACACCCAAGACCCCAACACCCTCGTCATTACTGCCGCTGATAGTGATGCGGGTGGTTTACAGGTGTTCCAATATGCTCCTTACACTCGTCCGACTGGAAGCTTCACCAGTGACCCTGCAATTTTAGACAGCGAACCTCAGGTTCCTTTCATTGCAGTCAACCCCACGACCACAAACACCACCCGTAACTTCCTAGATGGCGCGCAGGGTAGCACCGCCAGCGCCGAATATCCCTGGGTGCCCTTTGCGGCAATGGATAGCATCGATGGACCCATGGGCAACTTTGGAATCGCCTGGGTCGGCACCCCCGATTTTCCTGGCAGCATTGTTTCCAAGGCTTACGGCATGAACGCCGACCTATTGCCCTCTACCCTCGACAACACCGAGATCTACAAAATCATGTACCGAACCTTGTTCGGGCTAGATTCCTTGCCTAACTATACAAGCGGCGGCGAAGCTGCCGATACTTTAGCAGGCACTGTTGAGAATGACGTGTTGGTGGGCTACACAGGCAACGATTTACTGGTCGGCTTGGCAGGAGACGATGCCCTTGTGGGCGGACTCGGCAACGACACGCTCATTGGTGGCGCGGGCTTCAACGTGCTGACGGGCGGCGCGGGCAACGACCAGTTTGTGATTGCAGCCGAAAGCCGGGATTGGATTGTGGACTTCACCGTCGGTGAAGACGTGATCCGGTTAGCAAACTTAACATTGGGTCAAGTGCAAGTTTCCGCTGGAACCGGAGATCTTGCGGATGACACCATCGTCACCTTAGCTGGAACAACGACTATCCTTGCCACTCTGTCAGGCATTCAACCCAGCGCGATCGGGGCAAGTAGCTTCATCGTGTAGCAGTCTACTTTTCTTCCTAACCTCTGTGGATAGGAGCAGGGGTTAGAAAGTTTACAAGGTTAGCCCTGCTTTATTTAGATGGATTCCAAGCCTAATAATGGAGCCAAAAAGACTGCCTTAGACATTCTCTCGAACAGAGTATCTAAGGCAGTCAAAATTGTGCTCCGAACTGCCCCCCAAATCCCCCATTCTGGGAGACTTTGAAACAGAATTGGCTCAAAAGTCCTCCAGAATGCAGGGCAGGTTGAAAAAACAATGGTGTAGTTAAAAGTCTGCCTGGTTAGTGTTTGAGGGCGATCGGTGAAGCTCGGAGCTTGAAAGTTGAGGTAATTTGCTCAGTTTTTCGGGTTCTGAGCTTAATTTTTAGCGTGAAAAGGTTGAAGTTCCAAGTTCTGAACTTAGTTCTTAAGGTAGAAAGCTTGTTTGTTTAGACTTTGAAGTCAAATTTTTGAGTCAAAAGCTTTGCTGAAAGGAGCTTTTGGGATTTAATGAATAATTCTGCGTTGCCTGAGCAGGCTCACTGTCCTGGCTAGCTCGTCACTCATCTCTCTTCATCTCTCTATTGATGTAGAACCTTTCAAAAAAGCTGGGCGATCGCCTTTTCTATATCTAACTTCAAAAAATGATCTAGCGCCAAATACATCCAGCACAAGTACGAATGCGGATCTTGAATCGTTTTTTGGAAGCCTAACACCTGCGCCAACGCCTCATAGCTAGGATGAATCGGCATCACGTAAATATCAGAAATGTTAGGAAAATCTTGCTGCATTTTAACAAAAGTTTGGCGAGTATCTTCCATAAACAGGCAAACCGAATCATAGGTTTTATAAGCTTCATCCAACGTCCAACTGCGCACAAACACCGAGACACACTGCGGGTCCCCCGGTTTTGCCATCTCTAAAGGGTCAACAGCGCCGTCGGTACAAAGATGCAGGCTGAGGCTAGGAGGCAAAAATAAGTTATCTTCAGAAATGCTGGCGATCGGGTAAATGGTATAAAATCCGATGGGTTGAAGAGTATCGCTTCTCCGCAAAACGCGCATGGTGCTGGGATATTGTTGTGCCCACTGTCGCAAAAGCCGGGTTGCTTTCTGCGCCACCGCCGTTTTGCTAGAGGTCATCCAGTTATAGCTATGAGACAGCAAAGTGGCAACTGGGATCGCATCGGTGCGGGGGTTAAAAGCATCGGGCTGGAGTGAAATCGGAGCATTGGGCACCGCCGATTTTTTCAGATCCCGAACGGCTCGAATGAAGAGCATATTAGTATTGCCATCAAAATTCTTTTCGACCAAGCCCGCTTGCACCAAGTGATCAATCATCATGCCTGCCGCCCGATCGCTGCCCCGCTCCAACTCAGAGTAAAACAAATCAGCGGCTTCCCGATGGGTACAAGATACCGGATGCTTTAAAGAATCTAGATCAACGATCGGGGCTTGGGGTAAGGACTGGAGATTTTTCAAACTGAGATAAGCCCAGAGCCGGACGAAGCACTCGGCACGACGGCGGGTTAAACCCTGTTGTGTCCGTAATTGCTCAACGTAATGAGCTTGGCGATCGGGCGGAAACCATTGATCGAGTACACCTGGCTCAATTGAACTATCCATAGCGAAGACCCTGAATGAATGCCAACCCTGAATGAATGCCAACCCTAACGTAAAACTTCCTGTGTCTCACTCTACTACCCCAGTCTCAAATCGCTGTTGCCCCCATCGCCATTGGCGATCGACACAGCACCGTTCACCCATTGCGATTTAAGATATCAAACTGCAACAACCAACGGCACCTCAACCCGTCCTGGTTAAAACCCATGAGATTTTTCGATCGCTACTCCTTCCACCTGAAAATATTCTGAGTATTCTTGGAAAGCTTGCGAGGTCATAGGTTCAGGCAGGAAGCCTAGGAAGAATCATTTAGACTTTTGCTCACCTGACTTTATCTGACTAAAGTAACTTTCTCTCATAAATTGCCCGACAACACTCCTGACTTTTTCTAGCTGATCAGTTCTTAAATTGTCCGTAAATTGAGGGCATCAGAAGCAGGACACCCCAGCAAAAACACCCCACAATTCCTTAACCCTGATGCTATCAACATTTCGCCCCCAGAAACCAAGCCGATAGCTAAGGGAGTTGCCATAAAATAACGTCCCGAATCGCCCCCCAAATCCCCCAGTCTGAGGGACTTTGAGAGGCTGGGAAGTCCTGCCCCAGATTAGGGGATTTAGGGGGCTAGAAAGCTAGAGCATCTCACTGGGACTTTATTTCAACGCAACCCCCTAATGTGACACCGTAAAAACTTCACCCTGCTTCACCCTGCTTCAGAGTACTGCACCACACTTCCCCATCCAAGAGGGGGCTTCCTCGAACTCATTGTGCCTTCACAACTCCGTGCATGAAACTACAATCACACACCGAAAGATAAGTCAGTCCCTCAGTAAGGACAAACGTCACCCACGGTCTGCTTTCACGGTCTGTTTTTAGACCTATCTTTCATTCCTCCCCTGTCCTGTTGATTAACGAAAAGGATTCTATATGGTGTACTTAACAGCCCCCTTCTCATCGATCGCCTCAGCCCCCAAGCCCCGGCACTTAAAGGTGGTTAAACCTGCTTCTGTGCAGTCTGTTCAACCCAGTTTTTCCCAAGTTCAACTGTTGCAAGCCGTCATTGAGGGTTTTATAGACGGCATTCTCATCGTCACGCCCAAGGGCGAAGTTTTAGAGGCGAACACTCGTGCCCGTGAACTGTGCCAGCATCTTTCGACTCCTGGTCAAATTTTGCCTAGCCCCATTTGGCAGGTTTGCGAAGCCTTAATTGAAGGTCAAAAGCTATTTCCGGGTCAGCGCATTATGCCTGAGGCAGAAGCAATCATTGGCAACGTAAATTTACGGATTCGGGTACGCTGGATGAACCAAAATCTGGATGAGCCAGAATATCTATCTCAGGAGTTTTCTTACCTAATTGTGACCTTAGAAGATCGGCGGCAAACGATTCACAACTTAGCGATCGCCGATACACAAAAGTACGATTTGACAGCTCGCGAAGCCGAAATTTGGCAAATGCGCCTACAAGGTTGTTCTTATCAGGCGATCGCCAGTGAGCTTTACATCACCCAAAACACTGTCAAAAAGCACGTCAAAAACATTTTGGCGAAGCGTCGGGACAACCATGAAGGATAAGCTTCAACCCGCTTGTCTCTAATAGTCGCCTGCTGGAATGGGCGGCTATTAGAGACAAGCGGCTACCTACTCCTTTAGCACTTGAAGTTTAAGGAGTGCGCAAAATTTGCCAGGGCATTCTTGCATCAGCGGCAAGCTGAGCCGCAACCGCCCTTGCACCATTTTGATTAATATGACTTGGATCAACAAAATACTCGTTTTTAATTAACTCGGGCTGCTGATGGTAATCGATAAAAAGAAACCCTTTTTGCGCCGCCAACAGCCCCATGTGTTGATGAAACCGCTGCTCATAACTTCGACGAACCGCATCCGCAACGTAATCATCTGTCAAGGGAAGACTCACAAAGACTAAGGAAATGCCTTGTTTGCGCGTAAAGTCAGCGATCGCCTTAGTTGCCTCTGACTGATTACCCCAAAGCTGAAAGTTTTGATAATTAGAGTCGTATTGACCCGGAACGACTGGATAGCGTTGATAGTAAGTCTCTGGTTCATAGCGAGCCGTCAGGGCATTGAACCCATAGCGATCGAGATCGGCAGCAGGATTGGGCTTATCGGGTAAGGCTTTGGCGGTGGCAAGCTGTCCGGGCGAAAACAGACGGACAGGAATAGGGCGATCGCCCAGTGCCAAGCGACGATAGCCTTCTGAAGCCACAATGCCATTGTAAGTCACATCCAGCCGACCGCTATTAAACGCCCGCGAACCATCGCCCCACACCAAAATACGCGGCAATTGTTCAGGGCTGAGCACCTCTTGTAACACCAAGTTAATGACCTGCGCAGTGGCTCCATTGATCCCAAAATTGTAAACCTTTAAGCCAGGATAATCTCTCGCCGCCAACGCATCGCGCAACGCCGACGGATCAACACCTTGCAGCGATCGAGAACTGCCAATGATCATCACATCTGGCTTACCATTCTTTTGCAAATATTGATAGTAAAGCTGCAATTCTTGATCTAACCGTTGGCTATTGAAGGTAGAAAAGTTGTAAGGCGGAAACAGCAACTCTGGTAAAAGCAACGGCGGTAACGGCAACAAAAAATTAGACAGCAGTGGGTCACGAAGCTGAAGCACCTGTTCGCTAGATTTCTGAGAGGGCAACGCCTTATTTGAACTGGCTAGAGCTATTTCTCGTAGAAACAGCCCTGAAACCAGTACAATGCCCGACAAAAACAACTTTTCCCTCACTGCTCCAATACCCTAATGGTGATGTACTTGAAGGGCAACCTGCCTGACAGCAATGAAAGCATATCCTAGCGAATGCCAACAAAAATTGTAATGAACTATTCCACCCTACCTAAATGAGGGTTTAGGAGTGAATGGGTAGATGTGTGGATGTGTGGATGATTAGATGGGTCGGCACTCATCCACCCATCCACCCATCCACCACTCTACCCCTCAAATCAAAGCTGGCAGTCTACTAGAAGCTGCCTTTTTTTAATTTGATCCTGCCTCGCTCACTATTCCTCAAAGCCTCCAGAGTCTCCTCTAGGGAGAAGATTAGTTAGAAGGCTGGCTTCTTCTCCCTACTTCCTGCACCAAACTACTTTGTGCCGAATCTTGAGGTCGATTCATCGCAAAAGAAGTCTGTAATGCCTTAACCGCCTCCTTATACTGAGGGTCTGCCTGAGTTGCGACTAACGCTTGGTTCACAGAAAAAGCCATTTGCTGCTGCTCGGTCAGGTCTATGCGAATATTGGGCGTAATGCCCTTATGGCTAATGTCTGTTCCTGCTGGGGTATAGTAATGGGCTACGGTGACTGCTAGACCCGAGCCATCGCTAAGACCATGAACTGATTGCACTAACGCTTTGCCAAAGGTTTGGCTGCCCACAATGGTGGCGCGGCGATTATCGAGTAAAGCGCCTGTCAAAATTTCGCTAGAGCTTGCCGAATTACCATTGACCAATACGGTCATAGGAAGCTTGGTCAAAGAGGTTTGGTTGGCAGACATTTCAGTACTCTCACCCACCCGATTGACCTGTCTGACAATAGAACCACTGTCAATCCACATTCGGGAAATTTCAACGGCGGCTTGCAATAACCCCCCCGGGTTATTCCGCAAATCTAAGACGAAACCTTGCACTTGTTGCTCTGTCAGCTTTTTGATGGCTCTTTGCATTTGTTCGGGTGCATGGCTACTAAACTCAGTGAGCCGAATGTAGCCAATCTTAGCGTTGCCTTCTTGCTTCACTGAGGACATGACGTTTGGCACTTCAATTCGCGCCCGCGTTAACAAGGTGTCTTTGGCTGGGGTCGTACCTCGTTCAATTCGGAGAGTCACAGGACTGCCTACTTCGCCTTGAATCAGTTGAGACGCATCTTCCACCGTCATTCCGGCTGTCGGCTTGCCATCGATCGCCACAATGCGATCGCCTGCCACAACTCCTGCTGCACTCGCCGGAGAATTCTCGATAGGTTCAACCACCGTTAAAACTTTGGTCGTGGCATCCACCTGTAGCCGAACGCCTATGCCCGATAATTCTCCTGAGGTTTGGTTCGTCAAAGATTGATACTGCTGAGGATCCATGAATCGGGTGTAGGGATCGCCGAGCTTTTGAATCTGTTCTTTGAGAGCGGCATAAGCCTCGCGAGTGGAGGAGTATTCTTGGCTTAAAAGAATTTGACGAGACGCTAACCAATTGACCTGGTTGAACGTAGTATCGACGTATTCTCGGTTGATGATTTGCCAGGCTTCATCCAAAACCGTCTTCGGGCTATCTTGAAAGGTGGGCTGGGCGGCGGGGCTTGAAGGAGAAGTGAGCAGAGAAATTGCAGTGGTTGTGGCGATCGCCCCACCATACAACGCGGCTTGCATCAGGCGGGAAAAGCGATGGGCTTGATTCATAAAGATCAACCTGGCAGTAAGAGTTAGGGAATCAAAAGTGTTGGGCAGTGATTTTATGGGTCTACAGCAGACTCAAAGGTAATTCCAGAATACTCAATCTTTTATGATGTTGTCGTCTAGACCTGATAACAATTAATTTTTACTTAATCTTTTAACAGGATTACCTGCGATCGGGGTCAGCAGTCAAAAATAATAGAAAGATGTTTGAAAAGCACTGCGGGTAATATTTTTTGACCTGTTTTTTTGACCTCAGCTCTAGCGCTTCCCAATCCTGATGAGATCCAACTGAGATCCAACAAAGAGCTTAAGTCCCTTGTCCGGCCAGCCAAAAGGCACCTCATCTGTTTAGGAATGGATATACCTAGAAGCTAATGCAATAAAAGCAACATTCTGAAGGTTTTTGTAAGAGGATTCAAGACGTTCTGAACGATATCGTAAGGTCTTGAAAACATCTTTTAAAGATTAGATTGCTCCTCTTTAAAGCCCACCACCATTTGTAAAATAAAAGACTGTCCGCTCCCTTTATGGTACTTATCTGCCCAACCACGAATCACTTCATCCAGCTCTTCTAAAGCCTGAGGAATTTGCTCTACAGGAATATCTAACTCCTCCAAAATTCGCATTGCCCCCTGTTCCCGATCTGCCCAATCTTTCATCATCCGGAAGAAACGCGCCGTATCTTCCACCATAATGAAAGTGCGTTCTTGCTCATCGACGGGAGAGTAATAGGCTCGGGTAAGGGCATAAAAAGGCATTCCAAAGGGCGAGTCTATGCGGGTCACCGTCCCCGAGTAAGTCACACGCCGCTTAATATGCTCTGCCAATGCCTCACTCATAGGCATTTGCTGTTCTAGAGGCAGTTCTTCTTGGGAGCGCTCATGGAGAAACTCAATAATATCCATAAACTGGAATGAGTTCACGAGCCGTGCATCGGGCAGATTTGGAGGCAGCTTTTCTTCAATTTGCCGCTTTTCTTCTAGGGTGAGGTTTGTTCCAGAAATCCGCGATTGACCTGGCTGCCAAGGAAATTGTTCTAACCAAACGTAGGGCAACTGAATGAGATAGCGAGGTTCTTGAGAGCCCAGCATTTTCAGAAGTTTGCCCTCTGTTAATGCTTGCCGCACCTCTTCAACAATGACCTTAACGCGCTTGGGTTCTATGTGGTGCAAATGTCCGGTCATCCGGAGGTTTTGGTCTTGTTCTAGGTAGGTGGAGTAGATGGCGCATTTAGCAGCCGTTGCGGCTGCATCTAAAAAAGCACCGTGACGATGCCCGCCAGTGCGCATGGCACTGTAAGCCAGATACAGCATAATCTGATCCATGGCGCTGGGACCGAGGCGTTTGATCAGATCTATGTCTTTAATCATGGTGGAGGCGATCGCAAAGAGTTATAGAAAAGCAGCGCGTCAGATTCAGCTAGCTTGCTCATTCTGTCTGACTCAGAATTCCTGATCATAGGAGGGAGAGATTGAGAAAGCAGAAGGGCATCAATACTCAACTTTAATTGTACCAAAATTAAATACTAATTACCGAATTAGCTCTAGGATAGACATTGAACTAACCTGTTCATGTTACTCCTAGATCTGCAAATTGGCTCACCTATGTCACTCTTAAAAAATATTAGCAATGAGCCAGAACCAATGAATGAAAACTGTGACGTAAGTCACTGACAAATCTTGCCTGTGTGAGAGTACACGTATTCTTAATTTAGAATCCCCTAACGGAGTGAGTTATTATCACTTTCTCGTAAATTGTGAGAGCCTCTGAGAATTTTTTTAATCTCTACTCGCCTGAGCAAACTATTTATAACTGGCTGACCTAGCTATCAGTTAATTACCTTGCCTGCCCGGAAATAAAGTTAGCTAATGGCTCAATAGTAAATTCTTCCACTACCGCGATGGGAGAGCGGATGGGGCGATCGGGCTAAAGCCAATTCTAGAACTTGTGATGGAGTTGCGGGTTGTAATTTCACAGTAGGGTCAGCAGTTTTTGTCATAGAAACTGAACCCCAAGAGAAAAGCAAACTCACTAAAGCAGCCGAAGTATAGGTCAGCATGGTAAGGCTCCATATTGTGTTTCTACTCCTTGATACGTTGCTTTTATGAGCTCATCAGGATGATTTTTAGAAGACAACTGATCAACTTAAACCTGATATTAAGGACACTAAATTTAGAAATTTTTACCTTTTCTCCTTAACTAGGATCTCTGTACAAAACGCTTAAAAATAACTGATTTTTCAGCTATGGATTGAGCTTCTGTAAATTCATCAAGTAAATATACGGATGAAGACAGAGAAGAATTTCTTACCCGTACTTTCGTGCCGATCGCCTTCTCAAATGAAGCCAATGTTGGCTCTGTGCTGCTGTTCCCTAATCAGGTCGATACTTTTCCAAACCTGGTTTAGCCAGTAGGGGGACGATGCCCAACAGTTTAGTAATTGATTACTAGGGCAATTAGAAACAAATGACATATTTGTGAGACTTCCTTCCTAAGCGTGAGCAGCGATCGTTAATCTGGAAGACGTAAGTGTAACTGCTATAAATTATTTGTAATTAATAGCTTTACAAATTAATAAAGATAGGATGAAATTACTGATAAAAATCCTGTATTCATCCACTTAATCTGAATGTTTATAGCCTGTAGCCCCGTAGGCTTCATGAAGCCTACAGATTTTCACCTACGACGTAGGATTGCTCTCTGGGAAAAAGGCTCTTCTGACATCATGGTGGAAACCGTAGGGCAGGCAAGATGCCTGCCCTACGGGAAATTAATTTTTCCTTATCACCTGGAAGTCAGAAGAGCCGGGAAAAATTGAATGTTATCGAGCAAAAGCCAATCGATCAGAAACTTTCCAGCCCTTTTCTTAAGTAAGGGTATCGCTCTTCCTGCCCCTCTCAAGCCCCTACTTCACAACGTAGTTTTTAATTCCACTCCTGCCAATCTTCATTAAAGATTGATGTTTCGGGAAAAGCGGTGGGGTTCCCAGTTTGGTTGAGGCGGTGTTGAAATTGCTCAAGCAGGAGTTCTTTCCGAGGGAGGTCATCGACCCATTCGTAGGGAGCAGTGCCAGTAGCAAGGGCAAAGTCTACAAGGGCTCCGGCGGCAGCTCCAGATGACCACTCAAAGGATTGGACGCGGTAGGCAGCGGCGGCAATTTGGCTGGTGGCAATGCTTTTACCCGCCACAATTAGGTTATTAAGGCGTTGGGGAATCATGGCGCGCAAGGGGACTTGGAAGGGATAGGTCGTACCTTGCCCTTGGCGAACCCCCGGATATTCAGTGTTGCCGGGAGTTTCGGGGGGGTGGAACTGCATACAAGGGTGGAAGTCGATCGGATAGTGACCGATGCCTACGGAGTCGGGATAGATGCGGGAGCGGGTACGGAGGCGGACGGGATCAGGCGTTTCATTGCTGCGGATCCGTTGGATGGTTTCTAGCCCGCTCAAACCAATGCCAAGGGCGCGGTAGGCGCGATCGCTCAGCCCATAGCGATAGTAATCATCGGTAAAGTCGTTGCGCGTCACGTCAATTTCTGAAATGGTGAAGCCGCTGTCATACCCCAGACCCGGACGACCGATGAGCCGTCGCACTTCCCGCATGTAGGGATATTTAGATAAGCCATGTCTTGTGCCCATGGGTGAATTTAACCCGGTGCTCAGGCGATGGTTTGGGCTGGGCTGTTTGATGCCTGCGCCCAGTTGAGAGTCGGTGGTGCCCGCGACTAACCAATAGTAGAAGCCTAATGAGGATTCTTCTGCCCGCCGCAGACTTTCGACCCGTAAACCGCCCCGCCATTGAGCCGGCGCAAGTTGCCCGGTTTGCTGAAGTTGATCGGGGGTGAGGATGAGGTTATCGGTGGCGGTGCCAGGACGATAGTCGTTGCCCCAAGTCCAGTTCTGCATGGAAATGTCGCCGGGTTGGGGAGCAATGAAGCCGATGTTGCCGAATTCTGTGTCGATCGTCGTTTGCCCTTCGGGTCGCCAAATCCGGCGGTAGGTGAATAGCAAATCGACGTTGGCGAAGACGGGTTTTTCGTAACTATAGTAAGGCGCATATTGAGGATAGAAACTGGGCTGGATTTGTGGCTGAGGGGATGCCGTTTTCTCCATGGCGAAGGTGTAGGTGTAGCCCTGGGTGCAGTAGGGCATAGGGGTTTCGCTTGCTGAGGAGGGTTCGAGGTAGGAGCGGGGGTCGATGCCAAGGCGGTAGGGAACATTGGTGAGGGCGAGGAGTTCGCCAGTTTCGGTGGCATCCACAACGTACCACTGAGTTGCACCAGATGGGCTTGGGGCAGCTTGTTTGGGGCGGAACTGGATGACTTGTTTGGTGAAACGGGGAGAATCTTGGTATTGGTAAGCGTCTTCGAGGGTTTGGGACAGGGGTTCAGTGTTGAGGGGGAGGCGCACCGGGGGCGGGTTGGTGCTGAATGGCGATCGCCCCTTCAATCTGGGTTTCTGTTTGAGTCAGCTCTTTGATCACGGTTGAAGGATACCAGTGCAAAGTGCCCTTTCCTTGCTTTGCTGCATCTTGCAACATTTCTATGAGAATGGTGTGCCCATCTCTAGGCAAAAAGCAAAACTGGCTAACCCAACAATCACCGGGGTTAGATCTATTGTAAAACTCGTGAATGCGATCGCTAAATTCTAAATAGCCTTTAGGGAAAAATTGCCTTTGTCGTTGCGTGGTGCGTTCATCCAGGGCGGAGGTGCCTTGGGAGGAGATTTGTCCTCCAACCCAGTCTGTCATTTCGGTCATGCAGACCGTTCGGCCGGTCAATAAAACTTTCGTAGGCGGTTGCAGCTCCGGCTAAACCACCGCCGACCACCAGGACTTCGCATTCTAGGGTTTGATGAATCTTGGGCGGCGCGGCGAGGGCGGGGGCTGCCCAGATTAACAGCGGCGAGAGGAGCAAACTGGTAAAAAGATGGGTCAGCATGGGTTTGTTAGAGATTATTCTCGGATTTGGTTGAGATAAAGGAAGGCTTCGACCTCTTTGGGGGTGGGTTGGGGGGCGATCGCGCCTGCATGGGTGGTGACGATTGCACCCACCGCATTGGCGTAATTGACCATCTGACGAACGATCGCCGGATCATGCAGCGCAGAAATCCCGTAATGGCACAACTGAGCTAAAAATCCTGCCACGAATCCGTCTCCTGCCCCAGTTGTGTCTTCTACCTCAACGGCAAAACCTGGAACCGTGCCTGCATTTCCGTTGAAGCAATAGGTGCAGCCCTCGGCACCCTGGGTCATGAGAACGCCTTCGAGATTGTTAAGACGAGCGATCGCCTTTGGATCGGGGGTGCCAAATAGCCACTCTGCTTCTTCAATAGAGAGCTTGAGCACATCGACTTGGGGCAAAACGGCTTCAATCATGGGTTTGGCGGCATCTGGATGAGCCCAAAACATAGGTCGCCAATTCACATCCATGAGAACTTTGAGGGAGTGGCGATCGGCGAGAGTTAATGACGTTTGCAGGGCTTGCCGAGTTTCTGGGTAGGCAAATCCGAGGGAGCCGATCACCAAAAAATCAGCCAACCCAAACAGCTCTAGGGGCAGGAACTGGGCTTGTAGGTGGGTATCGGCAAAGTTGGGATGACCGATAAAGCCTGCGAATTGGCGATCGCCTGTTTTTGTCCGTAAAACCTGAACTTGGCGCGTCGTGGCTTTGAGGTAGCGCTGAATCCCAGCCGTGTTAATGGAGCGCGATCGCAATTGCTCGACCAATTGTTCGCCCCCATCATCGCCACCAATACAGCCGATAAATGCGGTCGGGATACCCAAGGTTGCCAAGCCACAGGCAACATTGGCAGGTGCGCCGCCAGGATACTTTGTCCAAGATGTAACCGCATCGACTGAATCGGCGGGTTGATCTGCCAAACAATCCCAGAGGATTTCACCGATACAATGACACGGGGATTGTGAATCATGGTGGGTGTTGAGGTGAGCGGGCAGCCGGAAGGCTTTCTGGTGGGTTGCCAATTTTGAGTGGGTGGGAAAGGTGATCGAATTAAAAATAAAAAATAAAAAATAATTAAAGGCTATTCGTTTTGAATTTTGAATTCTTTTATTTCTTGACAGACCCCTAGGTTCATGGGTCTAGTTTATGGGTTCAATCTAGGGTTTGCAGTTGGGCAACGATGCGATCGCTAAACTCTGGATCGACATTGGCAAGCGTAAGAAGCTGGAGATATTCCTGAAAGGTTAAGCCTTCAGTTTCAATTAGGCGCATGGCTCCCGCTTCAATTTCTTGCTTAATGCGTAACGAATCGGATTCAGTTTCGGCTCCTTGAAGTTCGCCCTCTCGTTGATCGATCAGGGTAACGACTTGCAAATAGGCTTGCACAAACTGGCTAATTTTTTCAGAGGAAATAGCGTTGGCATTAACGCCTGACGGGGCAGATGGCTCAATGAGGGCGGCAGGGGGCTCAGCCGAGTCTGCCCAGCCTGCCGGACTGAACCCCAGCAAGAGCAATGAGGTCAGCAGAGCCAGAAATAATGTTCTAAGACTGTTCAGGATTGGCTCCATCAGATGTACCCAGAAACTCAACGAGGGGGCGAAATTTAGGAATCAGTTCTGCCCGACTGACGACCAGGGTGGGATAGGGGCGATCGCCATAATTTTGCCCGACCTGAAGCGGAAAAACTGGCTCTGACTGAAGCGACACCCAAGCCCCGCCTGCTGCCTGAACGATCGCCCAAACTGCGGCAATGTCCCAAATTTTGGGTGTGGCTTCAACCCCGCCTAACGTAATTCCGGCAGCAACAGTCAATAAATTGTAGCTTGCTACACCCAGCATCCGAATTTTGCAGGGGAATGGGTGTTGCAAAACTTTAGTGCTGCGGGCGCAAATATTAAAAAGCTGGTTGCCCGAGGGATCATCAGAGCGAGTCTGAATCGGGCGAGTGTTGAGGAATGCTCCGTTGGTGCCCTCTAGCCCCGAATCGCCTAACCAGAAACCGTGGAAGGTTTGATGGATGGGCGGAAGGTGGACATAGCCAAAGACGGGAGTGCCCCGATAGAGCAGCCCTAAAGAAACGCCCCAGAGCGGAACGCCCCGCGTAAAGTTGGTGGTGCCATCGATGGGGTCAATGACCCAGCACCAATCTTGTGCCGGAAACTGGTGTTCGGCTTCTTCGCTCAGCACACCGTGAGTAGGAAAGGTTTGGGCGATCGCGCTCCTCAATTCTGCATCTGCCCACTGGTCGGAACGGGTGACGAGGCTACCATCTATTTTTTCGACGGCGGATACTTGCCCAAACTCTTGCATGAGCTGCCTGCCAATGGGAGCAACTGCGGTGTGGCAGAAACTAAGGATGGATGTCCAAAAGTCGGTCATGTTTTTTAGGGCTCTTGCTCATAATTCTTGCTCAAGGACTTTGGCGATCGCTGCCTTTGCCTCGGTCTGAAACTCTTGGACATTGACGCGACTCAACAGCCGGACGGCTAGCATCATCCCAAATATGGGCATCACAAATACTAAGCCATAAGCCAGAAGGGGGGCACTCAAGAAGCTCCGTCCTAGGTCTAGCAGTGCGCCTCCTGCAACGGTAGCAGTGGCTCGGGCTAAGGCTTGCGATAAACCCCATGCGCCAATAAACGTTCCGGCAGTTTCAGCAGCAGTTAAATCTAGCATTAGGCTTAAGGCTCCTGTGGTAGTAATGCCAGACGCGAAACCCAAGACTAGAACTGCCATTCTTAGCATGGCGGGAGCGCGGGTCAAGCCTGCCAAAATAATTAAAATAAACGCAGCAGCTACCAAAAAACAGCCTAGTTTGGTCGTGTTTTTTTTGCCTAAGCGAGGCACAATTAAAAACCCTGTGAAGCTCAAACCGATTAACGTGCCGCTGCCCCAAAAGGCATTGAGCTTTGTTGTTTCGGCGATCGTCATGCCAAAAACTTCACCGCCATACGGTTCTAAAATGGGTTCTTGAAAGAATAGGCAAATCGTCATGACTAACAAAAAGACGAAGAATAACCCGGTTTGACGACTGGCTGTTAACACCTTGAGGGCGCGACTTAACGTGATTTGATCTTCGCGATCGACTAAAGCAGAACGAGTTTTATATCGAGAATACTTTTTTTCAATGCCAACTGTGGCAACGAGCGTTAAACCAAAAACCACAGCAGGAATAACAGTAAAGATCCGATTAATGGATGCTTGAACCACTTCTAGAGGCGTGTCTAAATCGATCGTTTTGAGTAAGCCGCCGGTAATGATAGCACCCACAATAATTCCAACCATCAGCATCGACCACACAATGCCAACCAACTTAGGACGATTATCTTCTTCAGAAATATCAACTAACAAGGCTGCGAACGGCGTAGAACTAGAGCTAATTGCAATGCCGTACAGCGCAAACACAAACGCTAAAAGACCCACCCAGCCATAGGTGGGAGTGGTCCAACCGGAGGTTTCAACGCTGTTGCCCAATTGCCAAACCACTTGCACTGCCAGGAAGGAGGCGATCGTAAATAAGGCTGCACCCATCCACACGTAGCCGGTGCGGTGATAGCCCCAAATGGGTTTGGCATCGGACATTTGCCCAAACCAAACTCTGGCAGGCGCAACAATTTGGTGCATGGCGATCGCCCCAGCGACAATTGTGGCTGGAATTGCCAATTCTTTAATCATGACCCGATTGAGTACGCCCAAGGTTAGGAGCGACATAATGCCTAATCCTGCTTGAAATAATCCCAAGCGGAACATGGTGATGATTTTGAGATTAGGGAGGGCTGCGGGGACAGAGGGAACAGGGCGAGAAAAGTGATCGGTAGCCATAGCAGTTTTCAAGAGCTAGAATCTTTCTCCTACGATATCGCCTATTCGACCTTCCCTCTATAAACAACCGACAGAAACAAACAACCGAAACAACCTGCTGTCTCTAGCCGCCTAATTCCCTCGATCGCTCGTAAGCCGCTCGCACAGCCTCAATTAACGCCGATCGAAACCCTACCCTTTCTAAATGAGCAATCCCGGCGATCGTGGTGCCGCCCGGACTGGTCACCCGATCTTTGAGTTCGGCTGGATGAATGCCTGTCGTTGGAGTAATTCAGCCGTGCCGAGGACAGTCTGAATGGCAAGCTGGGTGGCGATCGCCCTGGGTAAACCGACCGCAACGCCCCCATCAATCAGCGCTTCAATCATGACCGCCACATACCCAGGACCCGAACCAGAAAGCCCTGTAACCGCATCGATCAAAGGCTCAGCCACTTCTACGACCTCACCCACAGCTTCAAAAAGCTGTCGCGCCAGGTGCAGGTGTTGGGGTTGGGTCAGGCTGCCAGGGGCGATCGCCGTCATTCCAGCGCCAACCGTCGCAGGCGTATTGGGCATTGCCCGCACAACGGGTTGGTTGGGAAACGCCGCCTCTAATCGATGAATCGGCACACCCGCCAAAATTGAAACGACCAGTTGATCCGATCGCCCTACTTCTAGAGGTGCCACCACTAAATCAAACACTTGGGGCTTAATCGCCAACAGCAACACATCTGCAAACGCCACAACGGTTTGATTATCAGCCGTCACATTGACCTGATAATTCGTTGCCAAAAAACTTTGCCGCTGGGCTTGGGGCTCACTGATATAAATGCGATCGGGTAAAAAAAGCTGTTGATCAATAAGACGGGATAAAAGAGCCTCCCCCATTACCCCGCCACCAATAATTCCGAGTTTTGCCGACAACCTTAGTCTCCTAGACTCAGGATCTAAACCTGAACTCATGCAACAGGAACACGAACTGAACTAAACCTTCAGGTTAAAACATCTAGCAAGGTGCTGAGAACGCTAGGAAGAATGATAACGACCTAGGTTTAATGAACCTTGCTAGACTGCCAACTTGCCGACTCATCCACTCAATCATTCCAATAAATCTTAAATTCCAATCAACCTTATCCCATGCGAGCAGTGCGCTCAGCAGTCCAAGCCGGAGCCGGGGTTGCAGGTCGGGCTGCCCGAGCCTGTTGTAGAACCCCATCATTCGTTGCGTTGCCCGTGCTAACTTGAACACAGTTGGGAGTAAACAAGAAAATACTTTCGCCGATCCGCTCTTGATGACCATCGATCGCATAGGTACCACCCGCCACAAAATCAACAGCACGCTGCGCTTGGTCAGGATCCATCACAGTCAAATTCAAGACCACAGACTTACGCTCACGCAGGGCACGAATGACCTGGGGCATTTCTTCAAACGTCCGAGGTTCAACCACCACGACTTCAGTCATACCGTTAGCAGCACCAGGCATTCCAATTACGTTATTCATGGTTGTAGACCCTACTCCAGATTCGTTGGATAGCATTGACCGTTCCCGAGCCCGACGACGACGAGGCTCTTCTTCTTGAACCACAGGCTGAGGATGCTCTTCTTGGTAAAGATTGCGATATTCTTCGCCATCTACCTCGGCATATTCATATTCATACTCCATCGGCTCATTCAGACCCACAAAATCTCTTAACTTAGAAAAAATTGTATTCACTGTTCACGCTCCAACGAAACTAAGGTTAACTTTTTACGCAGCAAAACTAAAAACTCAAGGAACAGTCTCTAACCGATTGGCGACACACGAAGAAAAATCTCAATCAAACCGAACTATCTAGTTAGATACTTTCCTCATTAATGTTTAGGTAATGCCACCCAGACTACTCGGTATACTGCCCTGAAATCGCATCATTCTACATCAGATTCTTTCGATTTTGAGTAAATGATACATGCAATCTCTACAGAATCAATACATTACTGGAAACAATATTATGTGTGATCCAGGAAATTACTGAAGTCAATAATGTAGAAATATTTTCAAAAAGATTAAGAAAACCTAAACTTTTATTTAGCCGTTCAAACGTC
The DNA here is from genome assembly GCA_012034615.1 of Leptolyngbyaceae cyanobacterium CSU_1_4. Lineage (GTDB taxonomy): Bacteria > Cyanobacteriota > Cyanobacteriia > Elainellales > Elainellaceae > Timaviella. Next base: position 3,208 of record JAAUPA010000048.1, on the reverse strand, counting down.
TGGACTTTAAATCATCTCAAAAGACTCTTTAAAGTAGCACCCAACACATCAGCAATTTTCTAATCAATCGAGAGCATTAAATCCTCAGATTGAACGTTTGACTTGGAAGTAATTCTTAAGAATTTCCCAAGACATTAACGATAGATAGAAAACGATAGATAGAAGCATTCATCTTTAGTTTTCTTTTAAAGACAACATTAGTTCCAGCAATCTCAGGATGTAACCCTTGAGAGGGCTGACTCCAACTCACTTCCACCTAGAAAAACAAATTTGATCAGCCTCTAGGTGATTAAACTACTCACCCTACGCATAGAGTATGGGTTGGGGGTTTCAGCACTGAATACAACAGAGGTAATTTTTTTGTACCGTGAGGAAGTCCAACGAAAAGTTAGTGTAGATTACATTAACTCAATCGGTTGCTTTTGGTTCATAAAATTACATGTTTTTAGACTTGCCGAACCCAAGAAGACACAAAACCCACTAAAAAATCTCAGGGCGATCGCCAAACAACGTCCGTCCGAGGCGAATCATCGTTGCCCCAGCCGCCACCGCCAGCCGATAATCATCCGACATTCCCATCGAAAGCTCTTGCATTTTTAAGTGTTTAATTTTTGGCTCATCCTGCTGGATTTGCGCCGCCAAATCGCGGGTGCGGGTGAACACGCCCAAGGTTTCTGAGGGATCTATGCCGTAAGGGGGAATCGCCATCAAGCCGACGATGTTGAGATGAGTGCATTGATCTAGCGCTGGCAAGTCGTGGAGTAACTCAGGAATAGTCCAGCCGTACTTGGTCGGGTCGGGCAAGACTTTGACCTGAAGACACAGCATCGGCTTTTGAGAGAGGTCGGCAGCAATCGGGGCGGCGGCGATCTGATTGAGGCGCTGTGCTAGCTTGAGGCTATCGACTGAATGAATCCATTGAAATAGTTCTAGGGCTTTTGCAGCTTTGTTACTTTGTAAATGTCCAATGAAGTGCCAGGTGATATTGGGCAAGTCGGCAAGCTGGGCTTGTTTATCGAGGGTTTCTTGAATGCGACTTTCCCCAAAATCTCGTACTCCTGCGGCATAGGCTGCCCTCATTACCTCAGCCGAGACTTGCTTGGTAACGGCAATGAGTTTGACTGACTCCGGGAGGGTTTGACGAATTTGGGTCAAGCGTTCAGCAATTTGAGTTTGAAGGGAACCTGCCATTGCTATTTACTGGAGAAACGTTTTTTGTGGGCGGCTTGCAGCTTGGTGTATTCTAGCTGTTGCCCGGTGCGGCGCAACTCTCGGAGCCGAGTTTCGAGGAGAATGCGAGCATTGGTGCGCCCGATCGCATCAAACTGCATCCCGTCAACGCTGGTGAGAACGACGAAGAACAGGCGCTGGGCATAGAGTGTGGCAAAGAGCCCACGATTTTCTTCAACTAAACAAATTTTATAAAGTAGCCCAAACGTCGGATGGTTGAGGTATTCTTCGGTGTTCATCTGGGCTGAGTAGACATCTGGGACGATCGGGTTAAGCATTAAAGTGTCTTAGATTTCAGTGCTAGTGGGAAGAGCCTAATTCGATAACTGCAAATGTTTAGGGTAAACAGTTGGCAGATTTAATCCCTACTTTAATGTGGAACTGTACATCTGTGCTACAAAATATACTAGGGTTAGCTTAGTTTTGGCTGAAAGCAAGCTTGGGAGTGGGGTTCTCTGCGATCGCCCCAGTCAAAGCTTAGGCATCTAGCTGAAAACCGAGTGGGGATCAACCTTTGAACCAGATTATTCAAGGATTCCCGAACTGAGGCAACTTAACTCCCCACCCAAAAACGAATTCCCCAAAGTATTCCCACTCCTAGCAGCGCTAACCGGTCAGAGCCTCTCAGCCGGAATTGATGCCACTTGACCAGATGTTGATTGGGGCTTGTGAATCCGCGCACCTGCATGGCACTGGCAATTTGTTCGGCTCTGAGCAGCAGGTTGTCGAGCAGGCGTTCTGCGATCGCGCTCCACACCTGGGTGGCTCCTCGAAAGCCCAGCTTTTTCCAGTTGATGGCGCGGGTGCGCACCGATCGCACTAAGTTCTGCACTTCTTCCAGCACTAAAGGAATGAAGCGCAGAGCCAGGGTGAGGGTTAAAACAATTTCAGTGACGGGCAAGAATCGACGCAGCGGCTGCATTAAATAGTCCAGTCCGGCTGTAATTTCTTCGGGAGCCGTGGTGAGAAGATAAAGGTTAGTGCTGTAGATCAGGGTGAACATGAGCGTGCCGACCCGGATGGCAAGTTCGACCGATCGCCGAGTGATGCGAATGCTGCCTTTTTCTAACAGTACATATTGATAGTTCGTGGGTTGAGGCAGAGAGGCGATCGCTCGATCGGCTGGAGTGGCGGCAGAGGTGGCTGCCGCTTGACCGATCGCAAATTCGTTGGCGGGTAGGCGAGGCTGAGTCGTTACATTAACGCCATCGGGAGCAAAAAGGGTGATGCCAAAGAGCAACAGCGCAAATCCTAAAATTAACCCAAGCTGTTTTCGCCAAGCCCGAAACGGCAAGCCACTCGCGAGGGTCAGCAAGATTAAGCCCACCCCGATCGCCACTCGCCATTCTGGTATGGCGGCGATCGGGGTTAAGAGAAAACTCAGGAGCCAACCCAGTTTGACGCGAGAATCGATCCGATGGAGCCAAGTGACAGGTTGCTCCAGGTATAAACCAATGGGGAGCGATCGCAGTAAATCCATGCCTTAAACCCTAAACCTTAGTTGCCCGATTAGGGTTATTAGCTAGCTCAGCATCCCGAACTTTTTTGCCGCGCCAGAGCAACTTCAGCGGCGTTCCGGTAAAGCCCAGGTTTTGCCGAAACTGCCGTTCAATATAGCGCCGATAGTTGTCGTTGAACAGCTTGGGATCATTGACAAATAAAGCAATGCAGGGCGGCTGGCTAGAGACTTGGGTGGCGTAGTAAATCTTGCCTTGCCGTCCTTGCCGCGTGGTGGGCGGGTTGTGCCATTTCATTGCGTCTTCCAACGCCTCGTTAATGACCGAAGTGCTGACCCGGCGCTTGTGTTGCTCTGCGGCAGTTTTGACCAGTTCGAGAATTTTTTCGACCCGTTGTCCTGTTTCAGCACTCACATAAATTGATTCTGCCCATTCGGTAAAATGCAGCCGATCTTTAATAATTTTGTCGTACTCATAAATGGTGTGGGAGTCTTTTTCAATGGCATCCCATTTGTTAACGA
>JAAUPA010000047.1 GCA_012034615.1 Leptolyngbyaceae cyanobacterium CSU_1_4 | reverse complement strand
CTTGGGCTGTAAATTCGCGGATAAGTCTAATATAAAACTATAAAACTAATTAACCTCTACAGGAGCTTTATTGCTAACCGAGCCGCTGTAGTCGCTCTTAACATCGACATCTAAGGTCAACATCGAAGACATTTCACCCGTAATGAGCCGCGCGCCCCGATTGCTGGTGAAATAGTTCCAGCCCCACTGCAACATCACAATCAGCTTATTATCAAACTCAATGAGGAAATAAATGTGCGCAAAAATCCAAATTAACCAAGCCATTGCTCCCGAGAACTTCATAAAGCCCAGGTCTACCACCGCCTCATTCTGTCCAATTACCGCCAAGCTGCCGCGATCGGTGTAAGAGAACTGAGGTAGATCAGCTCCTTTGAGCCGCGCTTGAATGAGTCTAGCAATGTATTCGCCTTCTCTCATGGCTACAGGCGCTACGCCTGGAAGCGGCTTGTCGCCTTGGTGAGAAAAGTTTGCCAGATCACCCACCACAAAAATGTTGGCATATCCTGGAATGCTCAGATCAGGCTCCACCCTGACCCGACCCACCCGATCGAGCGTTGCCCCGGCTCGCTGCTCTAGGGCTTTTCCCATTGCCGAAGCTTTCACACCCGCTGCCCACAGCACTGTGCGAGTGGGAATATGTTCAACGGTCTCGCCTTGACGAGCTGTGATCCTGTGGTCTTCAATATTCGTGACCAGGGTTTTGGTTTTAACCGTCACGCCTAATCTAAGGAGAGAAGCTTCTGCTTTGGCTGAAAGCTCGGGTGCGTAGGGTGGAAGAACGCGATCGAGTCCTTCTAGCAAGATAATTTTGGCTTCGGTAGTATCAATGCTGCGGAAGTCGTGCTTAAGAGTGTGACGGGCAAGTTCAGCGATCGCCCCCGCTAATTCCACCCCAGTCGGTCCACCGCCAACAATCACAAAATTCAGCCAAGCCTTACGCTTCTCCGGATCAGTCTCCTTCTCTGCCGCCTCAAACGCCATAAAGATTCGGCGACGCATTTCCAAGGCATCTTCCACCGTTTTCAAACCTGGCGCAGTCGGTTGCCACTGGTCGTTCCCAAAATAATGATGGCTCACCCCTGTTGCCACAATCAGCGTATCGTAGGCTAGCTCTTGAGCCTTCAGAATCACTTTATTTTGCTGAGGATCAATATCTACAACTTCATCTAGCAATACCTGAGTGTTCTTGTTCTGGCTCAAAATGCTTCGTAGCGGCGAAGAAATATCGGCTGGAGAGAGCGTTCCCGTTGCGACTTGATAAAGCAACGGTTGGAACAAATGAAAGTTCCGTTTATCAATCAGCGTTACTTTAACGGCTGCCCGCCCCAAAGCCTTTGCGGCATAAAGCCCGCCAAAACCGCCCCCCACTACGACCACATGATGCATTTTCTGTTCGCTTAATTCAACCATTTCGATCAACTCCTTTGCTTGGTTTCGTTACTTTAGGGTTCCCGGAGCTTATTACCTGAGGCTGAGGACGGAGAGAGCAAAATCTCCTGGATCTGTGAAGCCAGGGATGCTTAATAAGGTCTGGAAGAAAAGGAGAGAACTCCGATTCCAACACGGCTCAAAACGCTTTGATTGATTTAGAAACCTGTTGCAAAAAAGACTTCGCAACGCAGAGTTATTAATATATATTAAGCGATCGCGTCAAAAGCCTCTCCCTTCCTCCACTCTTTAGCAGCATAGCCGCAGATTGCTTAATCCTTCGTAACATTCGTCACAACCCGCCGACCCACCCGAAGCCCAGGAAAGATTTAGAGCTTCATCGGCTGAGCTTTTCGATCGCCACCCCCAACTGCTCAATCTCTGTCTCCAAAGTAAAGTAATGCACACAAGCCCGAATACAGTCCGGATCAAGAATCGTTCGGACTAGAAAACCTTGATGCTCTAGGGCTTTGACGATCGCCGGATGGGATTGTCCCTCAACGGTAAAGGAAATCAATCCTGACTCGGGAGGGGCATGGCGCAGACAGGTAACCTGGGGCAATTCAGAAAGCTGTTGCCAAAGACAATGACTGAGTTCGAGAATACGGTGGTAGCGATCGGCAGCAGTTCCCCATTGCTGGTGACAAGCGATCGCTGCCTGCAATCCCGCGTACAGCGTGTAGTCCGACGTTGCAATTTCAAACTTCCGCCCATCCTCCATCCATCCGGTCGGTTGTCCGGCTAAATTAACAGCAATACCCCGCCAACCAATAAAGGTAGGGCTAAGACTTGAAAATGCTTCAGGGCTCACATATAGCCCCCCTAATCCAGCCGGTCCACACCACCATTTATGTCCAGTAAAGGCATAAAAATCCGCTCCTATCTCGGTAAGATTTAACGGCAACATGCCAACAGACTGAGCTGCATCCACCAGAATTCGGACTATTTTAGGTTGAGCATGACAGAGCTGGACAATCTCAGCCAAGGGTAAAACCTGTCCAGTATTCCACAAAATGTGACTGAGAACGACCAGACGAGTGGTGGGCTGGAGGCATTGAGCTATCAGATCAGTCGGGTTGCCTTGATTCAAGGTTGCCATTAGGGGGCAAGTTGTGATTTCGATGCCGAAACGTCGCTGAATTTCGCGGGCAGCGGCAATAATGCCGGGATGTTCGCAGTCGGTCAGCAACAAATGATCGCCTGCTTGCCAGTCAATGCCCCACAGGGGAATGTTGCAGCCGACCGAAACATCTTCGGTGAGGGTGAGGGTTTCGGGAGACACGCCCAGTTCAGTGGCGATCGCCCCCTTCATCTGGTGGGCTTGTTCCGAAATCCAGCCGTTAGATGCCCCAGAAAAAGGACCGGTGGTTTGAATCTGTTCGTGGGCTTGGTGAATGGCAGCGATCGCCCCTTGGGGCAGGGTGCCTTGTCCGCCATAGTTGAAGTAAGCCTTATGGGCAAGGGCTGGAAACTGCTGACGATGCTGAATCAGGCGATCGAACTGAACCGATGACAAATGGGACATGAGAAGTTCCTAGAAAAAGAAATGCACACTACGAGCAAAATTGAGGGAATCAAGCTAAAGTCATAGGGAGATTTAATTGAGTCAAACAAGTCAGAACCGCTGCATGATTGATTGGCATTTTAAAGCAAAGCTGAGTTTGAAATGTAAGTTGCTGCCCTCGCTAGAGCTATTCCCGGAGGGAATGCTTTCGTGGAAATTCTTCTTTAATCAGCAGAGGAGCCTTGACGGTTAATCCCTTCTACCCCAATTTGGTGGAGGCTGAGGGAGAAAGTCCAGCCTCCTTGCTTCGAGTAGCTCAGAATTTTGATATCGCGCCAACCCAACCCTTTGCCCCAGAACGACCTGAAATAGAACTGCCTTCTACATTGCCGTCTACAGAGTTACTCTGGCTGACCGACGAGATTCTGTTTAATCATCAGCGCTGCCGTCGCCGTTCGTACCTAGAGCTGTACGAAGATTACCGACTACGCGATCGCCCCAGCGACTATCTGCTTAAGCTTCGTCAAGACAGCATTGCCAACCAAACCGCAGTCCTCGCAGAGCAACCCTATGCCCATCTGCCGCTCTACCCTCGCCATGACTGGGTTGCTGGGGCTGCCGCTACGCTGCAACTGATGCATCAAGGCGTTGAGCGCATTAGCCAAGGAGTCCTGCGAGTGAGCCTAGAAAATGGGATGAACTTGGTAACTCGCCCCAACCTCCTGGTCAAACGTCCCGGTTATTCCATTTTTGGCAATTGGCTATACGAACCGGTTGATATCCGCTTGGGCAAACGCCCCAAAATGGACTATCAAATGATGGCGGCCTATCATGCTTACGTATTGGCAGCGGTGCAAGGGGCGTGGTCAGAAAATAGTTGGCTAATTTTACGGCAGCGCAGCGACTATGCCGTGGATTTGGTAGAACTGCTGCCGCGTCTGCAAGACCTGCTGCAAGACTGCTTTCAAACCCTTTCTAAATCTCCAGACCATTGTCCCCCCGAAGAGCCTGAAGTTTTTATTGCCCATAATCGTTGCGATCTCTGTCCGTGGTTGAAGCATTGCTATAGCGTGGCACAAGCAGAGCAGCATCTTTCCTTGCTGCCAGGGGTCACTGCTAGCCGTTATGTTCATCTGAAGGCTCATCATTTAACAACAGTGGAGGCTTTGGCGATCGCCAGTCCGCAAAAGCTAGAGTCTCTTCCGGGTTTTGGGCCCCATGTTGCCCACAAGCTGGTGAAGCAAGCCCAGGCGACGTTACACAACCGAGCGATCGCCGCCCCCGCAGAACCGACCCTTCCCCTCATTCCGGTTCACGAGCTGCCCACCGCCCGGATTGAGCTTTACTTCGACATTGAAGCAGCCCCCGAGCAGAATTTAATTTATCTCCATGGCGTGTTGGTGGTCGATCGACAAGCCCAAACCGAAGTGTTCCATCCCATGCTGGCAGAGCGCCAAGAAGAGGAAGGTGTAGTTTGGGAGAAATTTCTCGACCTGGTTTGGCAATATCCCGATGCGCCCATTTTTCACTTCTGTCCCTACGAAGTTCAAACCGTTAAGCGGATGGCAGAACTCTATGGCACGCCGCGCCATCGGGTAGAACCTTTGCTGAAGCGATTTATAGACTTACATGAACGGGTAACCCGGGTGGCAATTTTACCCATCGAAAGCTATGCCCTGAAACAAATTGCTCGGTGGATTGGGTTTGACTGGCGAGATGCCGAAGCCAACGGAGCGCAGTCGATTTGTTGGTATTCCCAATGGCTAGAAACGGGCGATCGCGCTTTTCTCAATTTGATTTTGCGCTACAACGAGGATGATTGTCGGGCAACTTATTGGGTCAAAGATTGGTTGGTTGGGTTTAGCAATGGAGTTGAAGAAACCTTGGAGCGGGCTTAAACAGATTTCTGGGCAGCCTGACGAATCTGATCGAGCGTCAGCACCCCAACCGCAACGCCATTTTCTACCACTGTTAAGTGAGGTACACCTGTTTTTAAAATTAACGACAAAGCATGACGTAAGCTCTCGTGTCGTTCAACGGTGGGTAAGGGGCGCGTTGGTTCGCAGATATTATATGCATCGCGCTCTAAAGTCTCAACCATAACGGTTTCTACCGCCAGCAGACTCAGTTGACGCACGGTATCATCCGCGCCTAAAAGTTCTCGCACGAACGCATTAGCAGGTTTAGCTAGAACATTAAAAGGAGTATCATATTGCACGATCGCCCCCTCTTGCATAATCAGTAAATAGTCTGCAAGGCGCAATGCTTCTTCTACATCATGGGATACAAATAAAATCGTTTTTTTGAGCTGACGTTGTAACCGCAAAATTTCATCTTGAAGACTCGTGCGCGTGATCGCATCGATCGCCCCAAAAGGTTCATCCATTAACAGAACATTAGGATTACCAGCAAGGGCTCTGGCTAAACCGACTCGCTGCTGTTGCCCGCCTGAAAGCTGTGCCGGATAGCGATCGCGATAGTCGTTCGGCAATAAACCCACAAGCGTTAGAAGTTCATCAACGCGAGCCTGAACTCGCGATCGATTCCAGCCTAACAACTTAGGAACGATCGCCACATTTTGCGCCACAGTCATATGAGGAAACAAGCCAGATTGCTGAATCACATAGCCGATCTGTTTACGGAGGGTAGTGGCTTCAATCTGGCGAATGTCTACGCCTTCTAGGTAAATCGTGCCAGAAGTAGGCTCATACAGGCGATTCACCATTTTTAGAAGAGTTGTTTTGCCGCAGCCAGATGGTCCCAGAATCACAATCAGTTTGCCGGGTTCAACCTCACAGCTACATCCCCTCACTGACGGCGCGGAGGCACCCGAGAACTGAAGTGAAACTTGATCAAAGCGGATGGCAGTCAATTGTTCCCCTTCACTTCTGATCATTTGCCCCCTTGCCGAGATTCATAGCCCTATCAGGCGCTCCCCGAATGGGTTTCGTTCAGCCGCTTCTACCCTTTGATCAGACCTTTTTGATCAGACCTTTTTGATCCGACCTTATTGGGTGATCAAACCTTGTTGGGTCAAAAATTCTCGCGCCACTTCCACGGGTTCGCGTTGTTTGCCGCTCACTTCGTAGTTAAGACGCTGCATCACTTCAGTGGTAAGTTTGGGGGCTAAGGCATTGAGTGCAGCGGCTAAATTGGGATTAGCATCTAAAGTTTCTTGCCGGACGACAGGAGCAACTTGGTAAGGAGGAAAAAGTTGTTTGTCATCTTCTAAAACAACGAGATCGAAAGCTCCGATTTCTCCATCTGTCCCAAATGCCACCGCAACATCCGCTTCACCATCGACTAGCCCCCTATAGCGCAAGCCTGCATCCACAGACTTGTACTCTTTTAAGTCAAAATTGCCATATTTTGCTTTGATTCCGGGTAGTCCATCTTCACGCACTTCAAATTCGGGTGGACCAATCAGGGTGAGTTCATTGGCTTTAGCGACCATTTGGGAGAGGGTTCTGACCTCAAATTTTTTGCCCCTGCCTCGGTCATTGCAAGCGCCTGCGTATTGTTCATGGGTGCAGGATCTAGCCAAGTCAGGTTGTACTTTTGCTGATAGCCTCTTGAGACAGTTTGCAAAACTTCTTGGGGATTGCTTAAGGCAGGAAGTTTCAAAACGGTGAGCAACCCAGTGCCGGTGTATTCGGGGTAAAGATCAATTTCGGCGTTTTCTAGCGCGGCTTGAGCCACGGGCGTACCCCCCAGGTTAAGCTTTCGTTCTACCGTAAACCCTGCTTGTTCCAGAGTGAGCGCATACATTTCGCCCACAATAAACTGCTCGGTAAAGTCTTTAGAACCCACTTTAATAGCAGTTTGGGTATTATTTTGACCGTTGGCACAGGCAATGAGAATGCCCACAGTGAGGAGAGCCAGGAAGGATAGAAGCAGAAGCCGGTGCAGTCGTTTCATGGGGCAGTTCCTCAAAAGGGCAGGAAAGAGAGGAGCGTTCATTCTTGCTGAAGATCATAGCCGACTAGAGGCTAGATTACGGCAGCCATTTGGGACGCAATCCTGGTAACTCTAAGGCTTGTGGGTCGGCAGGGGTAGCCCTGTTCTCTTTGTCGAGCAAAATGGGGAGGAACCAAAGGCGACTGGAGGCGATCGCTTTTCCATCGCTACTACGAATTAGCCCGGACGGCTGATCTTTCTCCTCATCGTCTTGAGTTGGGGCTTGATCCACCACTTGATCAAACAAAATCCCCAATCCATCGGGAGCCAAACTCATTTGAATATCTCGTTGAATGGGCAGGCGCAGGAGGTCAACCCGCTGAGCAGTGTCGAGATTGATGGCAACAAGGTAGGGCTCTTCGAGATACTCGTCGCCGGGAAGACGCTTAGTCACGAGGCAGTAAAGATTTTTCCGGGTGGGGTCAAACTCGGCGCTTATGATAGAGCCATCTGTTTTAAGCAGTTCTTTTTCTACGCCTTGGTTCGTGACCAAAAATAGCGATCGCGTTGGGTTCTTGGGGTCGCGGTTAAACTTCACCATTGCCGCAGCAGAGCCATCGTTGGCAAAGCTTAACGCCACCCCAAATTTGGTAAAAATCTAGCCGTTGTCCATCCGGTTCCAGCGGCAAAATCGCCATCCCTTGTCCCTGAGACATGGCTAAGGACGTGCTATCTGGCGCAATCAAAAAATCGCCACCGGGTTCAGTTTTAAGGGGCTGGGCAGGCGTACCGTCTTTGATCATCCATATGCCAGAGTCGGCGGGATTGCGTTGATTGATCCGCTGGACGATGACGATTTTGCCGTTGGGAGAAAGGTCAAATTTAAGGTTTTGGTAGTCTTTGTTGTCCAGAACTAGATTGACGACTCCCGGTAAGGTTTCCTGGCTAACCGACGCAATGGGCTTTCTTTCCCCCGGATCGCTGGCAGATTGTTGCAGGGAAATGCCTGTGGTGACGGTGTAAATTTTCTGGTTAAGGAGCGCTTTAGTATCGGTGCGATCGCTGGCGGAAAAGAGGAGGCGATCGCCTTCGGGATAAGGCTTAAAGTCGATGACCACCAAATTTTTAGGCGTGAGGATTTGCTGTTTCTGCTGCGTCAGGTTTTGCAGCACCAGCCGTCCCGCCTCCTCGCCCTCAACGCCCAGGTAAACAAAGGCGCGATCGCGGGTTTTGAACCGTCCTGTATAAAGCTGCATTTGAGCCCGCGCATCGTTCGATCGGCTAAACCGATCCCTTGCGCCTTGCAACTTCAGCTCAAAATTTTCGCCATAGGGTGCGGGTGCATCCAGGGTATAAGCCATCCGTCGTCCCGCCCAGCTCATTTTTCCAGGCAGGGCAGGCTGAATTTGCAGGTTATTTTCGACGCTGGACTGATCCATCGGGCGACTAAACGTCAGCACAAAGGCAGCATCTTCGGTGCCGACCTGCCGATTTTCCCAAGAAAAGTCTCGAATCCGAGGAGCCGTGCGATCGCCCCTAACCAGCAAGATTCCAATGATCAAACTGAGCAACAGGATTAACATCCATGCCGTTCGATCCAGAGGATAAAACCATTTGCGAGCGTTGCTAGGGGAATGGGTCATCGTTTTCAAAAGATAAGCTAGGCTTAGTGAACGCCTTAGAACTGCTGAATTTTCTGATAGTTTGCCGCCTGGGTCAAACAGACTTTAGCGAATCTAGCCGCGAACAATCTACCTTTCGATGAATTTGCACCATGTCTACTCATGTTCTCACTCCTCTGGGTAATGAGATCTTTTTGGTAAAAAATGTTTTAGAACCTACGCTTTGCCAACACATTATTCAATCCGTAGAGTCGGCACAGTTTCAAGCCGCTGGAATTTTAATTGAGAAAGTCGATAACCAAGTTCGGAGCAATGATCTATTGCACTTGGGTGGGCGAGATGAAGCGTCTCGATCGCTCAATCAATTGATGTTGAGCAAGGTGGCGATCGTTCAGAATCTTTTGTTTCAAACCTATGGCATTAAGTTTCCCTACGCCGAACCCTGCTCAATTTTGCGCTACCGCAAAGGGCATTTTTATAAGCGCCACGTTGATAATATCCTTCTCAGCAGCCGTTTTCAGGAGGTGCAGGAGGGAATTCCGACTCGCGATATCAGCATTGTGGGATATCTCAATGACGGCTTTGCAGGCGGCGAAACTTTTTTCGATCGCCAAAATATCACCGTCCAACCCCAAGCCGGAGCGGTTCTCGCGTTTCCCTCCTACTTCACCCATCCCCACGCCTCTCTGCCCATCCGCCGAGGCAAAAAGTATGCCTTCACGAGCTGGCTGTTTCACTAGAAGCAGCTTTATTTTCATGAAAAGCCAGCCCGTCGCTCAATTCCTAAACGCTAATCTTGAACCTAAAGCCAAGCCTTCACTCACCAGCCAAGCTTTTACGCCACAGCCAAGCCTTCACTCACCAGCCAAGCTTTCAGCAAGCCATCCACTTGCCCCGGCACTTCATCATGGGGACAATGCCCCGCCTGGAGATAGAATTCTGTCAAACTGGGGTAGTGCTGTCGATATTGCCTGCCTCTTTCCCGCGCATTTGCCCAGGGATCAGCTTCACCCCACAGCATCAGTAAAGGGCAAGACATTTGCCCCAGCAGCACATCGTTTTTCTCGCCAGCAGGCGTTTTGAACATGGCGGCAAATGCCTGTGCCGCGCCCACATCGCAAGCCGGACGATAGAGGTCTTCAACCAGTTGATCTGTAACGGCGCTGGGATCGAGGTAAACCTTGAGCAAGGTTTTACGAATGAGCGATCGCTGCCTCACATACTGAAAAATGAAAAAGCTAGGCACAGGCGATAACAAAAAAGCCTTGACCGCGTCTCCTAAAGCCTTTTGCACCAGATTGGGTTCTGGAAGCGACTGGCTGGAAGTAAAAGGTCCGGCGGGATTGAGCAGCACTAGCCCCAAAACGGATTCTGGACGCTGAGCCGCGACGCACAAAGTCGCATAGCCGCCAATGGAGTTCCCGGCTAAAACCACTGGCTGACCAATCACCTCGGTAATAAAATCGTGGAGTTGATCGCGCCACAGATCACCGCCATAGGGCGCGACGGCTTTGGTCGATCGCCCAAACCCCAAAAGATCGATCGCCCAGACCTCAAAATCTTGACTTAACTCCGCCACATTTTTACGCCAATGGTCAGTGGAAGCGCCAAACCCGTGAACCAACAACAGGGGCGGACGGTGAGGATGGCGATCGCCTGCCTTAACGTAATAAATTAAATAGTCTCGCCACTGCCAGTAAGCCCCAATCGCGGCTGCAACTGCTGTCTGCATGATTAAAGAAGAGTGTTAAGGATTATTAATATTCTATCGCACGGCTTGAGTACATCAGCGTTCAGCACGGCTTAGGCTCAGTTTGGGCTCAGTCTCGACTGCTTAATGCTTTAAGCGATCGATCAAACCGTTGCCAATCGCAGTAATAATGAATTTGCCTCACGAAATTAGCAATGATCATTCAGAAAAAGCTTCGGAAAGCCTCCCGCCTCGACAAACGCCTCTGGTTTGAACGACTGATGGCGATCGTTGCTCTCCTCAATCTCAGCCTTGTCGCCTTCGACCTCAGCTATATTCCCTGGCGAGATTTTTATCTACAAAAACTGCCTCGCTTCACCCAATGGTACGGTTTTCACATCAAAGGCATTGAACCCTACCGCTCTACCGATCTGTATCTGAAAACTGTATCGGCTCTAGAAACTCAAGTTTCGGAAACCGGAGTGCGATCGCCCCAAGTGCTCAGCTTGCTAGAACAATTGCGCAATCAAAGCATTGAAATGATTGACGAAGATCCGTTTCAAACTGCCAATAAATCTGGCACGCTGGAGCGCATAAAACGGCGAATGCGAGAATATACCGGGCAAGAATCTTCTAAACAGGCGTTTGAACTATTCTGGAGTCCTGCCTACATTGCTAAAACCCAGTGGGATGCCTCTTCTACCTTCTTCAATCGCCAAATTGCGCCCCTAATTCGCACCAACTACTTCCGAGGCATTGGCGAGAATGGCGAACCGATTGACTTGTTTTAAAGATCGACTTGGCATTTATAGCGATCTTTGGCATTGAGCTTTTGGCACGAACCTTTGCCCTCAGTCGGATCGATAAAGTAACGGGGTTTGATGCACTTCTGTGGCGATGGTATGACCTGCTGTTGCTGTTGCCTTTCTGGCGATGGCTGAGAATTATTCCGGTATTGGTGCGGCTAAATCAAGCTAAGCTGTTGAATCTTAAGCCGCTGAGCGATCGCCTCACCAAAGGCTTGGTGACTAGTCTGGCAGTAGAACTCACCGAAGTCGTCATTTTACGCGCCATTGATCAAGTCCAAGCATTGATTCGTCAAGGCGAAATTACTCGGTGGTTGCTGCAATCCTCAAGCGGTCAGCGCTATATCGATCTCAATAATATTGATGAAGGAAAAGCGATCGCCCAACATCTCGTCACATTGCTGGTTTACCAAGTCCTGCCCCAAGTGAAGCCCGATCTAGAAGCATTCATGCACCATGCCCTCACCCGCGTCCTCAGCGCTTCTCCAGCCTACTCTGGCTTAGAACGTCTCCCTGGTCTTGGCAATTGGTCAACCCAACTGACTCAACAACTGGTGTCCCAAGTCTCGCAAACACTTACCAAGCCCTGATCGCAGCGCTCGAAGATCCAGTAGGCATTGACCTGCTTCAACGAGTCATCGATCGCTTTACTCAGGCTTTAAAAACCCAAGCCCAGCAAGGAGCCTCTGAAGAAATTCAAGCCTTGCTAGTGGAAATGCTAGAAGAATTTAAAATTAACTATGTCAAACGGCTGACCGAAGCCGATCCCGAAGTCTTAAAAGCTGACCTCAAAAAATTGTATGGAATGACCCTGCGAGAATGAGGATTAGACCCAGAGCAACACGCTTGAGGATGGATGCGCTACACTAAATCTCGAGATTGGCGACCAATTTTGATTGGGTTCAAAATTAAAGCTGGTCACTGAAGTGGGTCAATGCCCACTTTTTTTAATATTATTCTTAGCTGAACTCGCTCAGATTTTGTTCTAAGTCATGCCCCATCCTCTCATCCCCCACATTACCGAATTAGCAACCCCTGTTGCTGCTGCCCTTGGGCTAGATGTTGTAGGAGCTGTATTTCACACCCATCAAAGCCCCCCGGTTTTGCGCATTGATGTTCGGAATCAAAAACAAGACACCAGTCTGCAGGATTGTGAACACATGAGTCAGGCACTCGAAGCAGTGCTAGATGAGTCGGAAATCATTCCTGATGCTTACATTCTCGAAGTTTCCAGCCCCGGTATCTCTCGAACCTTAACCACCGATCGAGAGTTTATTTCTTTTAAAGGGTTTCCGGTTGAGGTCACAACGCTCGAACCTTACAAAGGACAAAATGCCTGGACGGGTAATTTAATCCGGCGAGAGGATGAGAGCGTTCACCTCAGCCAAAAGGGACGAGCGATCGCCATCCCTCGGTCTCTGATCGAGCGCGTCCAATTGATCGAGCGATCGGAATAGCGATCGCCTAGAGCCTACAAAATTTCACAAAATTTAATCCATCCCCACCCCCGAAGAGGTTTCTCCGATGTCAATGGTCGAGCTGCCCAAACTCCAAGAAATGATCGATGAAATTAGCCGCGAACGCAACCTCCCCAAGCACGCGGTTCAAGCAGCTCTGCGCGAGGCGCTGCTCAAAGGCTACGAACGCTACCGCCGCACTCACCGCGCCGATGCCCCCAACTTTGACGAAGAGTACTTTAATAACTTTGAAGTTGAACTAGACGTAGAAGACGAAGGCTTTCGAGTACTAGCCACCAAAACCATCGTAGAAACGGTCGATAACTCCGACCACAATATTTCCTTACAAGAAGTCCAAGAAGTTGCTGCCGAAGCCCAGCTTGGCGATACCGTCGTACTTGATGTCACCCCTGACCAAGGAGACTTCGGACGGATGGCAGCCATCCAAACCAAACAAGTGCTTGCCCAGAAACTTCGAGATCAACAGCGCAAGCTGGTTCAAGAGGAATTTCAAGAGCTCGAGGGCAGCGTCCTTCAAGCTAGGGTTCTCCGATTTGAGCGGCAGTCCGTCATCTTGGCAGTGACAAGCGGCTTCGGTCAATCGGAAGTAGAAGCAGAACTGCTCAAGCGCGATCAGCTTCCTAACGACAACTACCGCGCTAATGCCACCTTTAAAGTCTTTCTCAAAAAAGTCCTGGAAGGCTCCCATCGAGGTCCTCAGCTCCTAGCATCTCGAACTGATGCAGGATTAGTGGTGGATCTGTTTGCCACGGAAGTCCCTGAAATTGAGGAGGAAATTGTTCGGATTGTAGCGGTTGCCCGTGAAGCCAATCCGCCCTCCCGCTCGGTTGGACCTCGGACTAAAATTGCGGTCGATACCGTTGAGCGAGATGTTGATCCGGTGGGAGCCTGCATTGGAGCCAGGGGCTCCCGTATTCAAGTGGTCGTCAATGAGCTGCGAGGCGAAAAAATCGACGTGATTCGCTGGTCGCCTGACCCAGCCACTTACATTGCCAATGCCCTGAGTCCTGCTCGGGTCGATGAGGTGCGCTTGGTTAATTCAGAAGACCGTCAAGCCCATGTACTCGTACCCGAAGATCAACTGAGCTTGGCGATCGGCAAGGAGGGGCAAAATGTTCGTTTAGCCGCCCGGTTAACAGGCTGGAAAATCGACATTAAAGACACTGCCAAATACGACTATGAAGCCGAAAATCGCAAAATCGAGGCATTTGCCGAGGAACGCTATCCTAGCCAGTCTTCTACTTGGGCAGAAGAAACCGAAGAGAAATTTGAAGACCTCTCATCCTCAGATGAACAGGAGGACAAGGGCGCAGACGGGTTCGGAATCGAAGTGAACGAAGCATTGCAGCGTCCGCAGGACTAAACCAGATCCAAACTTAGTTTGAACTTAGGATGAATCAATCCAGACACGATTATGCTGCCTAACCACCGCTGTTGTATCAGTTGCAGAAAAGTCTCCCCGAAGGAAGTTTTTTGGCGAATTGTGCGGGTCTTTCCATCCCAGGCAGTACAATTAGATAAAGGGATGGGACGATCTGCGTATCTATGTCCACAGGAGAGTTGTCTACAAGCAGCACAAAAAAAGAACCGACTTGGGCGATCGCTTAAAGCAACTGTTCCAGAGGAAATTTATCAGAGTCTGTGGCAGCGCTTATCAGTTCCCCCAACTCCATGTCATTTAGAAAAAGCCAAGCTAGAGTAAAAGTATGGAGTGTCAAGGTGCGGGTCGAGTCAGTTTATACTCAAAGTAAAGTAAGGGCTTCAACCACCTCCACAGCGCCTCCATAACGACTAACGTTCGTCAATTTTTGCACCACTCAATTGCTCTCACTCCCTCTGGAAAACAATGTAAAGTAGGAGAAATGTCCTACAGAGCAGTTGGCAGAGTCACGATGAGGCATTAAGATTACTCCCTGCGGGAAGTCATCAAGTTGAGAAGAGTTCATAAAAGATTAAGTTTAGTAGTCACAGAGATAGTCCTTGTGGCATTCTCTGAGTGGAATGATCTGGTTTTAGCTAAAATTCGGGTTAAGGTTTCCAGTGTAGTTTCGTTCAGGAAAAGCAGTAGGTCACTATGTAGCACACATATTCAGGTCGCAGAGGGGATATTGGATGAACAACGGCAAAGTCAGAATATACGAGTTATCAAAGGAATTGAATTTGGACAATCGAGACATCTTGACGGTTTGTGATAAGCTCAACATCTCAGTCAAAAGCCATAGCAGCACTATTACTGAAGAAGAGGCTGCTCAGATTCGGACTGCGGCTGAGAAATATACTCCGACCCTCTCTCATAAGCCTACTTCGGCTCCCACTGCTACTTCTACAGCCAAGCAGTCGCTTAAGCCACCTGTGAAGAAACAGCAGATTTTAGAAATCCGTCGAAATCGTCCTCTGACTGAGCCGCCTAAGCGCCCAGAGGTTGAAGTTGCCGCTCCGCCTGTAGCAAATGTATTGCCTCCTGCTCAGCCTCCAGCCAAACTGAGCGCACCGGCTCGTCCTCCCGTACGTCCAGGTGAAGTTGTTGATGCTGATGAAGATGGAATCACCGACAAAACTCCGCTCAACGAGCCCACAGTAGACAAGGCTCTGACGAATGCTGTATCCGACACTGAGATGAACGGATCGACAGACGAGACAGAAGTGCCTCAAGGAGAAGTTGCGGTGGCTAATTTAGAGGAGCCTGTAGTCGCCCAGACTGTGACTCCAAAAAGTCCAGTGGCAGCACCGCCCAAAGAACTAGTGGTGCCTCCTAGTCGTCCTGTCACGAAGTCTCCCCATGCAGTGACCCCTAGTTCGGCAAATCGTCCGACCCTAAGGAAGGCAAGAGTTGAGACAGCTAATCAGGCAGGTTCAGAAAACGGAAGAGCAACCGAGATTATTCTCACGACTAAGGACGCACCTCGTCGGCATGAAAGTCCGGCGATCGCCGATGGCCCTCAGCTTCGCCCCAAGCCCATCATCGAGCTTCGGCACAAACCCTCTCGCCCTGCTGCTGATACAACTGAAGTAAAAGTGGGTGCTGATGGAACCGTTGTCCCACCGGCTCTGGGTGATGATCTCCGCCGTCCGACCCCTCCTCGTCCTCCCAAGAAAAACAAAGGCTGGGAAGAAGAGGAAGAGGATGAACAAGAAACTGCGGCTAAGGCAGCTAAGGCGGCTGCAACTAAGACTAAGCGTCGCGTGCAGCCTCTGATTGAAGACGAGGATGAGCTAGTACCCGGCTCTCTGCTTGATGATGATGATGAGAACGAATCTGGTGAGCCTAGTCCGATTCAAATCAGTCTGTCTCTGGCACGCCCAGCCAAGCAAAAAGCAAAGCCGGGTGCCAAACCGGCAGTAGCGTCCTTTAGTCCTCCTAAGAGTAAGAGGTCTTCTTCTGACAGCGGTAATTCTCGTGGCTTTAAGCGCGATCGCCGCCAAGAGGAAGTTCGTCAGCGCCCTGAACAGATTACTCTCACAGGGAGCCTCTCAGTGCACGATCTAGCAGATCTGCTAGGGGTTCCTGAAACCGAATTAATCAAAGTCCTCTTTATCAAAGGTATTGCCGCTAACATTAACCAAATTCTTGATATTCCTACTGCCGCCATGGTGGCTCAGGAATTTGAGATTGAAGTTGAGACCGGTCTCATTGAGGCTGAAGCGAAGAAAGTCACTGAGATGCTAGATGCATCTGACCTGGATCACCTGATCCGCCGCCCTCCTGTGGTCACAATCATGGGACACGTTGACCACGGTAAGACGACTCTGCTTGACTCTATCCGCAAAACCAAAGTGGCACAGGGCGAAGCGGGCGGCATTACCCAGCATATCGGGGCATACCATGTGGATGTTGAGCATGGCAACCAAATGCAGCAGGTTGTCTTTTTGGATACTCCAGGTCACGAGGCGTTTACAGCCATGCGAGCAAGAGGAGCCAGGGTAACTGACGTGGCGATCTTAGTGGTAGCGGCTGATGACGGAGTCCGGCCTCAAACCGTTGAGGCTATCAGCCATGCTAAAGCAGCAGGCGTGCCTATCATCGTTGCCATCAACAAGATTGATAAAGAAGGAGCTCAGCCCGATCGCGTTAAGCAAGAGTTAACCGAGTATGGACTCGTCGCGGAGGAGTGGGGCGGCGACACCGTTATGGTTCCGGTCAGCGCTATCAAAGGCGAAAACTTGGAAACCCTGTTAGAAATGATTCTGCTGGTATCGGAGGTAGAAGACCTTTACGCTAACCCCGATCGCCCTGCTAAAGGAACCGTCATTGAAGCTAACCTCGATAAAGCGAGAGGTCCTGTTGCAAGTCTGATCATCCAAAATGGAACACTCAAGGTGGGCGACATTCTGGTGGCGGGTTCGGTGTTTGGTAAAGTCCGAGCCATGATTGACGATCGCGGTAAGCGCGTCGGTGTTGCTGGTCCATCCTATGCTGTTGAGGTTCTAGGGCTGAGTGATGTTCCTGCTGCCGGAGATGAGTTTGAAGTTTATCGGGATGAGAAAGAAGCTCGTTCTTTGGCTTCCGATCGTTCCGATCAGCAACGCCTATCGCGCCTCCAGCAGGCAATGGCATCCCGTCGCGTCAGCCTCACTACCATTTCGGCTCAGGCTCAAGAGGGCGAGCTAAAAGAACTCAACCTGATCTTGAAGGCAGACGTTCAAGGCTCTGTGGAAGCAATTCTAGGAGCTCTGCAACAGCTACCGCAGAAGGAAGTTCAAGTGCGGGTTCTGCTAGCAGCGCCGGGCGAAGTTACAGAAACCGACGTAGATTTGGCTGCAGCCAGTTCTGCGGTGATCGTGGGCTTTAACACCACTCTAGCCAGCGGCGCACGTCAAGCTGCTGACAAAGCTGGCATTGATGTCCGCGACTACAACATCATTTATAAGCTCCTGGAAGATATTCAAGGCGCGATGGAGGGTCTGCTTGACCCTGAGATGGTGGAAGAGCCGTTGGGGCAAGTGGAGGTTCGGGCAGTCTTCCCGGTGGGACGAGGTGCAGTTGCTGGATGTTATGTCTTGTCGGGCAAAATTGTTCGGAACAGTCGCGTTCGGGTTCGTCGAGGCAACGAGATTGTGCACGAAGGCAATCTTGATTCGCTCAAACGGATGAAGGAAGACACGAAGGAAGTCAATGCTGGCTATGAGTGCGGTATTGGTTTAGATAACTTCAAGGACTGGGCTGAAAAGGATATTATCGAGGTCTTCCGCTTGGTGAGCAAGCGCCGAACATTGTCTGCTGCGTAAGCCTTTATCTGTAATTTATAAGCCCCCTAGATTTTTGAAGAGTCTAGGGAGCTTTATCATGAGTTCAGCCGTTTGCATCTTATGTTCAATTCAGCCTCCATACTCAGTCCCAATACTTACGACGAATTGCAAAGCAGTTATAGATTAAGCAAATAGCTCAAAGCAAAGAAAGCTGCGAGTCTCCTTGTTCTTCGTTCAAGACACGCTCCACATCTCCCCGCTGATACATTAGCGTGCCAGCGCGACCTGCCTGCCGAGAAGGAATCCCAGCAAGCAACAGCTTTGCTTTGGGCTGCGAACAGTTTAGTAATTTTGCAGCATCCTTGAGTGGCAACCACTGACGAGCAAAACGAGCCAGTAAAATTTTTTCAGGTTCGTTGAGAATCTCCCCTAACAAGCGTTCTGCCAGGAGCCAGCAAGCTAAAGTATCTGCCTCAGCTCTATGGGATTTGCCCACTTTGAAACCGAAGTGCCGGACAAGGTTGGGCAGGCTACGGGAAGATAAATCGGGCAGCATGAGGCGGGAAAGTTGAACGGTGCAGAGATGTTGCTCGACAGGACGCTCAAAAACTACCCCCAATCGCTGGTACTCTGCCTGCAAGAAAGGATAGTCGAATTCTAGGTTGTGAGCTGTGAGCGTACCGGAATTGAGAAGAGGAAGATAATGGGGAAAACCGCAGAGGCGATCGCCCCATCCCGTTCTACCATCCCTTGATCAATCCCTGTAATTTGCGTAATCTTGCTAGGGATACGAGTCTGGGGATTAATCAAAGTTGCTTTCTGTGACTGAATGCCGCCCTCCAAGGTTGCTTGGAGAACGGAGACTTCAATCACACGGCTTTCAGACGGATATAGCCCCGTCGTCTCTACATCTACTACCGTCAGAAGTTGTTGGCTGACCTGACGGTAATAATCAAGGAGCTTAGTGGACAGCACCAGATGCCTTATCGCGCTTGACGGGCTTACCTTTAGGAACAGAAGAACCGCCCGATGAACGAGACGAGTTTGAGTTGTTTCCATACCGACGGGGCTTACGCTCTTCTTCGTAAACCGGATCATCAGAGGGTTGATCTGATTTCATCCAGCTTGGGCGGATATAGTCGTACGCCATTTGCAGAGCAGCGGCAGCGATCATATGGGGATCAAATTCTTCGCTGAGCTGAGACACAATGGGCAGGAAGGAAGCCATCCGTTCACCTGCAAGCGCTTCTCCAACCTGGCTCTTAAGCTTTTGCAAATGACGGGCTTCAATTTCCGCCCGGGTAGGAATGGTGCCGATCGTCAGGCTCTGGCGGACATGGCGCTCAATGTCTCTTAGCTTACGCTTATCAAGAGGGTGAACGATCGAAATGGCAGTTCCTTCCTTGCCAGCGCGTCCAGTTCGACCAATGCGGTGAACATAGCTTTCTACACTATCAGGCAGGTCGTAGTTAATGACATGAGTCAGGTCATCGACGTGGAGACCTCGAGCGGCGATATCTGTGGCAACGACCCAGCGCACCTGACGCTGACGGAAGCGAAGCAATAGACGTTCGCGTTGAGACTGGCTAAGATCGCCATGATATTCATCCACGCTATGTCCAGCAGATTGAAGTTGACGGGTCAAATCAGCCGCCGCTTTACGAGTTCGGACAAAGATAAGCGCGGATTCGGGATCTTCCATTTCTAGAATAGGCTGGAGCGATCGCGCTTTAGTCCAACCCCGAGGAACAATGTACGCCACCTGATTAATGCGTTGGGGCGCAGCTTTGGCCTGTTCAACGTTGACAATGACGGGCGATCGAAGGAATTTAGCCGTTAATTCTCGAATCGAAGGCTCCATAGTGGCCGAGAAGAATGCGGTTTGGCGCTCTGCGGGAGCCTGAGCCAAGATGCGCTCGACATCTTGAATAAACCCCATGTTAAGCATCTCGTCTGCTTCATCCAGCACCAAAAAGCCGACATTATTCAGCTTCAGGTCGCCTCGCTTCAGCAAATCTAAAACCCGTCCCGGCGTACCCACCACAACCTGCACACCTCGGTGCAGGCGACGCATTTGAATATCAATGGACTGTCCACCGTAAATGGGCAGAACTTGCAAACGCTTGTCATCACTGAAGGATCGAATGGCTTGAAAAACCTGAACCGCTAACTCACGGGTAGGAGTCAAAACCAAGGCTTGAACTGCATTGCTGTTCAGGTCAATGCGTTCCAACATAGGTAGAGCAAAAGCAGCCGTTTTACCAGTGCCGGTTTGCGCCAAACCGACCATGTCGCGTCCGGCTAATAAATGGGGAATGGCTTGAGCTTGGATTGCCGTTGGCGTTTCAAAACCTGATTTCTCAAGGTGTTGCACGCGCTCTTCGGCCAAACCTAAGCTATTGAATGAAAGGGTCATTAAAAGCTCCTTAAGGGGTGTGAACAGAGACACGGCTGAGCGCACCTCTGAGTTGAGTAGATAGATCAGCGATATGACCATAGAGATCATAAATATCTGCATCTGTAATGGCGACTGGAACGATGGTTCCAAGTCGTGCTTCGCCCTGGACATAAACCAATCCATCGACTTCCGGAGCAAACCGAATCGATCGACCAATTAGTTCACCTGTCTCTGGGTTTTCTTGTTCAATCAGCACATCAATCACTTTGCCAATTTCTGCCCGGTTCCTTTTTAAGGAAATTGGCTGTTGTAAGGTCATGATTGCGTCTCGCCGCTCGTCCATTACTGTTTGAGAGATGGGGTTAGGGAGCGTGTAGGCAGCGGTTCCTTCTTCGGGGGAGAAGGTAAATACGCCAACGTGATCAAACTCGTGACGTTCGACGAACTGAAGCAGGTGCTCAAAATGCTCTTCAGTTTCGCCAGGGAAACCAACTATTAACGTGGTTCTCAGCACCGCGTGGGGTAGGGCAGCTTTGATGCGCTCGATAATGCCATCGTTAACCCGCCCCTGCCAGGGTCGGTTCATGGCGCGCAAGATCTCAGGATGAGAATGTTGGAGGGGCAAGTCTAGGTAGGGGATCACGTTTGGAGTGTCCTGAATTGCCTCAATGACTTTGGGGGTTAGCCCTGTGGGATAGGCATAGTGCATCCGAATCCAGGGCACCTCGACTTTGCCAAGGGCTCGTAGAAGTTCTGCTAGCTTGGGTTCGCCGTATAAATCCAACCCATAGTTAGTGGTGATCTGAGAAATTAAGATAATTTCTTGAACCCCTTCGGCTGCGAGCTGTTCAGCCTCGGCGACAATGGATTCGATGGATCGCGATCGCTGATCCCCTCTTAGATGAGGAATAATGCAAAAGGCACAGCGATAGTCACAGCCTTCTGCCACTCGTAAATAAGCCACCCCTTCCGTAGTGGTTCGGTAGCGAGGAACGGTCTCATCAGCGATGTAGGTAGGCTCTGCCGAGATCTCTTTGACTCGTTCCCCTGCCTCCGCCCGTTGAATCACGTCTACAATTTTTTGGTAGTCTCCTGTACCAACCACCGCAACGGCTTCGGGTAGTTCATCTAGTAGCTCTTGCTGAAAGTGCTGAGCCATACAGCCCGTAATGACAATTTTTTTATTCGCTTCAGCGAGCTCTACCAGCGTCCGTACAGATTCTTCACGAGCCGCTTGGATAAAGCTACAGGTATTGACAATGACGTAATCCGCTAGTTCTTCGTTAGAGTCAACCGGGTAACCTGCTTGTACCAGAAGCCCTAACATGTGCTCTGTATCGATTCGATTCTTCTCGCACCCGAGGTGCGAGACGGCAATAGATGGCTTGTCGCCCATAAATAATATGTAATTGAACGTGGATGGTGAAAGGTTAATCAGGTCATTCGCAGCGCGCTGCTGTGCAGATACCACAAGGGTCGTCCATGCAGGGTATGAATCCTGCCGTCATAGACCTCTCACACAATAAAATCCACTAGGAATGGCTCTTTGAGAAGGTCTAAGTTTTGTAGCCTAAGCACTAATAGTTACTATCCGATCGCAACCGCTTTAGGATTCCAGATACTATGATATCGCAAATATTAAAAATATTACGATGTGTTACGGATTTCTTTGGGAATGACTGTTGTCTGGTGAAAATTTGGCGCTGTCGGAGAAGGTGAGGTTGGCTCTCACTATAGCTTAATTAGCTCTAACTGGAGAGGCAATCCCTTTATAGCAAACTTATAGGATGTTTCGATGCGTTCTGTTGCGTTGTACAGACCCTACACAGGATGCCGCTTCATATTAAATCTTCATATTAAATTAGGATTACCGAAGGATGATTATTGAAAGGTAACAAATTTGAGTTGCCGCAAAAACAGTCCCCTGAAAAGTTATCATGAGAGACGTTCTTTGATGAGTCCCAATACTAAAAGCTCGTGGACTTAAACCAGATTTTCAAAACTCTGAATCCGGTGATCGGTGTGGTTCACCTGTTGCCGTTGCCAACGTCTCCACGCTGGGGCGGTGACCTTAAGGTGGTGATTGACCGGGCAGAGCAGGAAGCGACTGCACTGGCTTCAGGTGGTGTGCATGGCATCATCGTCGAAAACTTTTTTGATGCGCCCTTTCCCAAACAGGCGGTTGATCCGGTGGTGGTTAGCGCCATGACGCTGGTGGTGCATCAGTTAAAACAAATGGTGACGCTTCCCATTGGCATTAATGTTTTGCGGAATGATGCTAGGAGTGCGTTGGCGATCGCTGCTTGTGTCAACGCCCAGTTTATCCGCGTCAATGTTTTGACGGGCGTTATGGCAACCGATCAAGGGCTCATTGAGGGGCAGGCGCACGAGCTGCTGCGCTATCGCCGAGAGTTAGGGAGTGATGTCAAAATTTTGGCAGATGTATTAGTCAAACATGCTCGACCGCTGAGTTCTCCTAACTTAACAACTGCGGTTCAGGAAACGATTCAACGGGGTTTAGCCGATGGCATCATTTTGTCGGGATGGGCAACAGGCAGCCCGCCCAATTTAGAAGATTTAGAGTTAGCCAGTGCAGCGGCTAGAGGTACTCCAGTTTTTATTGGGAGTGGTGCGAGTTGGGAAAATATTCCCCAACTGATTCAAGCGGCAGATGGGGTTATTGTGTCGAGTTCGCTGAAGCGGCGGGGGCAAATTGAGCAGCCCATTGATCCGAATCGGGTGAGCCAATTTGTTGAGACCATGCAGCGCAGCTTGGAGCCGCAGGAGCCGCAGGAGAACCCAAAGCCGATTCAATCGACTGTTATTTCTTAGAGGTTATCGAAAAGTTTAGATTACTGCCCGATCTGCCCCCTAAATTCCCCATTCTGGGCACTTTGAAAGAACGGGTTCGGAAGTTCCTCAATTTGAGGAGTTGAGGGCAAGTGTAAGAATTTTTGAGACTTTTCAGATATTCTCTTAAGGTTTTTGACTGGAAGCTCTTCTGAAACTTCAGGGTTTATAAAATAGAAGCCAGATCAGATTTGGGCAGTTTAAGCCAGAATAGAAAACGTTATTGTGTCAGAGATATCTGAGAAATAAGAGGTTTATGAGTAGCCGTCGCCGTCAAGTGCCTTGGATGTATCGTCGCTCCCGTTATTTAATCGGGGCGATCGCCGTGATAGGAGCCATCAACACGGGCTACCTCACTTATAACAAATTATTTAGCGGAGAAACAGCTTGCCCCACTAGCGGCTGTGAACAAGTTTTGTCTAGTCCATATGCTGAAATTTTTGGGTTGCCATTGGCCCTATTTGGCTTCTTGGCGTATTTGGGAATGGCAGCATTTGCCTTGGCTCCTTTGGCAATCAATTCTGAGGAGAAGCGGCAAGCGAGGACTAGCCTAGAGAACACCACCTGGCTCCTGCTATTTGCTGGCTCAACTGCCATGTTGGTGTTCAGCGGCTATTTGATGTTTATTATGTTTAGCCAGTTTGTGTCGCAGTATGGCGTGGGGGGAATTTGCTACTACTGTGTGGCTTCGGCGCTGTTTGCCCTCAGTTTGTTTATCCTGACGTTGCTAGGACGAGATTGGGAAGATCGGGGGCAGCTCTTTTTTACAGGGGCGATCGTGGCATTGGTGACGGTGGTTGCGACCTTGGGCATTTACTCCAACATTGGGGGAACGGCGGTTGCTGGACCGAATACACCGGGGCGAGTAGGTCCTGTGGTGGAACAATTTTCAGGGCCCTCTGAAATAGCTTTAGCCAAGCATCTTAAGGCAACCGGGGCAAAGATGTATGGCGCTTACTGGT
>JAAUPA010000340.1 GCA_012034615.1 Leptolyngbyaceae cyanobacterium CSU_1_4 | reverse complement strand
GTCAAAATCCGCTTCGCTGACTTTACCTTTTACGCTAATTTCGATGATGTTGTTGTCGGGATTATTGCGGTATTCAACTATTGAATCTTGACTAGGTTCGGGAGCATTGACTAACCACTCTCGCGCTTGTTCAATCTGGGAACTGTCGAAGGCTTTTACTTTAGCAGACAAAAGATTATCGACTGCACTAGCGATCGTTTGCATCCATGTTGGTTCGGCAACGACAGCAATATGGGTGAGATCATCCATATAGGCAAGTCCAAATTTTGCATCTTTCCAAAGTGCGATTGGATCTATGCCTTCAAAGCTATGAAATTCTTCAAGAAGGCGCAGTTTGCCATGCTTATCGATGTCAGCTTTCATTTGAGAACTAACTCGGTCAAAATCCGCTTCGGTAATTTTTCCTTTGATGGTGATTTCTGCGATGTTGTTGTTAGGGTTGTTTTTGTATTCAATCATGATAGATCTTGTTTTGTTGTGTGAATCGTGTATGACCAGGTGGTCTTATGACTATATAGTCACAATGTAGCAAAAAGGTTTTAGTTTTTAAAGGTGATATTAGCTAAACTAACGATAAACTTTAATTTTTCTATCTTTAGATGGACTAACATAACGCCGAATAGCTGCAATCTCTGCTTTACCGAGACACTGCGCGGTCGCGAATGCTTTTTCCAGGCTCAATTTGTTCTGTGGGATGAAGAATAACCTGTTCACCTTCTTCTAAACCTCGTTCAATGGCTGCTGATAAATCGCTGCGTTGGGTGATAGCAACTTGACGTTGTTGGGCTTTGCCGTTTTCGGCGACAAAGGTACACCAGGCGCGTTCTTCACAGCGAAATAAAGCACTCAGGGGTACTTTTAAGACATCTTTGCCTTCCCAAGTCACGATCTGAGCTTCTACCCGATACCCGTCTCCTAGAGATTGGGGTGGATTGACAAAATCGGCAATTACATTGACTCGCTGTTCTTCTACTCCCAAGGCGGAAACCTCGGTAAATGCTGAAGGTTCAACATAGCGAACTTTGGCTTGCAGAGGTTCATCTCCTCCCCAATGTTCGATTTTAATTAAAGCTCCTGGTTTTACCTTAACGGCATCTGCCGATAAAATATCGATTACCAATTCTAGTTGGGCTGCATTACCTACCTCCAACAGAGGCTCGCCAGCCTGGACAAAACGCGCACTTTTTTGCCTGACTCTTAAGACGTTTCCCGCAACAGGAGCAGATATAGTAGTCCGTTGAGCTTCATCGGTTAGATTCTTCAAAGAAGCTTCAGCACTGGCAATCTGGGCGCGGTAAACTTCCTCTAGGTAGTCTGGATCTCGTTGTTCGGCTTCCAAGACAGATAAAGCATTTCGCGCTGCTGCTACGTTAGCGATCGCTGCTTCTACCTGACGTTGGGCAGCTTTGACTTCTTGTTGACGTTGGGTTTCTGCTAGTTCGGCATCTTCACGGACTTTACGGGATTGCGCTCCTGCTGCTGCTAGTTCTTGGGCGCGTTGGCGATCGCGCTTCGCTTGTGCTAGATTTGCCTGTGCTTCTTCGATCTGAGCCTCTGCTTGCCGTTGATTAGCGATCGCAGCGTTAATCTGAGCCTCTGCTTGAGCTAGAGCTGCGGGTTTAGTCCGTTGGGTTTCTACCCCTGCCAATTGAGCGCGTAGTTCTCGTAAACGAGCCTGTACTTCTTCTACCTGAGTGTTAAGGGGGAGTGCATCAATTTGAGCCACCACAGTTCCCGCTTGAATTGTATCCCCAGGCTCAAGTTTAATCCGCGCTAGACGACCAGATACGGGGGCAGCAATAATAAAGCGATCGCTTACTCGTGTTTTACCCTCAGCATCTACCGTGACCCATAAGTCTCCTCGCTGTACCTGTCCTAAATCTACGGGAATGGGTTTGGGTCGTAGGGCAAAGACAATCAGTCCTAAAACACCCAGTCCTGCAACCCCATAGAGAAAACGGCGGGGCAAACGTTTACGAGGTTTGCCTGGAGTCGGAGATTTAGGAGTAGGAGACTTCCCTTCTTCCGACTCAGGCTGGGCAGTGGTCTTGCTAGAAGGCTTTAGTAGAGGCATTTGAATGCCAAAGATATTGAACTGCTTTTGTTTGTGCTGCATGATAGCTTCCTCTTTATTCACGAGTTTTCAGAACGGCAATTAAATCTAGCTGGTTAAGCTGACGGCGAATTAACCATCCAGAACCCAGTGCTGCCAGGGTAATGACCACAAAGGCATAGACATAGCTAGAGGGGTTAACCACCAAGGGGAAGCGGAATAATTCGCTATCATAAGCCTGGCTCATCAGAGCAGCCAAACCATACCCCAAGCCACATCCCAAGGGCATTGCCAGCACCGTGACGATCGCCTGTTCGCCGAGTAAGATGACGGCAATTTCGGCTTGAGTAAAGCCAATAATCCGCAGAGTTGCTAGTTCGCGACTGCGCTCTGAAAGGGCAATCCGAGCCACGTTGTAAACCACCCCAAAGGCAATCACCCCAGCAAAGACCACGAGGACTGCCGTAAAAGCAGCAAAACTGCCAGCGATGTTTTTTTCAAACTCGATAATTAGGCGATCGCGTAGAGCCACGCTTGCCACCGCAGGAGTTTGCTTGAGTTGGGCGTAAAGCTCTTCGAGTTGATGCTCATCCACTGCTAAATAAGCACCCGAAATCGTCTGCCCCTCCCGCATCAGTTGATTGAGAGCATGAATATCCATATAAGCTCCCAAGCCAATCAGTTCGTCAACTAGCCCCACCACAGGCACTGCGCGAGTGGGACGTTCTCCTTCTAAAACCTCTATGGTGAGGGAGTCGCCAATGGTAATGCCCAGATTCTCTGCCAGCTTCGTGGTGAGAATAATTCCCGCATCAGGCAGGGTAACAGGTTCTAAGTCCTGGTCTAAGAGTCGCCTTAGCTCCCCTTGAGGCTCTAATCCCGTAATACCACTCAGATCGGTTTTGTGCTGAAAGCGCAACCGAGCGGGGACTGAGCGAAAGGGTTCACTTTGCAATACCCCAGGCAGATCGGTTAATTCATAACGGGCGCGACTCGACAACGGTTCATTAAAAACCAGGGTGACATCTTCCCGTTGTACCTGACGAAACTGCACCTCGACAATATAGTTAGTGGCATCTTCAAAGTAACGACCAATGACCAAAATCGCTACTGCTGCTGAAATGCCGATAATTGCCATCCCCGTCTGTAAAGATCTGCGCTCTAGATTGCGTAAAATGATTTGACCGACAGGGGATAGTAGTCGCTGTAAGCCGATTCTTTCTAGCAGCGTAGCTCGATAAAGTGCAGGGGGTTCGGGTCGCATTGCTTCGGCTGGGGGCAGAGAAACCGCTTTCTGAACTGCGGTAATTGTTCCCAAAATTGCAGCAGCACCACTAACGGCGATCGCTGTCAGGATGATACTAATTCCCGCTCGATATTGCAGAATCGGGAAGTGATAAAACTGAGTATAAACTTGGGTCATCAAATATCCCAACCATATGCCCAGACTTGTTCCTACTAATACTCCTAATAGAGCGATCGCCAGCACCAGCTTGAGATAATGCAGCCCCACGGCAAAATTATCGTAGCCAAAGGCTTTTAGCACGGCAATTTGTTCTCGCTGAGTACCCACCAACCGAGCCAGTACCAAATTGAGCAAAAACGCTGCAATTCCGAGAAACACTGCTGGCACCATCACCGCTGCTGCTGCTAAACCCTGAATTTCGCTGTCGAGAAACTGATGGGATACCTGATTCTCGCGTCCATAAGCTCCTAATCCCCCGTAGGGTTTCACCAACTGGTCTAGACGAAAAATCACCTCTGCTTGACTCGCCCCTGGCATTAGAGACAGAGCCACATCATTAAATGCCCCTTTCAAAGTCAAACGCTGTGGCTAGGGCTTCTCGCTCCATCCACATTACCCCGAACCTCT
>JAAUPA010000339.1 GCA_012034615.1 Leptolyngbyaceae cyanobacterium CSU_1_4 | reverse complement strand
CCAATGTCAAGGTCTAGGGTAAAGGAGTTCCCTTACTCGCGGCTCATGCTTTATCCATTGCGGCTATTCCAATTTGCCCAAAGACACTCCGAGGCTTTTGCGGTAATTCTCTGTGGCAGCTTACTCCTGCTGGGGTGGATGGCGCTACACCTAGGCTGGACTGGGATGGCGTTGTTGATTCTGCCTGCGGCTTATGGGGTGGGAGGGTACGAGAGTGCGCGTGAAGGTCTAACCACACTCGTTCAAGAAAAGGAACTCGACGTAGATCTGCTGATGATTGTGGCAGCCTTGGGAGCTGCTGGATTGGGCTTGTGGCGACGAGAATATTATCTGATCATTGATGGGGCGGCATTGATTTTGATCTTTGCAATCAGCGGCGCTTTGGAAAATTACGCGATGCAGCGTACCGATCGCAGTATTCGTAGTTTGATGAGCCTGACTTCGGATACGGTACAGGTATTGCGATCGGGCAGAGAAGTATCTGTCCCCATTGACCAAGTAAAGTTGGGCGACCAAATTGTAGTCAAGCCCGGAGAGTTGATTCCCACCGATGGGCTGATCTTGGAAGGATCTAGTACATTAAATCAGGCAGCAATTACCGGAGAATCGATCCCAGTGGAAAAGGCGATCGGGGATGAGGTCTTTGCCGGAACGCTCAACGGCAATGGCGCTCTAAAACTCAAAGTCCATCAACCGCCAGAAAGTAGCTTGCTGCGGCGCGTGATTCGCTTGGTCGAGCAGGCGCAAACGGAGACTCCGCCCACCCAACAATTTATTGAACGATTTGAACATGGCTATGCTCGCGTTATTGTTGTGGCTGGAGTGTTGTTAGCAATACTGCCGCCCTTCTTGCTGAACTGGAGTTGGGAAACGACGATTTATCGGGCATTGATTTTTCTGGTTGTTGCGTCGCCTTGTGCCTTGATGGCAGCGATTATGCCCACGTTGTTATCAGGCATTGCTAATGGCGCGAGACAGGGAATTTTGTTCAAGAATGGCGCTCAGTTGGAACAAATTGGCAAGGTGCGGGCGATCGCCTTTGATAAAACGGGTACGCTTACCACCGGACAGCTACAAGTTTGCAAAATCATTCCAGCAGTTGGGTTTTCTGAATCAGAAGTCTTGCAAGTTGCCGCTGCATTAGAATCTGGCTCAGAACATCCCATTGGAGCAGCGATCGTGCAAGCCGCTCAAGCTTTAGACGGGTCACGGGCAACAGAAGTGCAGGCATATCCGGGTCGAGGCATTGCAGGGAGTTGGCGGCAGCAATCGGTATGGGTTGGCACGGCTAATTTTATCAAACAATCTATAACTAATTTACCGATTGAATTGATGGAATGTGCAGATTTGCTAGAGCAAGGCGGAAAAACAGTCGTCTGGGTGGCTCAAGCACAACAGGCGATCGGGGTGATTGCGATCGCCGATCAAGTCCGTCCTGAAGCAGCACGGGCGATCGCGCAACTGAAAAAGCTGGGCATTGAGCAGATCATTATGCTGACGGGCGACAACCCACGCACAGCGCGTAGTATTGCTAACGCGATCGGCATTGAGCAGGTTTACGCCGAACTGCTGCCAGAAGACAAGTTGCATCTTATTCGCCAACTGCAAACCCAATATAAGACGGTAGCAATGGTTGGGGATGGGATTAATGATGCGCCCGCACTCGCTCAAGCCTCTATTGGAATTGCAATGGGCGTTGCCGGAAGTGATGTAGCGTTAGAAACGGCTGATATTGTGTTGATGGCAGATCGATTAGAGAAGATTGCCGCAGCCGTTAAATTAGGACGGCGATCGCACCGAGTCGTTCAACAAAATATCGGGTTTGCGATCGGCTTTATCCTATTGTTGATTGTGGTCAATTTTGCCGGGAATATCACGTTACCCATTGGTGTCGTTGGGCATGAAGGATCGACAGTGCTGGTCATTTTGAGTGGATTACGATTGCTCAGAAATTAGCAAAACTCGCGGGTAAAACTCATGTGGTGCGGCTTCATTTATTGAGTAGGTGGGTAGCAGTTCCCAAGCGATCGCTAAAAAAAAATAATGCCTGATGCTGATTTTGTCGCTCGCTTTTATCAGCTTTAGCATTTCCTTTTTAGCTAGAAAACGTACAGGCAACAGAAGGTTAGAAACTCCAATCGCTTTTACCCATCAGAATTGATACCCAGCGATCGCTCTAATTCAGCATTAGCTATAAAAACTTGAATATCAGCAGCAAACCATACTCAATATCTATGCTGCATTTGAACATTTCTAAGCTAGCCATAAACAGGAGTAGCAACACTTCAAATTGCAGTAACTCGCGTCACTAGATTAGTTAGCAATGTTCCATTGATTGCAGCAATTCATTCAACAATAGCTACAAATCATTAAGCATCTGATACAAACCATTGAACGATCGCAGCCCATGCTTTAAAAACAGTAAGTTTTGTACAAGCGATCGTAAGAAAGTGGTAAGTTTTTACACCTTGCTTTTAAGCAACACTGATTAAGCTCATTGAATCTTTATTGTACTGAGAGGATGTTTGAAAAGTATAGATTGAGATCCGAACCGCCCCCTAAAGGCTCTTCCGAGGTTATGGGGATAAATTTTTCTTATCAGAAAAACAGGCAAGGAGTCGCGCTCGGAAATTGTCGAAGTTCACAAACCCATATCCCTGCCTCTTAATGAGTTTGATTCGGTTGTTAATCCCCTCCATCACGCCGCTGGTCGTGCGACTCAAGAAATAATTACAGATGCCATTGAGATGATTCTCAATCGTCGCCACGACATCGGTGTAGACTAACTTCGCAATCGCTATCCATTCTAAAAGTTCTGCTTTGCCTGCCTCAACCGTCTGGTGACATTCAAAAATGCTTCTAAATTTCTCCTTTAATTCGTAGCTCAATCGCAACCGGGATGAATGCTGCAAAATCTCCTCCAACTTGACCCGCTCTTCGGGCAGTAAATCCACTCTGTTCTTCAGTAAAATAAACTTACTCCCTTTGACAACCATTCCTTCTCGTCGTCGCACTTGATTCAGTTCTTTATTGAGCGGCGACATGATGTGAAAACGGTCAAAAACCACCTGAGCATTCGGGAAAACTTCTGCAATGACTTTGGCAAAGCCACCCCACATATCGACACTGACTTCCTTCACCTGAGTGCGCACTTCTAAGGGTTGCTGCATCAGGACTTTGATGATATCCACTTGTTTATGGCTATCGATCACTTCTAGGAGTTTACCTTGGTCAATGTCACAGACAACGGTGAGAAAATCTTTGTGCCCTTTTCGTTGACTGACTTCATCAATCGCTAAGCGCTTGATCGTGTCCCAGCTTGTTTTTTTTCCTGGTCAAACTTGTGCATAAAAATACCCTGGACTTGATCCCAACTGAGGGTTTCATTGCGACTGACTTGCTCGATACTACTGGATTGCACTTGATGGTAGATATAGTCTTCATAGCGTTGGGTATAACGTCGTTCCCAATCCAGGAAACTGAGCGCTTCTGTAAAGTACTTTTGACAAGCGCGGCAGTAGAACTGGCGACGGGGCACTTGTAAGTGAGTTGGACGACCAAAGACCGATAAATCTCGAATCAGGATAGGGCGATTTTGATGAATCTCATGGGTGGACTGCTGGCAATGAGGACAATCACAGCGCTCATTGAGGCAACTGAGTTTGAGGACAACGCCCTGCTCTTGTTGAAGACAAGTTTCAACGGTGATGTAGGGGAGATTGAGGAGGGCATCCAGATGAAAGTTCATGGTCGAGGCTCGATTAATCGTATCAAATTATACCACTAACACCGTCATCCCAGAAGAGCCAAAACTATTTTCTGGGTTAGCAGGATGACTTATCTCTGCCTCATCTTTTTACTGCAAAGACATTGCTAATTAAAATCAATCCCTAAGAACGAAGACGGCTAGTTTTTGCTTAACCCAATATTTGGTTAAAGCTATGA
>JAAUPA010000046.1 GCA_012034615.1 Leptolyngbyaceae cyanobacterium CSU_1_4 | reverse complement strand
GGTGGCTGTTCTTGGGCATGGGTGCTTTGAGCTTGCTGTTAGGCAATCCTACCGTTCCGTTGCTCTAGGGGTAGGGCTGAGCCTGTACTTTCTCAATCGCAAGGAGAAAAAGTTCCTTCGGGCTTTCTTACTCACCCTGGGGGGGTTGGTGGTGGGCTGCTTTGTGGGGCTACAAATTGGCGGCTTAATCGCCAGCCAACTCGCAACGATTCCTATCACGCTGGAGACATTTGCAGCAGGAATAGCGCTGTTTGTTCTATGGTTGGTCAGTAGCTTCTTGCGCTAGTAAGATTAAAATTTCCTGGGCAGGCTGAGGGGGCTTGCCCAGGGAACGTCTAGCTTAGGGGAAAAAATTGTAAAGGGCGATCGCTCAGAGGTTCCTATCTCGGTTGAAGGACTTTTTCTAGCGGTTTTGTTTTTTTTAAGAACGGGAAGGTTTTTTCAGGAAGGCGATCGCTTCCAAAGCTGATTTTCTTGCCGTGGAGGAGGAAAAAGTTAAAGCTCAGGAGCTTGCTCAGCATCTTCAGACTTAGAAGAGGTGAAAAGCCCAGCCTTGAGTGTGAAGTCAATATTGGCAGTGGTGGGTGCTGTGCGGATTGTCCCGCTCGAAGTCGTGCTGACAGTGGTTTGATGGCAAAGCACCGTTAGGACGCAGGAACACACCGCTAGGAGACAGAAAT
This sequence comes from Leptolyngbyaceae cyanobacterium CSU_1_4, assembly GCA_012034615.1. Lineage (GTDB taxonomy): Bacteria > Cyanobacteriota > Cyanobacteriia > Elainellales > Elainellaceae > Timaviella. The sequence goes on along the minus strand of JAAUPA010000046.1, from coordinate 23,400 downwards.
CGAGGTTTCGCCCCGATTTGAGCCAGCCGCTAGGGTAGACGAGGGCAAAGTCGTGAGTATTCCTGGGTTGTTGCACCTTTCTCATGATTTCCATCTATCCGTTCACCCAAAATCTAATGGCAAAATCTAATGATAGTTCAGACTGCTGACTAGACTGCCCAGTTCCCTCCAGAAAGTTAGGGGCTATTCCATAATTCTGACCTGCGAGCCGTTTTCGGTTTTGTAGACTTCAATCCGAGTTTGGAAGGCTTCTTTCAAGTGAGGCATATGGGTCACGGTCAGGATACAGGCAAAGTCGGCGGCGATCGCATTAATGGAGCTAATCAGGCGATCGCAACCCACGCTTCATCTTGGGTGCCAAAGCCTTCATCCACAATGAGTAATTGTAATGCTGTGCCCGATCGTTGGGCGAGCAACCGGGCAAGAGCCAAACGAATGGCAAAGTTAACCCGGAATGCTTCGCCGCCAGAGTAAGTTTCGTAAGGACGGGTGCCGTGAATATCACTAATGAGGATGTCTAAGGTTTCTACTAGCTTGGGGTTAGGGATTTTAGACTTGCGATTGGAACGCTGGGTCACAAATTGAATGTGAAGTTGGTTGGCGCTCAGTCGTCCCAAAATTTGGTTGGCTTCAGCTTCTAGCTGGGGTAGAACATTTTCGATCATTAACGCCTGCAATCCATTTTTACCAAAGGCTTGGGCAAGTTCTTGATGCACTCTAAGCTGGTGACGAGTTGATTGCAGTTGGGTGGTGAGTTCGGTGTGCTGAGCTTTGAACGCTTCGAGGTGCTGTTGTTGCTGTTGCAGCCGCCCCAATTGGGCGAGGTGTTGATCGAGTTGAGTTCGGTTCTGGTGGATTTGGGCTTCTAGGGCTTGAATCTTTAAACTAGGGTCAGGGTTGTCTTTAAGCCGCTGGTGAAGAAATTCTCCTTGAGCCAAGATCGTTTGAAGTGCTTGGTGACGATCGCCTGCCAGGACTGCCAATTCTTGCGATCGGTGTTGAAGCAGAGGATAGTGGTGCTGGGCTTGCAGCAATTCTTGGTAGCGTAACTGCGAGGGTTGTTCTTGCCGAAGGGTTTGGCGCAGCGCCGTATGTAGGTCTACCTGGTAGCCGATGGCTGATAAGTGGCGATCGAGTTCATCGATTTGCTGTTGTAGGGGAGCCAGAGCCAGAGCATCCAGAGCGGCTTCAAGCTGAGCGATCGTAGCGGCTAACTTGGGCAATCGTTGTTCAACCTGGGCTTGCCGACGCTGCGCCTGCTTAATCTCAGCTTGTTTAATTTCTGCCCAACGGTAGCGATCGACCTGACCCCGCGCCAAGGCATGATTTTTGTCGTCGTAGTTTAACTGGTGCAGTCTAGCCTCAATGAGCTGTAATTCTTCTGCCAGATCCCCAGCATACTCGTTTTGATGAAGCGATCGTTCCAGTTCCTCTTGCTCTGCCAAAATTTTCTGGAGCCGATCTAGACCTTCCCCAGCGCGTTGTAGCTGCTCTTGCAATTGCCCTCGGCGCTCTAAGGCTGAACCATAATAAACTAGCTCCTTATCCACCTCTCGGTATTCTTGGCGAAGAACTCGAATTTCGCGGTCAGAGGTCGTGAGCTGTTCCCGAATGACCCAAAGCTGGCGGCGAATCTCTTGTTGTTCGTGTTGGTGATGCTGAAGGACATGCTGCCAATGCTGTTCATCCAGGGGGCGATCGCACAGCGGGCAGGGCGGAAAGGATTGAGCAGGCGTTGGATAATGAGCCGTAGAAAACAGAGGCAAGTACTCGATCGAAACCTCCGTGCTGGGTTGGTAGAGTGCATAGGGAGACCCGCCTTTGGTAGCATTTTCTTCAAGCGCAGGGGGCGTTGCCCTGAGGGTTTCTAAAGTTTCTTTTTGGGGTTGTTCTCGTCGGAGCAGCAAAAGTTTTTGATCCAGCTCTGCCAGTTCCCGTTCAAACTCTCGCTGCCGCTCCTGCAAGCGCTCTAAAAAATTGCGGCGTTCTACCCCTTTTTCCCGAACTTGTTGTTGATAAGAGCGACGTTTTTCGAGGTAGTCAATTTGTTGGGTAATTTCTAGGAGCGTTTGCTGAAGCTGTGGCTGTTGCTGTTGTTGGGCTTCTAGGTGTTGCTGCAAAGAACGAAGTTCTTCGAGGCGTGCCAGGAGCCGCGATTGAGCGCGATCGAGCTGGGTTTGAAGCTGATCACGGCGTTGGGTGAGGGGGGATGCTTGCATCTGGAGGTGATCCAGTTCTGCCAATCTTGCCCTTGCTTGTCGAAGCTGCTGTAGAGCAATTTCAATTTCGTCAGCCTTGCCCAAAATTTGTTGATTCTCTTGCTGCTGTTGTTGAAGCGCCTCCTGCTGCGCCTGGGATTGTCTGAGCTGATCTTTGAGAATGCCAATTTGCTCAGCTTGTTCCTGGAGTAGCTGCTGTCGCTCAGCCTGAGCCGCTTGATAGGCTTGAAATTTGGCGGTTTGAACCTCGTCTTCGGCTTGAAGCGTTTGAAACTGGGCATAGCGGGCAGCGATCGCCTTGCCATCTGCCAGGATCGTTTCGAGCTGTTGCTGTTGCTGTTGTAAGTGACTTAAATCTTGCTGCAAGCGCCGACAGTCTTGTTGAAGGTGTTGTTGCTGTTGCTGTTGCACGGTGAGCTGTTGTCGCCACTCTTGGCGCTGCTGCTGAAGGTGCTGAAGTTGGCGAAGTCGATCGCCATAGTCAGTCTGTTGTTGCTGCATTTGGGTCAGCGTCAGGGTAAGATTGGCTGCCTCGATCGCCAGTCCATCACCCTGACGCAACTGCATAGAAGACTCTTCAAAGCTGCGTTCTAATACAGTCAGTTCTGCCTTGAATTGCCTTGCTTTATCCTTAGCCTGTTCGGCAATTTCATCGTACTGATTCAGCTTGAGCAAATCAGCGAGAATTTGCTTGCGATCGCTGGGACGTTTTAACATAAACTCATCCGCTCGCCCCTGCCGCAGATAAGCTGAGTTAATGAACGTGTCGTAATCTAACCGCAAATGCTGAGAAATGATGTGCTGAGTTGCCCGCACCCCTTTTTCAGTCAGCGATCGAAAGCCAGTAGGGGAAAGAACTTGAAACTCAAGCGTAGTGGCTTGCCCGCGATAGCGACTGCGAATAATCCGGTAGGTTTGGTCGTGGCACTGAAACGTAAAGTCTACCAGCGCCTCCAGGGAGCCTTGATGGATAATATCGTCCTCAGTGCTAGCACGACTTTGCCCCCACACTGCCCAAGCGATCGCTTCTAACAGCGACGACTTTCCTGCCCCATTAGCACCACAAATACAGGCGACATGGAGACCTCGAAAATTGAGGGTCGCTTCACGGTAGCTAAGAAAGTTTTTAAGCGTGAGCTGTTGAGGTATCACGAAACGAAAGCACGAGTCTTATGACACTAAGATAGCAGTACATTAGCACTTTAATACTATCGAACTTTAATACCTCTGAACTAGAGCCAAAAAAAGTCAATGCCTGATGATGCCAATCCATTCCAGAGGATTGCGATCAATCGAATTGAAAGAGAGCTGAACTCCGCTCTGGGTGAAGATCCCCGGAATCCATAAGAAGGAGAAAGGATGCGATCGACCCCTTTAGAAGCTGATGCTTCAAAAAAGAGGAGAGAGATCAGAATCTATGTTTAGAAACAGTCTCTAACAGTTTATAAAACCAGTTTATAAAACCTCATAAGCAAGTCAAATTTTCTAGATTTAACTTCTCTGATGCAGCACTAAGTTCACTTTCTAGAGGCAACCCGACGGAATTGACTTCTACTTTCACGTCGAATTCTTGCCAATTAACCATTCCAGGAAGATTTTTCAAATTAGGCTTAAAAGGAGAGACCGCCAAAGGACAAACCCCCCAACTGCCTTGAACCGGAACCCCAAGCTTCTGACAACTCCCTCCCCGTCGCCCCTCTGATCGGTAGAAGCTGCAATGACGACAGGATAAAATATTGTCTATTAGGGATTTCATAGTTTGGTCTTCCAACGCGAATCTGTAGCCTCTATTCTGATGTATGGTTTTCACAGATTTTTTACAAAGAAGTGGCACCTAAACCTTGCCTAGAAATAGTTTCAACGATCCCGAAGAAAACCTGACGTTTTAGATTGTCTTTAGACTCTTGTTACCTTTAAAGAAACATTTTCAAGAAATAGGATTTTAAGGAAGATTTTCTGAGTAACTCTACTGATATGGACTTAAACTAACCAGGGATCGCTTCAAACTAAGGGCGAAAGACTAGCGCAAATGCGATTGGCTATGAATTAAGAAAAAATAAGTTTTACAAAAGTGCAGAACATCCTCCTTCTTAATATCAGGCAATGCTCAATTCTATCTCTGATGAAATTATTCTGATTTCTGTCATTTGCAACCCTAAAAATAGACTCTAATCCGTAGAATTGCTGAATCATCATTCTTTTATTTTCTAATTATTAGGTCGATTTCTATGTCTTTTTCAACGCCTCTTACTCTCGAAACTGCCCACAGAATTTTGCAACAGTTCAGTGCCCAGAGACTTGATTTTGAAAAACCCACCGATACAGTCAGTGTTCAGGAGGCATTGCTGTGGGTTGCAGCTCACTCTGACTATCAAATACTAGGGGTTTGTGCTGATAGCTTAGAGGAGGGAATCCGGGCTTTGGAGGGCTATGCTAGGGCTTTGAACTATAGTCCAAACCTCGACTTGGAACCCATGGAAGGTTCGGTTTATATCAAGTTCAACCCAAATAGCAAATGTTACGCAAGTTTGTATGACGGCAAGCATCGAGGCGTTCTGGTCTCTTGTCAGTCTGCCGACGCTACAGATGTTAATGAGATGTATGGGCACTTACCCCTAGATTTATTCGAGCAGGAATCTCACAGTTCAAATAGGATTGCTATAGACACCTAAGGGAGTGGCATAAAACGTCCCCAAATCCCCCCAAATCCCCCAGATTGGGGATTTGGGGGGGCTAGAAAGCTAGAGCCTCCCACTGGGACTTTATTTCAATGCAGACTCCTAAGGTTAGAGGAATCACCCAACTTAAAGAGAACTCTTTGGAGAGTTCTTTTTCACTGAACGATGCTGCGCCACAAACTCTCCCATATTTTTGCAAACTGCGTGTTCCAAAGCTGCGTCATTTGCAGCCATAGTTCTTCGGGCCCTATGCCAAAAAAAGCTGTAGCCCTAGCACCACGGCTGCGATCGCCAAGGCGGTGCCAAGGGTTGCTTTAACCACCTTCAGCAACCAACCAAAGACCAAAAAAGCAACCAACAATGAAGCAATTACAATTAACCCAGTCATGGCTCTCCCTGCCTCAATTGATTGTTCCGGTTAAGGGTGAACTCGCACTGGCATAGGCTTTCACCGGAATGCGTCCTGCCAAATAAGCCATGCGTCCTGCCTGGGTTGCCATGCCCATCGCTTCAGCCATGAGCGCCGGATCTTCGGCTTGAGCGATCGCCGTGTTAATCAACACAGCATCGGCTCCTAGTTCCATTGCCAGAGCGGCTTCGCTAGGTGTCCCAATGCCTGCATCGACTACGACTGGAACGATCGCATTTTCGATAATAATTTGAATATTTGCTAAATTCTTAATGCCCTGCCCCGACCCAATGGGAGAACCCAGAGGCATTACCGTCACGCAGCCTGCTTCTTGCAATCGCTTTGCCAACAGGGGATCAGCATTAATGTAAGGCAGAACTGCAAACCCCTCTTTCACCAACTGCTCTGCGGCTTCTAGGGTGCCAATGGGATCAGGCAAGAGGTATTTGCTATCGGGAATCACTTCTAGTTTGACAAAGTTGTTGTCTTCTTGCCCCAATAACTTTGCCATTTCACGCCCCAAGCGCGCTACCCGCACCGCATCTTCGGCGGTTTGACAGCCTGCCGTATTGGGCAACATCCAGATCTGGCTCCAGTCGATCGCCTCTGCCAATCCTTCATGTCCGGGCGCAGCAGTTTGAACTCGGCGCACTGCCACCGTAACAATTTCGCTGCCGCTAGCGGCAATACTTTGGCGCATCTGGTCAAAGTTGCGATACTTTCCCGTACCCGTCATCAGGCGAGATTGAAAAGTGCGCCCTGCAATGGTCAGAGGAGTTAGGGAAAGGGATGGCTGCGGCGAGAGGGGCGTGGGAGGCTGGAGAGATGAAAGCATGATGGGTGCTAAAAGGAGAGAGCATTTAAGAACTCCTAGCCTACCACCAAGCAGAGATCGGTCGCTGGGTAGGAGTGGGGCGAGGAATCATTGAAGCGGGGCGAGGGGCAGGGGTCTGTCGGGAGCCGGGAGCCCTGACCGATCGCTGCGAAGCTTGAGCTGGAATTCTTCTCAATTCAGTGGCAGGAAGCTTTTCAGGTAACGTTTGCCATCCTACTTTAGCTTGAGGTCCATAGACAAAAGCGTCTAGAGAGTCGCTGAAATTTTCAACGTTTTTAGAGAAACCTGCCACTAAATCTTGACCTGATCGCCGATAGTCTTCAAGATTGGGTGAGGAAGGGGAGGGGCGATCGGCTTGAACATTGGGCTGACGACTGGGTAAAAAAATTGCCAAGTCATCAAACCTCGGGTTGAGAGAGCGATTTGCTAAAAGGATGGCAAAAAAAATCAGCAAACTCATGGCAACAAACTGAGTCACATTTTTAATCAGGCGAAGCGCTGTAAACGCCAAGCCCCACTACAGAAATTCCTAGCAATGACAAATAATGGTGACGGGTTCAGGCATAGGATTGCCTCCAAAACGAAGAGATTTATGGAGAGAATTTTCCTCTAGTGGTTCTTCAACCCTTACCAGAGGGCTGAGACAGGCGGATTTCTGGGCATAGTGCCAGCGGGGGAAGGATTACCCGCAGCCGTCGTCGGGGCAGAAGTCATGGGGGCAGCCGTGGTCGGGCGATCGGGTTCGCTCACAGGAGGCAAGGCAGATTGGGCGGTCAGATCTACTAAGTTCCAGCCTTTGTCAGCCGTGAGGGAGGAGTCGTTGGGGCTCCCGGAGGCAGAGGGCGGTGGAGTGGCGATTCGGGTGGAAGGAACCGAAGCTGAAGGAACCGGAGTTGAGGGGACACCGTTAGGGGCTAACGGCACAGGTTCAACACTGCCAGTCGGGTTTGGATTTGCGGCAGTGGGCGCTGCGGGCGGCGGCGGGGGTAAGGAAGGCAGCGCTAGGTTCACTTCGCCAGTGCGAACGGCATTGAAGGTTTCAGCCACTTTACCCGGCGCAATGAACAGGGTGGCGATCGCCAGCGTTGCCAAACTCAACGGTCGAATCAGCCCTTTCAACGCTGCGCCGACCATTGCAAAAACTGCACTGAGCACCCAAAAGCTTAGCAATCCATCCACACTTCACCTCTACGGCAGCATTACCTTATTGTAGAGCAGCCCACCCTCTGTTAAGAAAACCCGCGACTTAAATTTATCTCACCTCAATTGGCATCAATTTTCCTTACAATTTTTGATAACTTGTCTTTTTGTCTCTGCAAGTTCTCCCTGCAAGCTTTACCCAAAACCTATGACTGCCGATTTAACGGATGATTCAATGGATGCTCAAACAATCTGGCTCTACGACACAACGCTGCGAGATGGCGCTCAGCGCGAAGGGTTATCGCTCTCGCTAGAAGACAAGCTGCGAATTGCGCGTCAGCTCGATCGTTTGGGAATTCCCTTTATCGAAGGGGGTTGGCCTGGTGCAAATCCTAAAGACGTGCAGTTTTTTGGCAGTTGCAAGAAGAGCCGTTGACTCAAGCAGAAGTGGTGGCGTTTTGCTCGACCCGTCGCCCTGGTAGGCAGGCAGCCGAAGACCCCATGCTACAGCCTGTATTGGCGGCTGGAACCCGCTGGATTACCCTTTTGGCAAGTCTTGGGATTTGCATGTTACTGAAGGGTTGCAAACCACCTTGCCCGAAAATTTGGCGATGATTCAAGACACGATCGCATTTTTTCGGAGTCAAAATCGGCGGGTGATTTATGATGCGGAACATTGGTTTGATGGGTATTTGCAAAACCCAGAATATGCCTTGAAGACCTTGGCAGCCGCGATCGCAGGAGGAGCCGAATGGCTAATTTTGTGTGACACCAACGGCGGCACGTTGCCTCACCAAGTGACGGCGATCGTGGCTGACGTGATTGAGTTTGTGCAGCAACAAGCCGCTTCTCCCCAAATTGGCATCCACACTCATAATGACTCGGGCACAGCCGTTGCCAATGCCTTAGCCGCCGTTATGGGAGGAGCCAGAATGGTGCAGGGAACGATCAATGGCTATGGCGAACGCTGCGGCAATGCTAATCTTTGCACGCTCATTCCAAATCTACAGCTCAAGCTGGGCTATTCGTGTGTTCAACCCACTCAGCTCGCCCACTTGGCAGAATCCAGCCGACTCATCAGCGAAGTTGTCAATCTAGCGCCAGATGATCATGCGCCGTTTGTGGGGCTGTCGGCATTTGCCCATAAAGGCGGTATTCACGTTAGCGCGGTTGAGCGCAATCCTCTCACCTACGAGCACATCGAGCCAGAACTCGTGGGCAATTTGCGCCGGATTGTCATTTCTGACCAAGCAGGGTTAAGCAACGTGTTGGCAAAAGCGCGGAGTTTTGGCATTGATTTGGATAAACAAGATCCGCAGTGTCGGCAAATTTTGCAGCACCTTAAAACGTTAGAGAATCAGGGCTATCAGTTTGAGGCAGCAGAGGCAAGTTTTGAGCTGCTTATGCGGGAAGCGTTGGGGCAACGGCAAGCGTTCTTTGCCTTAAAAGATTTCCATGTCCATTGTGATATGTTGCCTGATCTGTCCCTCGACCGATCGCCCGACCGATCGCCTCAGGGAGCCAGTCAATCCTTGGCAACGGTCAAGGTTTCGATCGAGGGTCAAGATATTTTAGAAGCAGCCGAAGGAAATGGTCCTGTTTCGGCGTTAGATGCGGCATTGCGCAAAGCCCTAATTGGATCTTATCCAGAAATTAGCTCGTTCCACCTGACGGATTATAAGGTGCGGATTCTCGATGGCGCAGCAGGCACGGCTGCTAAAACGCGGGTGTTGTTGGAATGCAGCAATGGTCATCAGCGCTGGACAACGGTAGGAGTTTCAGCAAATATTATTGAAGCCTCTTATCAAGCAGTGGTGGAAGGCTTGGAATATGGTTTGATGTTGCAGTTTCAGGCAAAAGCGGCGGTGGTTTCGGGGGCTTAGGGCAGGGGTTGGAGCCACTGAGCGATCGTTGTTTTGAGCTTTAAGCGAGAAGCTTGAAGCTCATTAGTTTTTCTGCCCAGTTTGTTCGACTTCTCCATGGGCTTTCAGCAAGGCGGCAATTTTTCGTCGCATTAAAATGCCGGGTTTATCGGTCATCATGTGCTGCTCGTGGGCAATGTTGAGGGGAACATCGTAATCAGTTGTTTCTAGAATGGCTTTGTCTTCTAGGGTGACGGCGCGATCGAACGCGATCGCGCTTGCTGCTGAAGTTTCGGCTTCGGTGTCGTTGCGCAAACAAAACTGAACAATCTGCGATCGCGAATCACTAATCGGAACGGCGGTATTCACAATCACGTGAACCAAGCCATTGGGGTAAGCAATCTGGAGCCGACAGGTAAAAGGCATATGCCAGGTCATCTCCAAAGTGCGCACAGTTTTAGCTTGCTCCATTTTGAGATTTTGCTGCTGCAATTCAGGATTGGTCACGCCCAAAGTGCCTTGCATGGCAATGCCCCACTCAGTTTCCCAAATTTCCATCGAATCAGGGACAGGATGCTCGGCACTGCCAAACGTGGTGACATGAACAAAAGTGGGATGCGCCAAATCAAACTCGTTTTCCATAACCCGCAACCCAGCACAGTTCCAAGGCTCGTAGAACTCGTGAATGAGCCGAAAATCAGGGTCGATCGCCTCTGGAATATCGGGAATTTCTGCCAGCGGTTCGCCCAAGCAAACCCAAGCATAGCCATAGCGATCGGTGCAGGCATAAGCCTCTATCTTATAGCTAGGAGAAATCGCGTCGTGAGACATTTGAGGAACATGGGTACAAGCCCCTTTAGCATCGTAGCGCCAGCCATGATAGGGGCATTCAATGCAGCCCTCGGTCACTTTGCCGTTGGAAAGTTGGGCAGAACGATGACAGCAACGATCTTCAGCGGCGGCAGGGTGCCCTTGAGCATCTCGCCAAATCACTATTTTTTGCCCTAGCAATTCAAACGATTGAGGGCGATCGAGCAATTCTGACAAGGGGATGACCGGATACCAGAATCGCCTCAAAACAGGCTGTTGGGTGACTAACATAGCAGTCTCTTACACAAGATAAAAAGTTTTCTAACTCGATTTAAACCTTACCAAAGGTAACCGACTGTTCTTAATGAACTTGTCCTAATCCAGTTAAGCCAAGCCACCTGAGGTCAAACCACCTTTTTTCCTCCTGCTAAGTTCACTCCATCTCAATCTTCTATACTAAAGATGTTGCAACCCGAAGAACGTTACTAGGATCGTAAAATCTCACCCAAGTTTGAACCAGCACCCCGCTGCAAGCTCGTGGGGTAAAGCGTCTTAGTATTTCAATGGGTCTAAATCATTAAAGGATTTAAAATGACTGACGAAATAGCAGATAAAATACAAAAAACTGACGCTGAGTGGAAGCAAATGCTGACTCCTGAGCAATACCGAGTCACTCGGCAAAAAGGCACAGAACGCGCCTTTACAGGAGAGTACCACGACAGCAAAGAACCCGGTATTTATCAGTGCGTTTGCTGTGGCAACGACCTGTTTACCTCTGATACCAAGTACAGCTCTGGAACAGGCTGGCCTAGTTTTTGGGCACCTATTAGTAAAACCAGCGTAGAGCTTGTCGAAGATCGTACTCTGTTTATGCGCCGAACTGAAGTGGTGTGTGCAAACTGCGGCGCACATTTAGGACATGTGTTTGGTGATGGGCCCGAACCCACTGGAGAACGCTATTGCATGAACTCTGTTTCCTTAAAATTGGTTGACCCTAAGAATTAGGTTAAGACGGCTTTTTGCAAAATCTCCTGATAGACTTAGCCCAGGAACAAGCATGATTGCGAGTCCTAATCTATTCAAAATAAGATGAGAGCCTTCTAGGTGCAGCAGTTCACCGCTGTGCAAGCTCAGGATAAAGCTATGAGAAAGCCTTAGGTTTAGTTCTCGATACACGCTTCGGGAAGAAGAACCCTTTCATACCAGGGGGCTAATTCATAGCGGGATTCAGCAACGCCGAAATTCATTCCATCCCCACGATCGCGTTTTGCCTGAGGCTGTGTTGCGATGGGCGATCGTGTGAAAATTCCAAAGAACGCCATTATCCCTGATGCCAAATTGACCCGCTATTTGCTCTTGCGGCGCTCTCGTGACGATAAATCAAAATTTCTAGCTCAAGCTGGATTCAGCTTAGAAAATCCTGAAGCTTTGCTACTTGCATTGAAGCAAATTACACTTCTCAACGAGGCGATCGAGGATCGGAGTGACGAGTTTGGCACTTAGTTATCAAGTTAAGGGAGTTTTGCAGGGTGTGAACGGCACTACTGTCAATGTCATTACGATTTGGCTACAGCGAAAGAGCGATCGGCAATTTCAGTTTCTTACGCTAGCTCCTAACAAGGAGACAAAATCATGAAAATAGATCTCTATCAAGAAATTGCACTCAAGCGAGATTTTCCCGAATACCACCTACACCAAGGGGATATAGCAACCCTAATTGACTATGTACCCCATCCAGCAAATGGTGAAGAAGGCGCTATTTTAGAAGTATTTAATGCTCTGGGCACATCAATCACCGTCGTCACAGTGCCAATCTCAAGCATTGATGTTATTCAGCCCGACGATATTTTGTCAGTTCGCCGTCTAGCTCAGGCATCTTAAACATGAGGCTTTTAACTGTTGTGACTCTGATCCAAGACTTATTCAACCTAGACTTTTACAAAGGACAAGTTGAAATTTTAAGAGAGTTTTGGAGGGAGTAAAATGAGCATTTCAGAGACAACACGCCGTAACATCGTAGATTTTCTTCGTGTAGAAAAAGTAGTGTGGCGTGGACGATTAGACGCAATTAATTTTCTTGAGCGAATCTTCAATTTAAAAGAACTTCCATCAACTGATGGTCGATTTCGCGAGGCTTATGAAGATATTTGGAAGCATACTGTTATTAATGATGACTGGGAAAGCGATTGGGTCTATGACTATGCCCCTTTTGATCTTTTGCGTGGATCAGATAAAGACTTTCTAAACTTCCTCTGCGAAATGATTCATCCAATTGTGAGAGCGGATGCTAAAGAGGTTGAGCACCTTGTCGGACTTTTCAACGACTCCTTGAGATGCGAGGGTTGGGAACTTATTGAAACAATATCATTAGGTGGGAGACCTGTCTTCTCAGCGCGTCAAAATATAGGTATCCCAGGAGTAACGCTAGAAGTTGTTACAAACGTCCTAAACACTGATTACGTTATGCAGCAAGTTAATCGTATGCAGTCAGAAGTAGGAAATGATCCAACTTTAGCTATTGGAACTGCTAAAGAATTCGTAGAAACCGTTTGTAAATCAATCTTGAATGAAAGACTAATCACATATGACGAAAAGCTTGAACTGCAACCACTTGTTAAACTAACCTGCCAAGAGCTAGGTCTAGTTGGAAAAGATATTTCTGCCTCCGTTAGAGCTGCTGAGACAATACGAAAACTGTTGAATAACTTTGCTGTTATTGCACAGTGTTTAGCGGAACTGCGCAATCCCTATGGAACTGGACATGGGAAAGGTTCCAATTTTAGGGGACTTCAGCCAAGGCACGCACGCCTCGCAGTCAATGCTGCTCAAACTGTTGGGGTGTTTTTATTTGAAACACATTTAGAAAAAGCAAGTTCACTTACCCCCTCAAGTACAACAGAAAAGACATGAGCCAGAACTTCAATTATGGGCTTATGCCGCTGCTTCTAATCGTCTGGTAGTATCAGAGTCCCCACCACCAACTTGAAGAAATTAATCCCATCCCCGCGATCGCTCCCCTCATACCCCCATGCCCAAAGCCCCCGATATTCAACTGCCCACCCACCTCAAACAACGCCTTGCCCAAGGACATCCGTGGGTTTACCGCAACCATGTACCGCCCTCAGTTCGGTTCCCATCAGGAACTTGGGTGAAGGTGCGCTGCGGCGGATGGACAGGATATGGATTGTGGGATGCCAATGGTTCGATCGCCATTCGGATTTTTTCAGAACGACAAGTCCCCGACAAAAAATGGTTTTATGACCAAGTGCAAGCCGCTTGGGAACTGCGATCGCCCCTCCGACAACAAGGCTGCACTGCCTACCGCTGGCTGTTTGGCGAAGGCGACGGACTACCCGGACTAACGGTAGATTTATATGGCGACTATGCCGTGATTCAAACCTACATGGAAGGCGCTGCTGAGCTGTTAGATGACTTGGTTGCAGCGTTAATCGCCACCTATTCTCTCAAAGGCATTATTCTACGAACCAAGCACTCTGCTGATTTGCCTGAAGAAAGAGATGAGGAATCCGGTAAAGGCAGATTGTTCTGGGGACAAGCCGCGCCGAAAGATTTGACGGTACAAGAGCATCATCTAAAATTTCAGGTGGATTTGCAGACGGGACAAAAAACTGGGCTATTCCTGGATCATCGAGAAAATCGGCGGTTTCTAGAAGGCTGGAGCCAAGACCGGGAAGTGCTAAATTGCTTTTCCTACACGGGAGCCTTTTCGCTGTATGCGCTGCGAGGTGGGGCAAAGCGAGTGGTAAGCGTAGATGTAGGGCGATCGCTGGCACAAGCCACAACCACGAATATTCACCTCAATCAGCTAGACGAATCTCGTCACACGTTCATTACCGAAGATTGCTTTACCTTACTCAGCCGCTACGTTGAGCAAAAACAGCGCTTCGACTTAATTATTCTCGACCCGCCCAGCTTTGCCAAAACTAAGCAAAATCGCCACGCTGCTCTCCGTGCCTACACCAAACTCAATGCCCTTGCCCTGCAATGCGTTATCCCTGGCGGCTTATTAGCAACCGCAAGCTGTACCAGCCAAGTTAGCCCCGACGCGTTTAAGGAAATGATTGCCGCTGCTGGAGCCAGTGCCGGACATCGCCTGCAAATTATCCACGAAGCCGGACAGCCGCTCGATCATCCCGTCCCAGCCCAATTTCCCGAAGGACGTTACCTCAAGTTTGTCGTCGGACGAGTGCGATAGGATGGAGAGGTTCTCTTGCGATCGAGCCAATGCTTTCTGCTCTTAACTGCCCCGAACTCCTTGCTCCAGCCGGATACTGGGATTGTGCCAAAGCCGCTGTGGAGAATGGAGCCGATGCCATTTATTTTGGTTTGGATCGGTTTAATGCCAGAATGCGGGCGCAAAATTTTACCGAAGCAGACTTGCCTGAACTGATGACGTTTTTGCATCGGCGGGGCGTTAAGGGCTATGTCACGCTCAACACGCTGATTTTTCCTAGCGAATTGGCTGAAGCCGAGCAGTATTTGCGCTCTATGATTGCCGCCGGAGTGGATGCGGCGATCGTGCAAGATATTGGCATTTGTCGGCTGATTCGTCATCTTTCGCCAGATTTTCCCATTCACGCCTCTACGCAAATGACCGTTACCAGCGCGGCAGGTGTGAAGTTTGCCCAAGAATTGGGTTGTCAATTGGTGGTGCTGGCTCGTGAGTGTTCTATTAAAGAGATCAACAAAATTCAGCAAGCGGTTGAACTGCCGTTAGAAGTGTTTGTGCATGGTGCTTTGTGTGTTGCCTATTCGGGACAATGTTTGACGAGCGAGGCTTTGGGCGGACGATCGGCGAATCGGGGAGAGTGTGCGCAGGCTTGCCGGATGCCTTATGACTTGGTGGTCGATGGAAAATTGTTAGATTTAGGCGATCGCAAATATCTGCTCAGTCCTCAAGATTTAGCAGGTCTAGAAGTTCTACCCGAACTGGTCAAAGCAGGAGTGACTTGCCTTAAAATTGAAGGTCGTTTGAAAACGCCAGAATATGTGGCTAACGTTACTCAGGTTTATCGCAAAGCGTTAGATCGGATCATGGCTAATTCAGAGCATACGGTGCTTCCAGAAGAGCAATATAACCTGGAAATGGCGTTTTCTCGCGGTCTTTATACAGGCTGGTTTGAGGGAATTAACAATCAAGAATTAGTCCATGCTCGGTTCGGCAAAAAACGAGGCTTTTACCTGGGAGAAGTCACAGAGATTCGCAATGAAAAAGTAACGGTTCAAGTACAGGAATTTCCCAAAGCTGGGGATGGCGTTGTGTTTGATTCTGGGCACCCAGAGGCGAAAGAAGAGGGCGGTAGGATTTACACCGTTGAGCAACGAGGACAGAACGCAGTTTTGAGCTTTGGACGAGATGCGTTGAACTTCCGCAAACTTGAAGTAGGGAACAAGGTTTGGAAAACAAGCGATCCTGAACTCGATCGCCATCTGCGCCAAAGTTTTGATACAGAAATTCCTCAGTTTCAACGTTCTATTCAGCTAGAAATCTACGGTAAGATTGGACAGAATTTGGTGGCGATCGCCCGTGATGAACAGGGGAACATTATCCAAGTTGAATCTGCTATGCCTTTGGTCGAGGCGCACCACAAACCTCTGACTTCGGAACGCTTAAAAGAACAATTAGGACGATTAGGAAATACACCTTTTTATCTGGAAAAATTAACGAATCATATTACAGATACAGTCATGATTCCGGTCAGTGAACTGAATCGGTTACGGCGAGAACTTGTGAATGGGCTAGAAGAACTGCGATCGCGCCCCAAACAATGGCAACTCAATCCCAAGGCATCCCTTCTTACCCTTTATCCTCAGCTAACAGAGAATTTATCCGCACAATCGCCTTATCCTTCCCTCGTCCCGTTAGTCCGAAACTTCGAGCAGCTTAAAGCCGTCCTAGAATCTGATATTTCCACGGTCTACTGCGAATTTGAAGACCCTCGGACTTACAAAGAAGCTGTAAAACTAGCGCACTCCCATCATCAACAGATTTGGGTTGCCCCTCCCCGAATTACAAAACCTGGAGAAAACTGGATTTTGCAACAGGTGCGCGATAGCGAAGCCGATGGCTATTTAGTGCGAAATTATGATCAGCTTCATTTTTTTGCAGGCGACCCTTGTGGTAACGGCAAAGCCGCGCGCTGCCTTGGTGATTTTTCGCTCAATGTTGCTAATGGGCTAACCGCCGATTACTTCAAGCAGCACTTTAATCTAGAGCGCCTTACGGCTTCCTACGATCTTAATATTAACCAACTGGAAGATTTAATTATAAGTTGCCCTGCCGACTGGTTTGAAGTTACCATCCATCAACATATGCCGATGTTTCATATGGAGCATTGCGTATTCTGTGCGTTCATGTCAGAAGGAACCGATTACACAAACTGTGGTCGTCCTTGTGAACAACATGAGGTAAAATTGCGCGATCGCACAGGAAAACAGCACGTTCTTAAAGCTGATGCAGGGTGTCGTAATACAGTGTTCAATGCTACGGCTCAAACAGGTGCAGAATACGTTTCACAACTTCAGAATTTAGGAATTCAGCATTTCCGAGTTGAATTTGTCGATGAAAATCCGCAGCAAGTCATCCAAACCCTCCAATATTATCGCCAGCTTTTGCAAGGAGAGCTTTCCGGTTCTCAGCTTTGGAGAGAGTTGAAAGTACAGAATCAGCTAGGCGTGACCCGTGGGACAGCATCTCGCTAATCATGCACTCAGAGAACTTTGACTCAGAGAACTTTGACAATACACCCAAGATATTTTGGGTCGGCATTGGCTGTCAACGTCATTCATCTCGCGCACTGATTGAACTGGCGATCGCCCAAGCCTGCCAAAGCCATCACATTCTCGAAACCGCGATCGCTGGAATTGCCACTCTCGATCGCAAAGCTGATGAACCTGGATTAATAGAATATTGCCGCGATCGCTATCTTCCTTTGCGCAGCTTTACCCCTGCCCAACTTAGCCAAATTTCAGTCCCCACGCCATCCACACGCACCCCAGCTTTAGTAGATTGTCCCAGCGTTGCCGAAGCCGCCGCCCTTCTAGCTGCCCCTCCCGGCGCAAAACTTTGTGTACCGAAACAAATCTTTCGCCATGAAGATTACTTCGGTGGAGTAACAGTGGCGATCGCCCAATCTTAACTTTTGTATCTTTAGCCGGTGTAAGCTCTAAATCTGAGTTACCACATCAAAACAGATTAGTAGAGAAGCCTCAGATTTTCCTGAAAGCTTCGTTCTACTTCAGTAGAAAGATGTAAAAGAAATGACACCCCCCGAATTACCATTCATCGAAGCATTATTTTGATCCTGCAAGGGGAGATGGCGTTAATATTTGGGCAGTTCTGCCAATCCTTTACCTGCTGCTTCCCGTCAGTCTAGCTCACCCGTCTGTCCTGCTTAACTCAAGGATTCAATAGTGACTCCGCAAACCGTCCAAATTCAAGAACTCATTCGGCAAATCGACGAGACACTTCGTAAAAGCGTCCCCCGTTTTCCTTGGTTACAATCTGCCGAAGCCGATCAACAGCGCCAAGTGCTGCAACAAACTCGCAGTTATCTTGTAGTGCTGCAACAACAGGCACGGGAAGCAGAAGCCAGACCCCTAACCAGCGCCGCTGGGTCGATGGCGGGTCAGTCGGTTGAAACGGCGCAGCAGGTTTTGCAAGCTGTTTTACAAGAAATGAACTATCTGCGCACCAACATGCTTCAGCCCTTGCGCGCAGACATTGATGCCTTGCAACAACGGCGATCGGCATTGGCACAAGAAGTTCAGCAGCTAGAAGCCCAGCGGCAGCAGTCTTTACCCGCCGCCAACCAGCAGTTTGTATCAGAATTTCTACAATCTTCGATGCAGCAGTTGCAAGAGAACCTGGCGGGGCAGGTCGCCAATATGCTGGCAAGTTTATCGGCGCAAACGCCTGCCGATCAGCCGCTTCTCGGTGATGGGGATGCTCTCAGCCCAGCCCAACGGCTCCAGCAGATGCAGCGGTTACAAGCTCAATCAGATCAACTCATGATGCGGCTCGATTCAGCCATTCGCATCATTTTTGAATCCATGCACGCTAACGTTAACAGCTACGAAGATTCGTTAGAGCAAGGCTTGAATCGAATGCATACCTTGGGGCAACAGGGCGAGGCAATGTTTTCGGCATTGGTCAATCGCTTGGCAGAACATTTGGGGCGCGAAACTTCAACCTACTTGCAGTCTTCCCTTCAGGTCGAAACGCCCAGTTTAGGAGCAAGTTCTCTGTCTGGAGAAACTGAGATTGATCAATTGCTAGGAGAACTCAATCGTCTAAATCCGCCGGGTCAAGCTGCTGATTTGGAGCCGCTAGACCTGAGCTTAGAGCCTGAAGTTTTTTCGACAGATGATGCCTCTCTCAGCTTTTATGATGACGAAATTACTTTACTTCAGCATGACTTAGAGGCTCCTGATGTTGACATTACTGTGTTTCAGGAGAGTTTAGAACCGTTACCAGCCAGTCCTATGATGCCTGCCCGTGTTGAGACGGCAGACTTATCTTCAGCGATGGATTTGTTGAACCAATTGAACGGTAGGGGCGTGGAGGGCGCAAGCGGGGCAACCCCTGCATCAACTGTTGAGGATTTGGAAGCAGAGGATGAGCTTTACCAAAGTTTGTTTGGAGATCAGGATCAATCAGACGTTGGGGAGATGGCAGTTGAGCCTGCTGCGGAAGTCGGTACTCCGGTCGAGGTAACGGCAGAAACGGGTGAAGAAGTCCCGATCGCAGAAATTGCTGAATTAAGTGATTTATTTTTCTCGGGGATGGGTGATCCGGCAGAGGAAGCCAACGCCGAGGCGGAGAGTCCTCCAGAATTCTCTGAGGCTGAGTTATCTCAATCGGTCGAAATATTTTTACTAAAAGTTCCTGACCCTGAGCCAACCACCGCGACACCTGCGCCAGAAGCCGCTGACCCAGAGACAACTTCCCCCGATGCGATCGCCTCTCTTGCTGATCTGATGAGCGATTCACCCCCGGCTATTTCTCAAATCGATGAACAGTTTGAAGAAAATACCTATGAGCCGGCCCGCTCTGAGGAAAGTTTACTGACAGACGCAGCTCCGCCTGCCCTACTCGATCTGGAGGCTCTGCCAGATGACGCGCGTCAATTGCTGGAATCAGATTTATCCAGTCTAGAGCTCTCTGATTCTATTTTTGATCTCCCGATCGTTTCGCCTGTTCAAGTTCAAGCAGATATGACGCTGTTTGATGCCTTTGATGCCTCTGATGCCTTAAATACTGATGCCTTAAATACTTCAGAGATCGATCACCCTGCTGGATTCTCCCCCCTCTTGGCTGATCCGACCCTGCTGCCAGAACCTTCTCCAGAGTTTGACCTCAGCGACTTTGACTTTTCAGTTTCTGCTCCACCTAGCTCGGCAGACGGTTTATCTTTAGAAAACTTTGGTGTCCCAGACTCTGGTCTCCCAAACTCTGGTCTCCCAAACTCTATCTCTGCATCTCCCCCCCCAACTTCCACTATGCCACAGGATCATGCTCCTCCCCCCCCTGAGTCTGAAGCTCCTTGGGCTCAAGAGCCAGACGAGTTCAATGCCTTTTCGTTTGACGGGTTAGACGACGAATTATTCGAGCAATCTCCTGAGCCGCAGAGAGAAGGGCGATCGATCGAATCGGCGGATCTGCTTAAAAAAAAAATCGCCCCTTAGAACAGAGTTCCGCCCAGGGTTGGGGCGATCGATTGCGCATCTCGTCTCATCCACCCGCCTCCGAATCTTGGCATCTAGGGATTGATATTGGCACTACAGGCATTTCAGCCGTTTTGTTCCATCGCGAAACCCGGCAACTTTATCCGATCTATTGGCAAAGCAATCGATCGCAGGGAGACGATCGCCAAAAATTTCGCCTCCCTGCGATCGTGACTTTAGCTGCCACAGCCGACACTCCAGAGTTCGTTCTACAGCACTTTAAGCCTTACCTGAAGTTGGGCATTCCGCACTACTCCCCCACCTTGCTGCGCTGGGAGCCTGCTCTGCAAAGCGCTGATCATCTCCAGTTGCCGTTGAGCTGGGTGCATCAATCTCTTCAAAGTTTGTTAGTAACGCTTAACCCCAACGTTCCCAATACGGCAGCTCTGCCGTTGTCTGGGGCAATGGGGTTAGGAGAAAAAGCCTTTCAGCACGCCATGCGCCAAGTCGTGACGGTGGGGCTGGGTTATCCGGCGGGTTGGTCAGATACCTACAGCTTTAACTTGCGAGAGGCGGTTCTGGGGGCAAGGCTGGTGGCAGAGCCGGAGCAAATTTTCTTGGTGGAAGAGGCGATCGCCACTCTGCTTTCCGCAATTCGTCCTGCCGATCAAACAGAGATTCAGTTGCCGCCGCATCCTGGACAAGACGTGCATTTGCATCATGCCGATTGGCAAGGCGAAACCTTAGTTTTCCATGCCGGAGCCACGGTGACAGAAATGGCAATGGTCAATTTACCGGGTCGGCTCCCATTGCACCACCAGGATTTTCAGTTTCGCACCTTACCCTACGCGGGTAGCAGCCTCGATCAAGATATTATCTGTCAACTGATTTTAAACCGGGAGAGGCGGGGCGGGGGCGAAGTAGACCTGGATATGAAGATTGCGCTAGAAGAAGTTTATTTCGATGACTTGATTTTTCCTGCGCCTGGTGAACCTGACCTCGCTCAGCGATATCGGCTGCACCAGCGATTGACCGATTCGGCGGCAGGGCAGGCATTGTTAGAAGCAGCCCAATACCTCAAGATCAAGCTTCAGCAGCAGAGTAGCTTTACCTTGAAACTAGGAGAAGCTTATCAAACTATCCTGCGACAAGACTTGGCTAGCCAGGTGATTTTACCTTATGTGCAACGGTTAAACCGGGAGCTCAATGCGTTGCTCACCCAAACCGGAACGCCCGTGTTGGCGGTTCAGCAGGTCATTTGCAGTGGAGGAACCGCATCGTTGGGGGCGATCGCGCGGTGGCTGCGGCAAAAACTGCCTAATGCCACCATCATTCAAGACACCTACGATTTACCCCCGTCCCCTCAAGAAACTTGTATCCCAAGCTGTAGCCGGGTGGCTTATGGTTTGGCGGTTCTGCCTTTGCATCTCTCAGTGATCGATCGCTGCCGACACCAGTACAGTGACTATTACTTGCTGCAAGAACTCCTGCGAGTTTTCCCAAACCATCCTGTGACGATCGCCGAAATCATGATTTTATTAGAGCATCAAGGCATTGATACCCAAATTTGCCAAGCTTCCATTCTGGCGCTGTTAGAAGGACACCTCCCCGCAGGCTTGGTGCTGACCCAGCCTGATGCGCTCTGGCTCACGTCCGAATCCCGCGCCAACCCTGACTATCAATCGGTGCAGCTCGCGCCCCTATTTGCCAAGCAGCCTGATCAAACCTACCGTCCTAACCGCCACCAGTGGAATCATTTACGCAGCTATTTAGATACGCTGTTGACCACAACTCATCAAAAGCTAGCAGAGCCCCTAGCCCTATCTGTATGGGAAGAGGCTTAGCCATGTCCGATCATGATCATGCTTTTAAGGAGTTGTTGGGGGAGTTTTTTCCAGAATTTATCGACTTATTTTTTCCCAAAGTTGCGGCTTATCTCGATCGCCATTCTCTAGAATTCCAACCTCAAGAAATCTTTGCCGATTTGACCGAAGGCGATACCTACGAAGCAGATGTGGTGGTCAAAGCCAAGTTTCTAAACGAAGACTCGTTTTTTATTGTGCACTTAGAACATCAAGGCGCGTTTGGTAAAGATTTCGATCGCCGCATGTTCAATTATTTTCTCAACTGCATCGCATTTTATCAGTTGTCTGTTTATCCCATCGTCATCTTTTCCCATCGCAGTCCGCGTAAAGCAGGTGACCGCACTTACACGATCGAATTTCCCGATTGGGAAGTGTTGCGGTTTAACTATCGAACGATTCGGCTCAACCATTTGAACTGGCAAGCGTATGCTCAACTACAAAATCCGGTTGCCAGTGCGCTCATGGCAAAGATGCAGATGAAACGGCAAGAGCGACCTATCGTCAAGCTAGAGTGCTTAAAGCAAATGGCACGGCTACGACTCAATCCGGCTCAGGCAAAGATGATATCGGGGTTTGTCGATCTTTATCTGCGGCTGGAGGAGGAGGAAGAAAAGGTGTTTCAGAGGGAACTTGATAGAATTGAGCCAACAGAAAAGGAGGTTGTCATGGAAGTGGTGACGAGTTGGATGGAAGCCGGAATCGAGCAGGGAGAGCGATCGCTCATTCTCCGTCAACTGAATCGGCGGTTTGGTTCTGTGCCATCTGCAATGCAAGCTCAAATCGAAGCGCTCTCGTTAGAACGGTTAGAATTACTGGGTGAAGCCCTGCTAGATTTTGTCAGCTTGGCAGATCTTGAGACTTGGTTAATGCAGTGAACGATCGCCTCAAAATCTCCTTGGGATCTCCTCGGGCGATCGTACCTGACTGAAATCTGCATGAATTAACGCGCATTATCACGCTCAGGCTTGACTGCTATCTTTAGATGCTCAAGCGGTAATCGGTAGTCACTAAATCCCTCAATTTGGGGGACTTTGAAGGAGCACAGGTTCGGAAGTCCGCCAAATTGGGGGTTGGAGGGCGAGTGTAAGGATCTTTGCAACTTCTCAGACATCCTCTTACCACATCACGAATCAAGAAGGATTAAACGCAGTTTGAACTTTTTAAGACACAATGGTTAAGGTCTGTAGGTCTATAGTGAATCCTAGCTGACTTTCGTTTTCCCCTCTCCCCATTCCCCATGTCCCTCCCCGTAGTCGCAATTATTGGTCGCCCAAACGTTGGCAAATCCACTCTCGTCAACCGTTTAGCCGGAGTGACCGACTCCATCGTCCATGATGAACCGGGAGTGACTCGCGATCGCACTTACCGCGAAGCTTTTTGGTGCGATCGTGATTTTTAGTCGTTGATACGGGCGGACTCGTCTTTGACGACGACACAGAATTTCTGCCCCTCATTCGAGAGCAAGCCATGCTGGCATTGGCAGAAGCCAGTGCGGCAATCATGGTGGTAGACGGCACAGTGGGTCCCACCGGAGCCGATGAAACGATCGCAAGCTGGCTGCGGCAACAATCTGTTCCCGTTTTGCTAGCCGTCAATAAATGTGAATCGCCGGGACAAGGCGTGATGCAAGCTGCGGAGTTTTGGGGCTTGGGCATTGGCGAACCTTTTCCCGTCTCAGGAATTCATGGCAACGGCACCGGCGAATTACTCGATCAACTCGTGGGCTTTTTGCCCGAAACCGACATTTTAGAAGAGTCGGATGAAATCAAAGTGGCGATCGTGGGTCGCCCGAACGTGGGAAAATCCAGCCTGCTAAATGCCTTTGTTGGCGAAAATCGCGCCATTGTTAGCCCCATTTCGGGCACCACCCGCGACACGATCGACATGGTGGTAGA
>JAAUPA010000045.1 GCA_012034615.1 Leptolyngbyaceae cyanobacterium CSU_1_4 | reverse complement strand
GTTCTGTGCTTCAAAGTCCCCCAATTTGGGGGATTTAGGGGGCGAAAAAGCTTGGAACGAATCCAGTCTAGACTTATGTATACACCGTAGCCCGCCTTGGGGGAAGGGTTGAGGATGAGGGCGGGCAAGGAGTCTCACCGTTCAAATAGGATTGCTATAACAAAGTTAATTTAGATGGAACGCTCGGGGTTTATCAAAGACCCCGATTTTTTATTTAAAGAATGCTGAAAAATTAACCCGCTGTAAAGTTGAAAAGCGGCATCCCAGTAGGTTGGGGCTTTGCGAAAGAGGTGAATGTGAGTTGGAAAAGCTTGGAGAAAAGCAAAGTGTTCTTGGGTGGTTTCAGCAAAAGCCGTAAAGTCTGACTTAGAAGGCACAGATGCCAGACGATCGCCCAAAAGTTGGGTCAATGCATTCCACCGCATCCGAGTGGTGGCTTGGTGATTGGGCAATGCATCATCAACCCTCGCACCCTGCTGAAATTGGTAAGTGCGATCGCAAAATCGCAGAATACAGTGACGCTTGGGCAAATGCAAATCCAACACTTGCGCATAATCTTGGGTTTTCTCTTTACGCATTAGCTTGTTGCGACTGTCCAAATCCACAACATCCTCAAAAATTGGCAGTAATCCCTCCACTCGCTGACTCACCTCAGACCAGTCCAACGTTAAACTTCCCCATTGATCTGCCTCATTCTGACAAACCACGGTTGCCTCTGGGGCTACCCCTTGCAGATAGTTGACCCGCAGTACCCGCAGCTCTTGTAGCTGCTCTAAAGAAGTCCAAAAAGCTGGAATTCCCGATTTGCGAAGTTTCTGCCCATAATTTTCTAATTCCCCGATCGCCCCTGTTCGATACAATCGCCAGCCTCGGCTAGGAAGCTGCAACCGAGCCGTATAGGCATCTATCCTCATAATTCGAGCAAAGTTTTGCGCCGCTAGCTGTCGAGCATCACCCCCAACAGGTTCTAAAATCAAAAATCCGGTTTTGGCATGATCGGGGTCAGCCGTAGCTTTTGCAATTGCCCCAACCTGCCGCGCTTGAGCAGCCTGCGAATCTCTCGAAGATCCTGCCTCTAATCGCTGTAGTCCTTGCCGCGCTTGGTTTACGACTCTAGGATGAGTAACAGATTGCAAAATCTGTCGATAAGCCGCCGCTGCCTGTGGCAACTTTCCTGATGCCTCGTACAGCCGCCCTACATAAAGTTGAACAAAAGGGTGGTCAGGATTTTGCTGCCGTAGGGGCTTGAGGAGTTGGGCAGCAGTTTTGTAATCCTGGCGATCGAAAGCGGCTTCAACAGATTCAAACATAGTGGCAGATGTTGCTTGATTAGATTAAACGTTCCCTTGAATTTATGGCATCACACGCTGCACTGACTAAAGAAAGAGCCACTAAGGGTGCAGTGACCGCGCGGAGAATGCGGGAACCTAGAGAAACAGGCTGGTAGCCCGCCGCGATCGCCCCTTCAATTTCTGCCCCGGTCCAGCCGCCTTCAGCCCCCGTTGCCACCACCATAGAACCTTGAGTTTCCGAGGGTCGGGCTTGAGTTAATCCAGTTGATCCCTCTATCTGGGCTTGGAAAGAGCTGAGCAAATGGGGATAATTCCCACGGGCTTCGCAAAGATAGCAGGTCGCGCAGTTGGAGTTCCAGATTTTAAGCGCTGCGGTCCAAGCCATTGGAGCAAGGACTTGGGGAATGATTTGCCGTTCACATTGTTCGGCAGCTTCTTGGGCAATCCGTTGCCATCGATCGCCCTTCTGGGGGCTGGGTTTAAGCACAGTGCGATCGCTAATAATGGGCAGAATTCGCTCCACTCCTAATTCAGTGGCTTGCCGAACGATATCATCCATGCCGTTTTTGGGCAGAGCAATCAACAGCGTTACAGAAATAGGCAGTTCAGTTTTGGCAAAGACAGGCTCTAGCATTTCTGCTGCCAAAGCATTTTCTTTCAAACTTGCCAGCCAGCCGTTGCCCCGTCCGTCTATGGCAATGAAGCGATCGCCTTCGTTCAACCGCAACACATGATGCAAATAGTGGCGCTGCTGGACATTGAGATGAATCTGTTGCCCCAAAATTTGGTTAGGGGCGATCGTCAGCCGTTGAAGTTGAACCATCAATTTTTAGTACTTTTCTTACCACTCCAAAAGAAATAGACAAGAGTTGTTGCAAACTTGTAATAATCTGTTATATTTGTTTACATAAGGTTACACAAACAAAGTTATACAAACGAGGTTGAAGCCATGACGATTCTAATTGCTCTGTTCGCGATTGCCTGGGCTGCTGCTGCTGTAATTGGTACCCAAGCTTACTTTCGGGGCGAACAAACCAAGCCTATTCATGCTCGCAACTGGCGTTCTGAGTCTTTTGAAAAGTTGGCCGTTTCCGTCACAGGAGTTGAAACCAATTTTGGCGATCGCGTTCCTGCATTCCCCCTTGATGCCTACGATAGCGCCACTCTCCCCAGCGCCTAGGCTGCCATGCGATCGCGTTGCGATCGCTACTCTGAACTATCAATTTTTCTGAAAGCTTTATTAATTCCCAGTGGACTCTCCTCCATTGGGAGTTTTTTTAGCTCAGGAGCTAGCCTTTCTTTACAAGAACCTGATCTCCTTCAATCTTCACCGTGTAGAGCGCCAAAGACTCAGTTGCAGGACCTTGCAATAGCTTGCCATCGTTCGCAAATTTAGAATCATGACAAGGACAAACAAAAGCTTGATCAGCATTCCATTCCACATTACAACCCGCATGGTTACAAGTCGGATCAACCGCAATGAATTGATTCTCTGTTTCTCGAACCACCAATGCTTTTCCTAACAACATTTTTTCATTCAAAAGTTGCCCTTTCTGCTCTAGCTCAGCAACGGTTCCCGTCACTTCAAAGCCATCTGTACGCAGTGCGATCGGGGCAGCGGGTGCTTGAGAGGTGCTTGTTTGCTGTCCACAAGCTGTGACGGTGGCAGGTAAAGCAGTTATGACCCCACTTACTCCAACCCAGCTAACAAATTCGCGACGCTTCATCAGGCATACCTCAAGAGTAAATTATCTACCCAGATTTTTTGGGTGTTGACTTCATCCTATCCAGTTCCTGCTGAACATTATCCGGTCGAACTCGAACCTTCTCCTACTCTTTCCTGAATCACAACTACCCCTCCACCCCTCCAC
This sequence comes from Leptolyngbyaceae cyanobacterium CSU_1_4, assembly GCA_012034615.1. Taxonomy (GTDB): domain Bacteria; phylum Cyanobacteriota; class Cyanobacteriia; order Elainellales; family Elainellaceae; genus Timaviella. The sequence goes on along the minus strand of JAAUPA010000045.1, from coordinate 20,955 downwards.
CCATCCACCCATCCACGTCCCATTAGAGCTATTTCCCAAAACGGGTATTTCCTCATCTCCTCATCCCTAATCACAGTCACACCTCACTGATAAGACTCGGTTCATACGCTGGGGTCATCGCTGGGCAACCCAAGTCGCAAGAGGAACATCAGTCAAAATGCTTGATTCTATGGGAACCGTCACCATCAAAGCCAGGACGATTAAAAAAGCTGTACTTAAGGCAGTTCTGTGGCGCGAACTCGGCATTTTCATCCTCCTTGAGAGAAATAGCTTCAGCAGGGTTAGGAAGTCGCCGCACAGGGGACAGACCCCGAGGGGATTAATACCAAAATGGAGCCATGAGCTTTTCTTCACCAGGGCTAAGCGGGCTTCTTTACTCAGGAGATATGTTGGAGCGCCACAGGTAAAGGAGAGATAAAACAAGGCGGTTCGGGAACCCGTACAAAGAAAATGAGGGAGACCTGTTGCAGTTCAAGCCGCAGTCCGTTAAATTAGCACTCGTGGGGTGAGAGTGCTAAAGTAAATCTCTAACCCAAGGTTTTTAAGTTTTGTGGTTTGATTCTATGGTTCCGAAAGGGGCTGGGTCTCTGCTGCAAACTTGGCGCTTTAAACAAGCGTCTTTACCCTCTTCAATAATCTAGTGTTCTGGAGAATTTTGATATGGCAGCCCTATCTCTGAGCGTTTCTACGGTTAAGCCGCTGGGCGATCGCGTCTTTGTAAAAGTGAGCGCCTCTGAGGAAAAGACCGCTGGTGGGATTTTCCTACCCGATACCGCTAAAGAAAAGCCCCAAGTTGGCGAAATTGCTGCTGTGGGTCCTGGTAAGCGGGCTGATGATGGTACTCGTCAAGAAGTGGAAGTAAAAGTTGGCGATAAGGTTCTTTACTCTAAGTACGCCGGAACCGACATCAAGTTGGGCAACGATGAGTATGTGTTGTTGTCTGAGAAAGATATTTTGGCGATCGTGGATTAGTTCTGTTGAAGGTTTTGGGTTTTAGAATCATTTCTGAAATTTGAAACCCCAACCTCTTGTCTAGCAATCTAAAATCGTAAATCTAAAACCGAGAAGAACTTATGGCTAAGCGCATCATTTATAACGAAAATGCCCGTCGTGCCCTTGAACGAGGCATTGATATTTTGGCAGAAGCCGTTGCGGTCACATTGGGTCCTAAGGGTCGTAATGTGGTGCTAGAGAAAAGTTTGGCGCGCCTCAAATTGTCAATGATGGTGTGACGATCGCTAAAGAAATCGAATTAGAAGATCACATTGAGAACACAGGCGTGGCTTTGATTCGTCAAGCCGCTTCTAAAACCAATGATGCAGCGGGCGACGGCACTACTACAGCAACCGTTTTGGCTCACGCTATGGTTAAAGAAGGTTTGCGGAACGTGGCAGCGGGTGCAAACGCCATCTCGCTGAAACGCGGCGTAGACAAAGCAACGGCTTTCTTGGTAGACAAGATTGCTGAGCACGCTCGTCAAGTTGAAGATTCTAAGGCGATCGCTCAAGTCGGTTCCATCTCTGCGGGTAACGACGAAGAAGTGGGCGCAATGATTGCTGAAGCGATGGAAAAAGTCGGTCGGGAAGGCGTGATTTCCTTGGAAGAAGGCAAATCCATGACCACCGAACTGGAAGTGACAGAAGGGATGCGCTTTGACAAAGGCTACATCTCTCCTTACTTTGCTACTGACACTGAGCGCATGGAAGCTGTGTTGGATGAGCCTTTCATCTTGATTACTGATAAGAAAATCACGTTGGTTCAGGACTTGGTGCCTGTGCTAGAGCAAGTGGCGCGTTCTGGTCGTCCGCTGTTGATTTTGGCAGAAGACATTGAGAAGGAAGCTTTGGCAACCTTGGTGGTCAACCGTTTGCGCGGTGTTCTGAACGTAGCGGCTGTGAAGGCTCCTGGGTTTGGCGATCGTCGTAAGTCGATGCTAGAAGACATTGCAGTTTTGACAGGCGGTCAACTGATTACCGAAGACGCAGGTCTGAAGCTGGATGCAGTCAAGCTAGAGCAGTTGGGCAAAGCTCGCCGTCTCACCATTACTAAAGACAGCACCACGATTGTGGCTGAGGGCAACGAAGCTGAAGTGAAGGCGCGTTGTGAGCAAATCCGTCGTCAAATGGAAGAAACCGAATCTTCCTACGACAAAGAAAAGCTGCAAGAACGTTTGGCTAAGCTGTCGGGTGGCGTTGCGGTGATCAAAGTGGGCGCGGCAACCGAAACCGAAATGAAGGATCGGAAGTTACGTCTGGAAGATGCCATTAACGCAACAAAAGCTGCGGTTGAAGAAGGAATCGTTCCGGGTGGTGGAACAACTTTGGCTCACCTGTCTCCTGAATTGGAAACATGGGCAAAGGACACTCTTAAGGAAGAGGAATTGATTGGTGCGCTGATTGTGGCTCGTTCTTTGGCAGCTCCTCTGAAGCGGATTGCTGAGAACTCGGGTCAGAACGGTGCGGTCATTGCGGAACGAGTGAAAGAGAAGCCTTTCAATGTCGGCTACAATGCGGCAACCAATGAGTTTGTCGATATGTTTGAGGCGGGCATTGTTGACCCTGCTAAGGTGACTCGTTCGGCGTTGCAAAATGCTGCTTCGATCGCAGGCATGGTGCTAACTACAGAATGTATTGTGGTGGATAAGCCTGAGCCTAAGGATGGCGCTCCTGCTCCTGGTGGCGGCGGCATGGGTGATGATTACGGTTATTAAGGGAAGGGAATTAATTCAAAATTAGAAATTCAAAAGGGTGGTTCAGGCTTTCTGTTTTGAATTTTGAATTTTGAATGATTCATCAGAAGGGCGATCGCCATCAGCGATCGTCCTTTTTGTGGAGGTCTTTTAAATTTAATGCAGAATTCAAAATTCAAAATGGTGGTTCAAGCTTTCTGTTTTGAATTCTGCATTTTGAATTCTGCATTTTGAATGCGGATTTAGGGGGCGATCGGAGCAATAGTATCTCAAGGATTCATACTTCCATTCAGCAATGCCGAAGGATGCATAACGAACTTGTCAGTCAGTCGTAAGTGCTAAACTTCTCTTAGGAACACTAGGAGACCGATCGCTGTGACTTCTATCAAAATTGACCTTTCAGATAGCCAATTTGAAAAGTTATAAAACTTGGCAGCAGTTCATGGAATTGTACTCGAAGATTTTTTGAAGGCAGGCTTGGAAGATTGGCTCAATTCTCAAAAGAGTGAGTTTGTTGATGCAGCGAATTATGTGCTGACGAAGAATTCTGAACTGTATCAGCCTTTAGCCTAATGCGCTATTTGACGTTAATCGAGGTATTAGAACTCCATCGGGGAGTCATTGAGCAATCTGGTGGAGCGTTAGGTATCCGAGATGTGGGTTTATTGGAGTCAGGTAGAATTTCTGTGAACAAGTGTTTCAGCAAAATCGCGCGTCTTTGCAATGAAACATGGTGTATTTCATCCGCTGGCGGCGCAAGAGTTAATTGATGCCCCAGCCTATTACGAGGGGCAGAGACTTGGGCTATTGAAATGCAGCGCTACTTATTTAAAGGCAAGCCACGATCGCTCCCTAATACGCAAGCTCTTTAAACTCATCATGTTCAGGAAAAGGATAAACCCGCAAATTCTGACTTTGATTGATGTTGAGCCGTTGGTAAAACATAGGATGAATAACACAATAATCCGTCACCATCAGAGGTAATCTTGCCTTTAAACTATATTCAAAATCCGCTTCCACAAAGCCTGATTTTTGATCGATCCGTCGTGTTCGTCCCACAATACCTAGCTCGGCAATGAGCTGCCGAAACGCCAGCGGAGAATATTCGCCCGACGGCCATTCCGATGCAGTCAGCGGCGCTCGTTTATCCAGTTCATTTCCCTTAAAAATCATCGGTAACCCCGACAAAGCTTCCACAATTCTGCCCACCTTAGGATAAACAGAGCTATAGGAGTTAAGCACCTCTTCGGCTAGAGCATATTGCCCTTCTGCCACTGCCTTAACAATCGTTTTCGGCTGAAAGATGGGAAATGTTTTCTCTCTGAATGCGCGATCGGCGATCGTATTGCACAGCACAATTAATTGCCGGGGACGCATCTGCGTATGCCGCAATACATAGGGAAAAGATAGCTCAGACATGCCTCTATCATTCTGCAAACTATTGCCAAAATAAGGATTCCACATCTTCTCCCGAACTTCGTTATAGTCATCCCATTTAATGTTGGCAGACTCTTTAGAGAGCTGACCTAGGGCGTGCAAATGGTGATGAAAGCGCCAGCTAATGAGCCGCATTAAGTCTCTGGGTCGCCAATGTAAATAAATTTCGTGTCGTACAAATTTCAGCGTATTGAGAATGACTTCCTCCTTCAGATAAGGAAAGATTTCAGCCATTAAAAAGATCTTTAAATGAACTCCGTTTCTAGCATGATCTCGATTGAACTCAGAACCGCACTGAATTAACGCTGCCATCGTTCGCATCATAATGTCATCATTGATGGCGTAGTTCTCTAAGGTATCGATCGCCACGATAATATGTTTTTTGCGCGCCAGTTCTAGGACGGCTGCTTTACCTGCGGCAATTCTCTCATCTGAAAGAATGGATTCTAATTCACTGAGCAAATCACCTTCGGTTTCCAAAAAATGATTAACCAAAGCGCTGAGCGTATGGCGAATAAAGTTAGAAACTTTGCCATTTTCATCGCCAAAAATACAGGCAGCCCGAATCCGCATATCTTGGTCTTTTAGTTCTCTGAAGATGATTAACCAAATTAGAAAATCCCATATTTTTGCAATTTTAGGAATTGCCACTTCCCGAGACTGCATCATGAGTTTAGAAACTTTTTCCAGGATTTGTTCAAACGCTACTGGCTCATCAACATCGATCGCAACTGTGTTGCGAAGCTGCTTTTGAAAGGAGAAAAATTGCGACAGGGCGGTTTTTCCTGAACCTCGTCTACCCACAATCAAAAATACATTAGGATCTAGCGCCAAGTTGTTGAATCGAGTTTCGTAAAGAAAATATTCGCTGTACTCTTGTTTCAAGAGTTTGACTTCAGATTCACAGTCTGCTTCTCCAAAAGGACTGATTTGCTTGGCGCTTTCTTGATCCATTGGGCTTCTCCTCTCTGAGCAGGCTAGGGGCTTTAGGTTCATATCTCTCTATGTTCCCATCATAAAGGAGCCGAATTGACTATGTAATTCTCCTCTCGGGTAGTTTATTCTATTCGCCCATTTGATGAAGCTAGATGTTAAAAATTTTTTCTAAATACATCTAATCTAAATTCAAAGGAAGCCTTGCTCCCAAAGCAAGAAACCCGTGCGATCGCCGCCTCACTCCTTTCCCTATACCTGAGAGGGTGTTTCAAAACTCAGTCTTAGAATCAATCTTAGAAAGAGTCACCCTATACCAATGCCACCGAGTGATTGCAGTAAGATGCGCTTCTATAATTCGCTCCATGGGAATGGCGACCCCTGGCGGGTATCTCGAAGAACACGCCAATTTCAGAAACTCTGCTCAATGCAAAAGCCGCATAGAAATCTTGCAGATTTTCCATGATTTGCAAGACTTTGTAACAAAAGTCACGAAATCACGAGTTAATTCACCCTACCTTAGCGTTCAGTGGTTCCAATTCGGTTGGGTTCGTCCCAAATCAATAAACCCATGGTTAGTATGATGACTGAGCAAGCGCCTAGCTTAAATAAGTTTGAAAAACTCAAAGTCGAAAAAGATGGTTTGGCAGTCAAGGCAGACTTAGAGCAATTTGCCCAAGTCGGCTGGGAAGCAATGGATGAAACCGATCGGGATCACCGCCTCAAGTGGTTGGGCATCTTTTTTCGCCCGGTCACTCCTGGCAAATTTATGATGCGGCTGCGATTGCCCAGCGGCATTATCAGCAGTGCTCAAATGCGTGTCCTTGCCGAAATTGTTCAGCGCTACGGTGAAGATGGTAATGCCGATGTGACCACGAGGCAAAACTTACAGCTCCGAGGCATTCGCATTGAAGATTTACCCGATATTTTTCAGCGGCTTGCTAACGTTGAAATGACCAGCGTGCAATCGGGCATGGACAACGTGCGGAATATTACCGCTTCTCCGGTGGCAGGTCTAGATGGCGATGAATTGATCGATGTGAGAGGCTTGGTGCAACAAGTCCAAGATATGATTACCAATAGCGGTCAAGGCAATCCTGAGTTTACGAATCTGCCCCGCAAATTTAACATTGCGATCGAAGGCGGACGCGACAATTCAATCCATGCAGAAATTAATGATATTGCCTTCATTCCGGCATTCCAAGTCATTGAGGGTGAATCTCAGCTAGGCTTTAATGTCGTCGTGGGCGGCTTCTTTTCTGCCAAGCGTTGTGAAGCGGCGATTCCGCTCAACGTTTGGGTCTCGCCTGCTGAAGTCGTCGCGCTCTGCCGCGCCATCTTAGAAGTGTACCGCGACCATGGACTGCGCGCGAATCGGCAAAAAGCACGGTTAATGTGGCTCATTGATGAATGGGGCATAGAACAGTTCCGAGCATCTGTTGAGGAGCAGATCGGACATGCGCTTTACCCTGCCGCCGTAAAAGATGAAATCGATTGGGAGAAAAGAGATCACATTGGCGTGTACCCGCAGAAACAAGCAGGTCTAAACTATGTTGGAATATTAATTCCCGTAGGGCGTTTATACGCTTCTGACCTGTTTGAACTGGCAAGAATCGCTGAGGTTTATGGCAGCAGCGAACTTCGGCTGACCCTTGAACAGAATGTGATTATTCCCAATATTCCCGACACTCGGCTAGAAGCATTTTTGCAAGAGCCGCTGTTGGAAAAGTTTGCAGTTAACCCCAGCCCCTTGATGCGATCGCTCGTATCCTGCACGGGGTCACAATTCTGCAATTTTGCCCTCATCGAAACCAAAAATCGAGCACTGGCAATGATCAAAGAATTAGAAGCAGAAATAGAAGCTCCCCAACCCGTGAGAATTCACTGGACGGGCTGCCCTAACTCTTGTGCTCAGCCTCAAGTTGCCGACATTGGTTTAATGGGGACTAAAGTCCGTAAAAACGGCAAGACGGTCGAAGGCGTAGACATTTACATGGGCGGCAAGGTGGGCAAAGATGCTCACCTCGGTGCCTGCGTCACCAAGGGAATTCCTTGCGACGATTTGAAGCCCGTCTTGCACAATTTGCTGATCGAGCATTTCGGTGCCCGTAGCAAAGCGGTGTAATTGAATCGTTCCTCATCACACAAACTGCTCTCTCGAATTGAACTTTCTCCAGGTAAATATGTCTAACTTGTCCAGACGAAAATTTATGATCGCGGCAGGAGCCACTACTGCTGCCAGCTTATTGGTTCATGGCTGTACCTCCACAGCCGAAAAGCCTGCCGTCAGCGGGGCTTCGACTGCGTCGCCTGCGCCTGTCAGCGCAGCAGATACACCAGAAGTAACCACTGCGAAATTAGGCTTTATTGCCCTCACCGATTGCGCTCCCTTGGTCATTGCCAAAGAAAAAGGACTGTTTGCTAAGTACGGTATGACCGATGTGTCTGTTGAGAAGCAAACCTCTTGGGCAGTCACCCGCGATAACCTGGAGCTGGGTGCCCGTGGCGGCGGCATTGATGGGGCACACATCCTCACGCCGATGCCTTACCTGATGACCACGGGCAAAATTACTAAGGGCAACAATCCAGTTCCCATGAGCATTTTGGCGCGGTTAAACACGGATGGGCAAGGAATTTCTCTTTCCAACGACTATAAAGATCTCAAGGTTGGCACCGACAGTTCCGTTCTGAAAGCCAGAATTGATGCGGCTAAAGCAGCAGGTAGCCAGTTCAAGTGTGCCGTGACCTTTCCCGGTGGCACCCACGATTTATGGATGCGCTATTGGCTAGCGGCAGGTGGTATTGATCCTGAAAAAGATGTGGATATTGTGGTCATTCCGCCGCCACAAATGGTTGCCAACATGGAAACCAAATCGATGGACGCTTTCTGCGTGGGCGAACCCTGGAATGGTCGATTAGTCAGCAAGCAGCTAGGCTTTTCGGCACTCACCACCGGAGAAATGTGGAAAGCCCATCCTGAAAAGGCGTTTACGATGCGCGCTGATTGGGTTGAACAAAATCCTAAAGCGGCAAAAGCGTTGACGATGGCGATTCAAGAAGCCCAAATTTGGTGTGATGAACCGGGCAACAAAGAAGAGATGTGTAAAATCATTGCGGCTGATAAGTACATCAAAGCTCCGGCAAAAGACATTTTGGAGCGGGCAAAGGGCAACTTTGATTTTGGCAACGGTCGCAAACTTGAAAACAGCGATTTGCTGATGAAGTTTTTTAAGGAAGATTCCTCCTATCCTTTTAAGAGTCATGATGCTTGGTTTGTGAGCGAGAATATTCGCTGGGGTAGTTTGCCTGCGGATACGAATGTGAACCAGTTGGTGGATCAGGTGAACCGAGAAGATATTTGGAAGGAAGCGGCAAAGGCGATCGGGCAGGAAGCTGCTATTCCTAAGAGCACGTCACGCGGTATAGAAACTTTCTTTGACGGCACGAAGTTTGATCCCGCCGATCCGGCTGCCTATCTAAAGGGTCTCAAGATCAAGAAGGCTTAACACATTCTGACCCGATCCTCTCGTTTCTAGAATGTGCACGGAAACGGGAGAATCGGGGAGGATCTCAGCACAGATATTTTTACCGGAGATTTTGCTATCACCGGCTGGGTAACAAAAGACTCAGAACTGAAATCGTAAACCTCATAACCTGAAAAGGTTCAGCAGGAATCTTCCCATGACAACGAATACTTCCCTTCGTCCTAACGCTTCTTCTCAATGGTCAGAACGGATTAGTCACCAAGTCACGCAGCTTCTACCGCCCGTTGTGTTCACGCTGGCGATCCTTGCAGTGTGGCAACTGCTGTGCATGAGTCCGTCATCTCTCATTCCCGGTCCCATTCGCATGGTTAGCGATACCTGGAACTATATTATTGATCCATTTTTTGACAATGGCGGCACCGATAAAGGCTTGGGCTGGCAAATTCTGATTAGCTTGCAACGGGTAGCCCTGGGGTATTCGATCGCTGCCGCCGTTGGGATTGTAGTCGGCGCAATTATTGGCAGTAATCTGTTAATTCGCCGAGGTTCTGATCCTATCATTCAGGTGTTGCGAACGGTTCCTCCTCTGGCATGGCTACCGATCGCCCTAGGCGTGTTCCAAAATAGTGATCCGGCAGCTATTTTTGTGATCTTCATTACTGCGGTCTGGCCGATTGTAATTAATACGGCAATGGGTGTTCAACAAATTCCCCAAGATTACAAAAACGTTGCGAAGGTTTTGCGGTTATCGCCTCAAGAATATATTTTTAGCGTTCTCATTCCTGCAACCGTTCCTTATGTGTTCACAGGCTTGCGCATTGGTGTGGGTTTAGCTTGGCTGGCGATCGTTGCAGCCGAAATGCTCAAAGCCAATGGTGGCATTGGTTTCTTTATTTGGGATGCGTACAACAGCAGCGGCAGCGATGGCAACAGCCAAATTATTTTGGCAATCCTTTACATGGGCATAGTCGGCTTGGTGTTAGACAAATTAGTGGGTTGGGTGGGTCATTTAATTTCTCCCGGTGAGCAGCGCTAATTTCATCGTCCTTTTATTCCCTATTTGCCATGACAGCATTTGTAGAAATTGACCACGTTGATAAGGTTTTTCCTCTGCCAGGGGGCGATCGCTATATTGCCCTGGCAAACATCAACTTAACGATTAAAGAAGGCGAATTTGTCACTCTCATTGGTCATTCGGGCTGCGGCAAATCGACCCTGCTTAATATTGTGGCTGGGCTGGATAATGCCACTACCGGCGGCGTTGTCTTAGAAGGCTCGGTGATTACTCAGCCCGGTCCCGATCGCATGGTGGTGTTTCAAAATTATTCGCTGTTGCCCTGGAAAACCGTGCGCCAGAACATTGCGCTGGGCGTTAATGCAGCCATGAAACATCTCCCCGTTGCCGATCGCCACGCCTTGATTGAGCAGCATATTAAATTGGTGGGCTTGGAGCACGCTGCCGATAAGCGCCCGCACGAATTATCGGGTGGGATGAAGCAGCGGGTGGCGATCGCCCGTGCCCTCGCCATTCGCCCCAAGGTGATGCTGCTAGATGAACCGTTTGGCGCGCTAGATGCCCTGACCCGAGGCGGTTTGCAAGAACAGCTCATGCACATTGCCGAACAAACTGGTATGACTTGTTTAATGGTGACTCATGACATTGACGAAGCCCTGATTTTGTCCGATCGGGTGGTCATGTTGACGAATGGACCGGAAGCGCACATTGGGCAAATCTTAGACGTGAAAATTCCTCGTCCCCGCACGCGCATGGAGGTGGTGAATCATCCTAGCTACTATGCTCTGCGGAGCGAAATGATCTACTTTCTAAACCAGCAAAAGCGGGCTAAAAAGCGCAAGGGGAAACCGCTGGGCGCGGTTGCGGGCAATGGGTTGGAGAAGGTGAATCTAGAGATTGGTTTCTCTCCAGTAACCGACTGTGCGCCGTTGGTGATTGCCAAAGAAAAAGGCTTTTTTGAGAAACATGGGTTAACGCAAGTGACGCTCAGCCGAGAACCCAGTTGGAAAGCGATCGCGGATGGCATAACGAACAGGCGATTGGACGCAGCCCAAATGGCGGTGGGAATGCCCCTAGCCATGACCCTAGGATGCGATGGTAACTTGCCAATACCGATGGTGAGTGGCTTAATTTTGAGCCGAAATGGCAACGCAATTACCCTAGATAAACGGTTTTATGACCAGGGAGTGCGATCGCTGGCAGACTTTAAAGCGCGATCGCCAAAACCTAGACAAATTTATACCCTAGGCATTGTCCATCCTGCCTCCATGCACAACCTCATGTTGCGCTACTGGCTGGCATCGGCAGGCATCAACCCTGACAAAGATGTCAACTTGGTGGTGATTCCTCCGGCGCAGATGGTGTCTAACTTGCTCTCGGGCAACATTGACGGGTTCTGTGCTGGCGAACCCTGGAACTCTCGTGCCATCAGTGAAGGGCATGGCTTTGTGATTGCTAATGATTTAGACATCTGGCCCGGACATCCCGAAAAAATGCTGAGCGTGCGGGAAGACTGGGATAGCCAATATCCTCAAACCCATTTAGCCTTAGTCAAAGCGCTCTTGGAAGCCTGTATGTATTGCGATGATCCTCGCAACCGAGAAGAAATTGCAAAGCTGTTGAGCCAGCCAGATTATATTGGCACTAACTTAGAGTACATTCGCCCCGGTTTAGTCGATCCTTACGATCGCGGCACGGGTGAACTGCCCAAAACATTACCCCGATACAACCAGTTCTACATCGAAAAAAGCGCTTGCCCCAGTCGTTTTGAAGGACTATGGGTGCTGACGCAATTGGCACGCTGGGGCATTACTGCCTTCCCTAAAAACTGGATCGAAATTTTGGAACGGGTGCGCCGACTGGATGTTTACAGTAAAGCAGCCAGAGAATTAGGACTCCCCGATCAAGAGCCCGATCGCCATCCGATTAAACTATTCGACGGCAAGATCTTTAATCCCGATGCGCCGATCGATTACCTCAATAGCCTCGATATTCATGGAAAAATTCAAATTGAAGAAATCCTCATCGACGAAATCTTAATCAACGAACCGATTGCCGCCGCTGTTAAAACCCCCGCTTAGCCGATCCCGCTCAACTCACTCTCTCAGATTCCCCTGAATTCTTATGCAAACCTACTCAGAAACCGTGCATTCTTCGACTCCTGTGCCCCCATCCTTTCTAGCAATTGACAACGTCTCCAAGCTTTACGACACCCCCAAGGGTGCTTATACCGTCCTAGATGGCATCAATCTTACGGTCGATGAAGGCGAATTCGTCTGCGTCATTGGTCACTCGGGTTGTGGTAAATCAACGTTGCTCGATATGGTTTCTGGGTTCCGTCAACCCTCCAGTGGCGAAGTCCGGCTGAAGGGAGAGGTGATTGGGCAGCCCGGTCCCGATCGCATGGTAGTGTTTCAAAACTACTGTTTGTTGCCCTGGAAAACCGTGTTTGAGAACGTTTATCTGGCGGTTAAAGCCGTTCATCCTGATAAGTCAAAGGCAGAAAAAACAGAGTTAGTTCATAAGCACTTAGCCATGGTAGGGCTGGAGGAAGCCGCAGATAAAAAGCCGGGTCAAATTTCGGGTGGGATGAAGCAGCGCGTGGCGATCGCCCGGGCACTCTCAACCTATCCAGAAGTGTTAATTCTAGATGAACCGTTTGGTGCCCTAGATGCCATCACCAAAGAAGAACTGCAAGAAGAACTACTGCAAATTTGGACCGATCATCGCGTCACCATCATGATGATTACCCACGACATTGATGAGGCATTATTCCTTGCCGATCGCGTGGTCATGATGACCAATGGCCCCAGCGCAAAAATTGGTGAAATCCTAACGGTGCCCTTCGATCGCCCCCGTAACCGCAACCAGATTATGGACGATCCGCGCTACTATGCCTTGCGCAATGAAGCCCTAGACTTTTTATTCAGCCGCTATGCCCACCACGAGTAGACCTCATCCGCTTCTATATTAGTCATGAGGCTTGGAAAATGTTTTAAGAATTAAAGGGCGTTGCTGAATGCAAGTATGAAAGCCTCCCCCAAAATTGGGGGACTTCCGAACCCTTCAAAATCCCCCAATTTGGGGGATTTAGGGGGCGAGAGAACGGTCAACTTAGATCAGTTCATACTTCGATTCAGCAACGCCGATTAAAGAATCGCCTACTCGCTACATCGCGAGCGACGAGGATGTTCGACGGTGTATGACGCACAGATTTCCCTAGGAATCCTTTACAACACTCTGGACAGTTTGTGTGAAAGTGCTAGAAACCCGCCTTGTACCGTTAGCCTCTGCCCTCACGCTAAATCTCCCTCCCAGGCAGGGAGAGAGATTTAATCCCCCCACCCTTCTTATCCCTTCTTGGGCTACCTTGTACACACCAGTTGTGGAATCTAGCCAAGCCCCCGGCGAAAAAGACTGCAACGAAGCCAGTTTCAACTGGTTTACACAAGGTAGCCCAAAAACGCAGAAGGGTTGGGGGATGAGGGCAAGCCCTTTTCAAAGTGTCCGAACTCTTGCTTTATAGAATTGAGCAAAACTACATTCACGCGATATGCAACTTTCCTTAACCGAATAGCCGCGATCGCCCTGTCCCTTCCCAAACCGTTGTACCGTAAGTGTAAGGATTCTCTTACCGCAACATCTCCATGCCTCCAGCCATTGCCCTCCAAAATGTTCACAAAGTTTACAACGACAGAGTTGTTGTGAATGATTTAACCCTTACGATCGCCCCTGGAGAAGTTTTTGGCTTACTAGGACCCAACGGCGCAGGCAAATCTACCACGATTCGGATGTTGACGACGCTAACGCAGCCAACTCAAGGCGAAATTGTCGTGGCGGGATGTGACGTGGTGCGGCAACCTTATGGGGTGAAGCAACAGATTGGGGTGGTGTTGCAACAAACTAGCGTTGATCTGGATCTGACCGTTTGGGAAAATATGGAATTTCATGGGCGGATGCATCATTTGCCTAATCCGCATCGGCAGAAGGAAATCGATCGCTGGCTGGATTATGTCGAACTGGGCGATCGCCGCAAAGATTTGGTCAAAACTCTTTCTGGCGGTATGAAACGTCGTCTCCAAATTGCGAGGGCGCTTTTGCATCGTCCTAAAATCCTGTTTCTTGATGAGCCAACGGTAGGACTTGATCCACAAACTCGTCGCCGCCTGTGGGAAATCATTCGTGGCTTAAATCAGCAGGGCATGACGATTTTACTGACGACGCATTACATGGAAGAAGTGGAGTATTTGTGCGATCGCATTGGCATTTTAGATAACGGCACACTGATTGAGGTCGGCACGCTCGATCAACTCCGCAGGAAGCACGGCGAGGGATTGGTGATGAAGCAAGAGGGCGATCGCTGGCAGTATCAATTTTTCCCGACGTTGCTTGAGGCAAAAGCCCACCTAGAAGCCCAGTTCGATAAAACGGGTATGATGATTCGTCCTTCTAACTTAGAAGACATTTTTGTAGAGTTGACCGGACGAAACTTAGATTAGGCGGAAAGTTCGCTATACTCGCTAATCATCTTGTTCTATGTCCTCAAATTTTCTCAATGTCAACGATCGCTAGCCAAATTGAAGCCATTCTGTATCTCAAAGCGCAGCCGCTGCCGATTCCCAAAATCGCTGAGTATGCGCGATCGGATCGAGATGCCGTAGAAGAGGGTTTGATTGAACTGATGGCGAGTTATGCCGAGCGAGATAGTGCGCTGGAAGTGGTGGAAACTTCGGAAGGCTACTGTTTGCAGCTTCGGGAGTCGTTTCATAATCTGGTGCAAACGTTGATTCCGGTGGATTTGGGAGTGGGCGCATTGCGAACTTTGGCGGCGATCGCGCTCACGGGTTCTATGAGCCAAACTGATTTGATCGAGCTACGGGGTTCAGGGGCTTACGATCATGTGAAAGAGTTGGTCGAGCTAGGGTTTGTGCGCAAAAACGGCAGACGGAAGGGCGATCGTATTGGCTTCAAGTATCAGATAAGTTTTACCAATATTTTCAAGTAGATAAGCTACCTCAGCCTTCTAAACTGCCTGTTGCCAAGTTATCTCAATCTCAGTTGCCTCAGCCGGACGAAGCCCAGATGGAGCTTGAGATTGGCGAATCATCTGACGAAGTTTTAGATAAACCAGGGGATGAAACGTTGACTGAAAATTGAGCAGAAATCTTAGGTTAGAAGCACGGCTTCTTGTAAGCGCGATCGCAACTTCTCGACATAATGAGACCAGCCCACCACGATCGGCTGATGATGCGCCAGTGTTTTGGCATCAATGCTGTCGGGCGTAAACTTCAACGGATTACCCTCTAAGTCACAGCACACTAAGCCTGCTGCCTGTGCCAAGGCTAACGGTCCGACGGTATCCCAAAGTTTGACCCGCCCGTTCAGGTAAACATATAGCCCTGCGTGTCCTCGAATCACCTGCAAACCTTGAGCCCAAAGCTGCCAATGCTGTCAAACTGCGCTTCTGGGATGAGCTGGGTAATGGCGGCACCATAGCGAGATTGGTCTTTGTAGCCAATTAGGATGGGGCAATAGGTTTTAGAAGGGTCGGCTGGGCGAGTGGGAAGCAACGGTGTGGGAGGGCGCGTTCCTTGAGAGACCCGCAAGGGGTCGCCTTCTACTTGAAACAATCCCAGATCCTGACCGCCATAAACTAATTGGTCGAACGCTGGTGCATAAACCCAGCCCGCAGTCGGCGTATGAGCTTCTAGCGTGCCAATCATCACCGAATAGTGGGGCTTGCCGTTGATGAAATCATCTGTGCCATCGATCGGGTCAACAAACCAGAGACGATCGCCGCTATCAGGACTGTTTTCTTGAGCCAGACAAAACTGCTGCCAAGACTGATCGTTTTCTTCGCTAATAATCCCATCTTGCCAAAATAACTGGTTCAGTCCGGTTGTGAGCTGAATATCTAAGGCGCGATCGACGTTAGTGACGTAATCGTTCAGCCCTTTTTCGTAGACGTGAAATTTTTCAGTTGCCATTTGCAACGCCTGTTGACCGCACTGGCGCATTAACAGACCAATGACTTGGAGTTCGTGGGGAGAGAGAGAGGGCATGGCAGATTTGGAGATTCGCTTGGACACATTCTTGGACACATTCTTGGACACATTCTAGGATGGCACGGGCGATCGCTTCTGCCTTGTATTCTCATTTAGAGTTCTCATCTAGGGTCAGTCAGTAATGCAAGATAAGAAAAAACCTCCCGGTAAACCAGGAGGCTGCAATCAGGATGCATCTACCACTGTCTTAATGCAGCAGAGTGAGGAGGGCTTCGGGAAAGTTTGGGAAAGAAAATCTAAAAAATCTTTACGATAATGACGGCAAATCTTTCAAGGGCACAAGGGCAAACCGCCATGACGCTAATTTTTCACCTTACCCCCCGATCGCAATGGGAATCTGCCCAGGGCATCAGGGGCTACCGAGGCGACACGCTGGATACCGAAGGGTTTATTCACTGCTCAAAGCTGGAGCAGGTGGTGGGGGTAGCGAATCGGTTTTATGCGGGGCAGACGGGTTTAGTATTGCTGAGTATTGCAATTGCCCGTCTGCAAACCGAACTTCGTTATGAAGCGATCGATGGTGATGAGTTTCCTCACCTTTACGGAGCATTAAACCTAGACGCAGTCGTTCAGGTGATAGACTTTGAGCCAACTCCAGCAGGATTTGAATTGCCCTCAGAATTAGCAAAGGAAGACTAATGAGCACTGGATTAAAGCGATGGGTTTTGGGAATTTGCCTGTGCTGCTTGGTAGCTCTCACCGCTTGCCAACCTGCTAATCCTGGCGATGCTGGCGTGGTTCACCTCACTCTCTGGCAGGGCGTTAACCCACCGCCTAACCGAGATATTCTACAAAAGCTGGTGGATAAATTTAACCAGCGCCATCCTCATATTCAGGTTGAGTCGCTGTATGTGGGGCAGGGCGATCAGCAAATGCCCAAAATTTTGGCGGCAGTGGTGGGCAATGCGCCGCCCAATCTGCTGTGGTTTGCGCCGATGATCACTGGGCAGTTGGTTGAATTGGATGCGATTAAGCCCTTAGAGGAATGGCTAGCGACAACTCAAATTAAAGAGCAGATTGACCCAGCGCTGTTTGAGGCAATGCAATGGGAAGACCGCACTTGGTCGGTGCCGTTTGGGGTAAATAACGTCGGGATTTTTTATCGTCCTAGTTTATTTAAGGCGGCGGGAGTCACTCAGTTACCCCAGACTTGGGAAGAACTGCGGCAAGTTGCCCGTCAACTGACGATCGCCAACCAACAACACGGCATGATTCTACCGCTGGGCAAGGGCGAATGGACGGTGTTTACCTGGCTGCCGTTTATGTGGAGTGGCGGTGGTGAATTGATGAGTGAGGGATCGGTGCAGATTTCTAACCCTGGGGCGATCGCGGCTCTTCATCTCTGGCAAGACTTGCTGACGGATGGATCTGCCGTTCTTTCCCAGCCGGAACGGGGCTATGAGCTAGATGACTTTTTGGCGGGCAAAGTGGCAATGCAGCTCACGGGACCTTGGACGCTGGGGCAACTGCAAGCTACGGATGTAGACTATGCGGTCATGCCCATTCCTGCTGGGACTCGACCCGCGACTAGCATGGGTGGCGAAAATCTATTTGTGTTCAAAACCACGGCTGCCGAAGAACAGGCTTCTCTGGTTTTTGCCGAGTATGTCCTCAGCGAAGAGTTTCAAACCGAGTGGGCGATCGGCACTGGCTATTTACCCGTTAACCTGAATGCGCGAAAAAGCGCCGCCTACCGAGAGTTTGCTAAGCAGCAGCCAGCGGTAGATGTATTTTTGAAGCAGGCGGAATTTGGGCGATCGCGTCCGATCTTCCTCGGCTACAGTCGCATTTCAGAGAATTTGGGACGGGCGATCGAAACCGTGTTGTTGCAGAAAAGCACGCCTGAAGCCGCCCTCCAAACCTCCCAAAAGCGCTTAGCACTCAGCCTCCCGTCCACCCCATCCCCAAAACGACCCAACTAAGGCGTTTCTGACAAATTTCCGTCTGGCAAATTGCTCACAAATCGCTGAAGCTGAGCCAACGAGCGATTGTAGTCTAAAATTGCCCCCAGGTTATTCACCCGCGATCGCGTTAAAGCGGTCTGCTGTTGAATGACATCGGTCTGGGTGCCAACGCCCGCCTGAAAGCGCAACCGGGCCAGACGAAGTGCCTCTTCGGCGCTTTGAACCGCCAAGGTGGTCGTTTGAATATTTTCAGAACTGGCTTGCAAAATAGAGTAGGCTTGCTCAACCTGAAAGCGAATTTGGTCGCGGGCATTAACAAATTGAGACTCGGCGATCGCAATATTTGCCTCCTGCTGCCTTGCCTGTGCCCGCGCCGCCCCGCCATCAAACAAATTAATGCTAGCGTTCAGCGCCACAGAAGCATTATTGAAAAAGCCCTTACCTTCTGTAGAAAACTCAGAGCTCTCATTGCTGCTAGAGAGCAAGTTAGCTATACCATACGTTGCAGTTGCCCCAATTTGCGGACCCAACTGCCCCAGCGCATTGCGCCGCCGCTGTTCACCAATATCCCGCTGAACAAGCTGCTGCTCTAACTCAGCCCGGTTCTTAAACGCCGTGACAATACTTTGCTCCAAACTCAGCGCCCAACTGCCTGCCGCCGCCACTTCATCAGCAGCAGTAATATCAGTCGCCTGTGCCAGACTCAGACGTTGAGCCAGTGTGCGCCGCGCCACCTCCTGGCTGCTGAGTTGTTGGGTCAGGTCTTGCCGAGCATTTGCGGCATCCACCTCCGCCTGTAGCACATCAAACCGGGTGCCAACGCCTGCGCGTTCTAAAGCTTGGGCATCTCTAAGACTTTGTAGCGCCTCACTCAGGGCTGCCTGAAAAATTTCTACTTGCTGATCGGCTTCCTGAAGGTCGTAGTAGCTGGTGGAGACATCCAAGACCAGTTGCTTCGTCTCTACTTCCACTGCCAACTCTCGGAAACGCACCGTTCCCTCAGCCGCTCGGATGGCAGAGGAGCGCCGCCCTGAGGTAAAAATGTTGTAATCCGCTTGCAGACCAGTTTGTAGGTTGAGGCTAGTGGTAATATCTCGGCTGCTAGTACCCGTTGCCACCCCTTGAGCATTGTCGGCTTCCAGCCCTTCTTGGGCAGATCCGGTCAGGCTGGAGGTTGCATCTAAGGTGGGGAAATTCGCAGCTCGGACTTCTCGGAGCGCATCCCGCGATTGGGTCAGCTCTAGCCGAGTCTGTTGCAAAGTAGGACTATTGCGAATTGCGAGTTCGATCGCTTGCTGCAACGTAATGGGCTGGCTCTCCACCACAGTGACCTCTTCGGGGGTGGTGGGAAAATTCAGCGGATTAGGGCTAGGGTTGAGGTTTTCGGGTGCCCGATTCGCATTTCTGCGATTGCTCGGTGCGGCAGGGCTGCTAGGAAGCGTCGGAGTTTCTTGACCCGTTGAAGGCAGCGGGGCTGTTTCAGAAGGCGCAGCGGAGGGCGCTGGAGCTAGGGGTTCAGTGGGAACGACAAGGGGCGGTGCCGGAGTGGGTGCCGGAGTCGGTGCGGAGGGCACTGGGGCGGCAGGGGCGGGAGCTGGGTTGGCTTCCTGTCCTGTTTCCTGTCCTGTAGAGGGCTGACCTGGCTTGGGCAAAGGTGCAGATTCGGAAGGAGCCGCAGCCGGTGAGGGTGGGGCGGGTTGCGCCTGCGCCCTCGGGCGGGCGGGCGCAGGCGAAGATGTCTCAGGGACAGCGGGTGCCGCCTGAACCGATCTGCGTTCAGCAAGGCGCTGTTGCCTCACTTCTGACGGCGTTGGGCTTTCTTGAGCCTCGGTACGCACTGGAAGGTTGGGAGCAGATTCAGCCTGGGCTGGATCGATCTTGACCAAGCTGACGGCGAATACGGCGCTTACGCCTAGAGCAATCAGAGAATTATAAGGTTGCATACTTTAGCCCTTGCAGTCCAGAAAAGCGCAAAATACAGGAAAACAGTCTTCATGAAGAATACTGTTTGATAGATTACTTGGCAATTATCCCCTGTCGGGGAGAGATCGCGCGATCGAGTGTGACGAATCGCTCGAAGGCAGCCTCAGGAATTGGAGAAACCTCAGGGATTCAGCAGCTTTTGCTATCTGACCTGGGTAAACCCGTTGAAACTGTTGCCTGTTGAAACCGTTGTAGGTATGAAGGATGCGCTTTTTGGGGTTCTTGTTCCTATACGCTGCCTTAAGAGCCTCACCAGGGAAAGACAAAATCTTTTAGGCGATCGCCCGTTCCCCTTGCCCCTTTGCAGTAAAATAGCCCCGTAAGAAGCGCTATAAAATTCCATTGACATCACCCTGCCGACATAAAATAATGTCGCGCTTTTGGGGTTGTTATCCCTGCAATTCATGTAACCCCCTGTCGAATCATGCCAAAGGTTTTAGTTTCCGATCCCGTTGACCAAGTAGGAATTGATATTCTTTCCCAAGTTGCCCAGGTTGATGTAAAAACCAGCCTTTCTCCCGAAGAGTTGGTTCAAATCATTCCTGATTACGATGCCTTAATGATTCGCTCAGGTACGCGCGTCACCCAAGCGGTGATCGATGCAGGCAAACAGCTTCGGATCATTGGGCGGGCGGGCGTTGGCGTTGATAACGTTGATGTCCCGGCTGCAACCCGTCGGGGTATTTTGGTGGTTAATTCTCCTGAAGGCAACACGGTTGCCGCCGCCGAACATGCGATCGCCATGATGCTTGCCCTGTCGCGCCACATTCCCGATGCCAATCACTCGGTTAAAAGCGGCAAGTGGGATCGCAAGAGTTTTACGGGTGTTGAGGTTTATAAAAAACCATCGGCATCGTCGGGTTAGGCAAAATTGGGGCGCACGTAGCGGGCATTGCTCGATCGATGGGAATGCGGCTGTTGGCTTATGATCCCTTCCTTTCCAGTGAGCGGGCCGAGCAATTGGGCTGTCAGTTGGTGGAGCTAGATTTTCTGTTCCGTGAGGCGGATTACATTACCCTGCACTTACCCAAAACGCCAGAAACCTTTCATTTAATTGATGCGATCGCCCTCGAAAAAATGAAGCCGAATGTGCGCATTATCAATTGTGCCCGGGGCGGCATTATTGATGAAGCGGCGTTGGCAGAGGCTTTGCAACAAGGCAGAATTGGCGGTGCCGCCCTTGATGTGTATGAAGAAGAGCCTTTAGGAGAATCGGCGCTGCGCAGCCTGTCCGGGTCATCGCGTATCAGTCGGTGCTCAACCGCATGCTGCCGCTGCGCGGGCTCGATCCCGCCTTCGACGGTTGGCGGGCGAAGAATGGAGCTGGCATGTCTGAATGTGGCCGCGCCGTTGTTGCGTGCGTGGAAGCGCAACCGGTGCTTTCCACGATGGAAGGATCGCGCCTGTGATCCGGAAACGATACCCGACAGCACGACTTTCACAT
>JAAUPA010000338.1 GCA_012034615.1 Leptolyngbyaceae cyanobacterium CSU_1_4 | reverse complement strand
AACCTCTATCAGGTATCGAGGCAATTATTTATCCCAGTGATTCGACAATTCATCTTGAAAAATCTTCCAGAACCCGCTTCAGCCTGACAACCCACATCACTCTATTTCTGTCAATGCGTAAGTCCTAATTTTGTAGATTATCCAGAATTTACCGATTTTGGGAAGCCTTCCTCCAATAGCTACCTAGAAGCTGTTCTCAAGAGAACTTGTCAGCAATTGTTTGGCAAGACCGTTAAAATCTCTGATTTCTTCTCGGTCTTCATTGCTGAGTATCAGTTCTTTCATGGGGCTTTTCAAGTTGAAGGTCGGATGGGTGGGGTAATTTTTTTCGAGGATATCAGGTTTGGGCTGATTGCAGTATCTAAAGACCTGCTTCCTGATGATACGGTTCTATATTCACGCTTTTCAGAGCCTACGCTGCCGTCAGCGCCTAATGGCTATGAACTCAATTAACGAAGATGGCTCTGGGAGATGTGTTGGTGACATCTCTTGATCTGCTGGACTTGATTTCAAATCGGGGAAGAGCGATCGCCCTCTCCAGCTTCACCCTCACGCCAGAACGCCCTTGCCCTTCTAGCTCTCATCATACTCCCGCCTTAACTCAAGGCACGGCGGCTGATAAGCGATCGCCCCACCGAAGCCAAGCAACGTACTGCGATCGCCCTTCTGCCATAGCGCGGCGGCTGAAAGGCGGTCGCCTCACTTCGCCGTGGATGACGCTAATGTCGAGATAGTCTTTCTAGTGAAAACTGCTGGGAAAACCTGCAACCAGTTGATTGATTTGATCACGAAGACGAGTGAAGCTGACTCGAAGGTTTTGAGGATTGGTTGCAGGTTTGAGAGGAGTTCAGGGATATTCGTTTGAGTAATGTCCCAAATGGTTTCTGTATCAACGCGATCGCACTGATGTGACAAGATGCCTCGTAACCCTGCTGCCACCTCAACGCACTCGCACTATTCTGGGAGTCGCACCGCCTGAGCGACGATTGCCTCAGAGTTATCTAACAGCACCCCATTTTCATTGCGCTGTGCCACTTGGTTTGCGATCGGCGTATTAATCATCGTCCACTCTATTACGGTAAAGTTCATGCTCTCTAGCGCCAAATGATTCTCGCATAGTTGAGCCTTAATCGCCCCCCTGACATCAGTCATCAAATTGCGCTGTTGCTTAAGTTCCGCCATCCCATGTGCAGCCCACTGCTGACGCATCTAGGTTGCCCACTGGAGCGATTGTGCCTGACCTTCAGGAGTATCTTTCAACTTAGCTACGACTGGCAGATACTTATCGACTAATGCCTGTAACCATTTCCGCACGATCGCCCCTTGATTGAACTGCTATTATCTTATCTAACTTACTCACTTTTTGCAAAATATCTTACTTATTCTAGCTCAACTCAGTTAATCGTTCATCAGAGGGCAATCAATGATTTCTAACTTCTCTTCCCAGCGTTTAGGAAACAGGAGGTAAAGCTCTTTGAAGGCTATTGGCTGGCTGTAAGCTAAGGATGTAAATTCGGGTTATCTGCCTGAAGGTGCTCTAACTGAGCAGCCCTGAGCAAACGATCGTCTGCAGTCAGGAAAGTTAGAGAGTTTTCTGGCGACTGGGCAATGATGGGGAGAATGGTCAGGGCTGAGGCGAGCTGTACAGCATCGTAGGCTCGTAGAGATTGGCGAGCGCATAACTCACCCGCAAGCGCTGTGAGGGTGGGAGTCAGTTCAACAATTTCATATTGGTCTGTAAAGTGCTGCTGAAAAATAGTTCGAAGCGTTTGAGTCTGCTCTGAAGTCAAGCTGCCTTCGCGTTGGCGGCGAGCGCGCTGCTTTGCAGATACCGCAAGGGTCGCGCTCAAGATCTCAACTGACGTAATTCTTGAGATTAGCAGAATATTCCCTGATGCTTTAGCAGTGAGAGCTAGAACCCAAGCAGTTCCAACTTCTGAGAGATAACGCTTGAGAACAGCGCTGCTATCGAGGAAGTAAGCCGCTACCATTCACCTCGCTCCTCAATGAGGGTCTGGGAAGCAGGAGTTTCAGTAATGGGTAAGGTCTTGACTAAGGCTTCGAGATCTTCATTAGAGATAGCGTTTTGTAAGGAGTGAGTTGCTATGGTCACGAAACCTGAGGCGCGGAGTTGCTCCAAGAGCGTGAATGAGGTTGTAACCGGGGCTGACTCTAAAAGCTGAAGTCGAACGGTCTGATGCTCTTGAAGATTGAGATTGGTTAGAGGATAAAGGACACCGTCTCGATAAATGGCTGTAATTGTTTCTGTCATAGTGTTTTTGGCTTACAGGCTTGACTTAAGTGTAGGCGATCGGTTGAACAGAAAAGCAGGCTCTGTCAATCCACCAACAAACCCGTTGGCGAATGATTGAATATCCCTATTTCTCCCCAAGTTCAACTTAAAACAGACTGATTTAGGTAATGTATCTATGACGATGAAGATCACTCATTTGGCAAGTAAGATAACTGTTGTCGCGTCCCGCGCTTTTTTGTTTATTTGTGGGGTTTGGTGACGGTGGATTTTCCTGAAGAGGCGCGATCGCGTTACAGCCGAATCGGTTGCAGATGATGAGTGTGAGTGGGGTGACGGTGACGTTTAATGATCATCGTTGGGGCGGCGATCGGGGGATGGGGAAGCAGTATGGGGTAGGGAGTTTGACGGCGAAGGTGATTAGGGTGTTGTCGTAGTGGATTGTTTGCGGGGTCTGCCGCCTTTTTTACCGTTCTGGCGAGAGGACTGGGTTTTGGCAGGGGACTTTGCTGCGCCGCCTTTTTTGCGAGTTCGGTCATCCATTGACGGGAACCGAAGGTGCCTTCTAGTAAGGCTGGGATATAGAGGTCAGCGTCTAGGGCTTCCCAGTGCAGTCCTGTGCCGGATGGGGTGATTTCGATGTCGGCTAGGTCTTCTGGGGTGGCTCCTGTGAGTCCTTGTCCAAGGTGGGCAGGAAAGGAGAAGCGGGCTTGGTTGGAGAAGGTGATTTCGATGAGTCCGGTGGCGGGCTGATAAGTGGCAGCGATCGCTACAGGGTGAATGAGTTGGTTTAGTTCACCTCGTAGGGTGGCGATCGTGTATTCGTCTACTGTTTGTTTATTTGCTTTTGCCATGATATTTACTCCATTGTTGCAATAACAGGGCTTGGTTTTTTTGGACTAAGGCGATCGCTTTGGATAGCTCTTTGCGGCTGAGTCCATTGTTAGTGAGGGCATGGGGTTTGCCGTCTGCACCAGAAATTTCTATTCGAGCTTCGTTTCCTGCCTTGAACACATGAACGTGGCTGGGGAGATGGTCGTTGGGAAAGAGCCGAAAGAATAAGCCGTCTTGTTTGAAAACAGTCACCATATTTGATTGATTAAACCTAATCGGTTAGGTTTTGTCAAGGGATTGGAAAACCCTTGTGGTAATGGCAATGCATCAAGGGTTGATGGGAAAGACCATTTGTCGCGTTCCACGATAATTGGGTTCTTACGCTCTTTTGGTGAAGTTGGTCACGATCGCTAGTTGATACAACCGAGGTATGATGACGTAGAGAAGCGAGGGTGACTTGTGGATGGGTGGAGTGATATGGCGATCGGACTGTTTTTTGTTCCATCGGAAAAATAGCGATGATTTTACCTTACCTGCCCTATTCCTCATTACAGGCATATCTTACTTGGTCTAAAATTCATTGACTCACAAGGTGGTCTAGCCAACAAGTAAGCAGATAGGCATTTTCGACTGATTTGATTGTCTTATCGTCTTCCAGATTCAGCCTCAAGTAGAATGATTCAACTTACTTATCTATCAACATATTTCAGTACGGCGAGTAAATAAGATAACTCAGGTTTAGAAAATATAGATAAGATATCAAAAGTACGCAGCGATTAAGCCAAAACGCCAGACCCTCTACGTAGCAATGCTTTCAGCCGCTCACCCTTCAAAAAAGACAAAGCGATCGTTAATAGAAGGGAGCGATCCCCATCAGGGGAGAGGCGATCGGG
>JAAUPA010000337.1 GCA_012034615.1 Leptolyngbyaceae cyanobacterium CSU_1_4 | reverse complement strand
ACTTTGAAGAACAGAATTGGCTTGGAAGTCCTTAGAATGGGGGATTTAGGGGGCGGTTCGCCGGGGGCTGGTCTATCTTCAACAACGTGTGTATGCAACAACGTGTGTATACACGGTAGCCTGCTCTAGGAGAAGGACTGGAGGTGAGGGCAAATCATATCGGTATTCAGCAACGCCTAAAAAATAAGGGGGTTTTGCTAAAATGCGACTGCTTGAGCAGTGCCCGACAAATAAATAGGATGATAGGTTTGTAACTGACGCGCACCAGGAGCTACAAACACAGCCTGCTTACTCAGCACGGCCAAGGTTTGAATCATAATTGATTGTGCCTCTGCCATTTGAATGATGGGTATCAGCAGCGTTATGCTTTCTATTCCCTCGTCGGCTCGATTAGACTTTAATTGCACGGTGACTATCTGACCTAAACCTGTGTCTTCTACGACGATTTCGTTGCCGCTGAATGTTAAACTTTCAACGCGATCGCTATAGTTAAACAGAGGTTGTCCTGTGATGCTGGTGGTGGAATAGGTGATTTGAATGTCATAGCCTTGCAACTCAAATAAATTAGGTTGTAGATTGAAATCAGTGCCTTCGTTATAGTTTGCTACAGTCATGATTTAACTCCTAAGCTTTGCCATTATGAAGAGACCCGTTTAACCCTCTCATTGTGGTGAGTTATTTGAGAAAATGCCTATTCCCCGGAAGGGTACCTTTGTAAATTTCTCAAGGATCTGCTTAGCATAGAATAACGAAAGTAAGATAACTGATGGAACACTATGGATCAATCTCGAATTCTGCTCTGGTATCGTAACGATCAGCGGTTACATGATCATTCACCGCTTGATCAAGCGCTCTTGGCTCAACCACTCTATCTCATTCCGCTCTATTGTTTTGACCCGCGTCATTTTAGCAAGACTGCGTTTGGTTTTCCAAAAACAGGAGCCTTTCGAGCACAATTTTTGCTGGAAAGTGTTGCTGATCTGCGGCAAGGATGGCGATCGCGCAATAGTGATTTGCTCATTCGCATGGGTAAACCTGAAGAGATTATTCCTGAACTGGTGAAAGCATTGAGCCTTACACAGGTTTATTTTTACCAAGAACCGATGGCTGAAGAGAAAGCGATTGAGCGATCGCTGGAAAGAGCGTTAAAACCTCTAGGTGTTGAAATTAAGACTTTTTGGGGTCATACCCTTTATCATCCTAATAATTTGCCCTTTAAAGTCAACGAGCTGCCAGAGCTATTTACGAGTTTTCGTAAAGAAGTTGAAAAATCCAGCCGTGTTCAGCCAGCATTGCCTGCGCCGTCCCAAGTGCCGCCACTCCCGGTTGTTGAGGTTGGCGACCTGCCAAAACTCTCTGAATTGAATTTAGAAACTCCTGAACTAGATGATCGCGCCGTTTTAAAATTCCAGGGTGGTGAAAGTGCGGCGATCGCTAGACTGAAGCAATATTTTTGGCAGCAGGATCACTTGAAGGTTTATAAAGAGACCCGTAATGGAATGAAAGGGGCTGACTATTCCTCAAAGTTTTCACCTTGGTTGTCACTGGGTTGTCTGTCGCCGCGCTACATTTATGAACAGGTAAAGACCTATGAAAAGGAACGGGTTTGTAACGATTCTACCTATTGGCTGATTTTTGAATTACTCTGGCGCGATTACTTTAGATTTATTGCTGCCAAACATGGCGATCGCCTCTTTCATGCACCAGGGTTGCAAGGCATTTCAATTCCTTGGAAGCAAGACAGGCAAAAGTTTGAATGTTGGTGCTTGGGCAAAACAGGGTTTCCTTTAGTAGATGCTAATATGCGCGAATTAGCAAAAACGGGGTTTATGTCTAATCGGGGTCGGCAAAATGTGGCTAGCTTTTTAACAAAAAATCTGGGCATTGACTGGCGCATGGGTGCAGAGTGGTTTGAGTCGCTTTTAATTGACTACGATGTGTGCAGTAATTGGGGCAACTGGAATTATACTGCTGGAGTGGGAAACGATGCGCGCGGATTTAGGTTTTTTAATATCATCAAGCAGTCAAAAGACTATGATCCACAAGGAGAATATATCAAGCACTGGCTGCCCGAATTGGCTCGGATACCTGCCCCAAAAGTTCATGAACCCTGGAAATTATTACCCATTGAACAAGAGCGATTTGCCGTTAAGATTGGCACAACCTATCCCGCTCCCATCGTTGATTTATTTCAATCGGCACAGGCACAAGAACAGGTTTATAATCGAGCGATCGGAGGAGTGAAAGGGCGATCGGCTCGGGGTCGGTAACTGAGCTAGTATGCTGTGAGCACTCACACCATAAAAATAAAGGGTGTGGCTGAATCATACGCTCTTTAAAGCGATCGCTTTGCTGGGACTTTATATTCCTCCCAAAATGTTGAATAAACTCTGTCTAGCGTGAGAGGATATCAGCTCCATTCCCTTTCAAACTAGGGAGAAGTTGTGCAGTCTATTTAAGACGGCTGCATAGAGCGATCGCTGTCACCCTTACCTTTAGAGAGAACACGCTCATGAATCCAAAGCAACTCAGTGAAGAACTGCGGAAAGGTCAAAATCCTGATCTAACCCGTCGTCGCTTTATTGTTGGTCTTTCGTTTGTCGGCGCAACCATGGCAGAAGCCGTCTCGGCGTATCAAGTGGGAATGATCGAAGAACTTCCTGATCCCCCTCTTCCAGGACTTAATTCGAGCAAAGTAGATGCTTCAGATTATGCCTATAGTGTCCTCGATACACCGGACGGCTTGATGATGCTGGTGAACTATTCAATTACAGCATTGCTGGCAGGAGCAGGCGGCAAGGATCGAGCGATGCAAACTCCCTTCTTGCCGATCGCCATGGCAGGAAAAACGCTGCTTGATTCTGTTGTGGCGCTCAGGCTTGCCCGCATTGAGTGGCGAGATAATGAAGCGTTCTGTGCCTACTGTCAGACCGCAACCTTATGTTCACTCGCGTCGTTTGTGCTATCAATCCCTGAAGCTACTACTGCTTTTCAGCATCTGTTTGGAAACCGCGATCGCGGCACCGCCTGAACGGTTATGCTGCCATCATTTCCCGATTGCTATATTCAAGTCAGAAATATCAGAACTCGTTATTGGAACATTGGTTCGCACGGTAACGTGATCATTCTTATTCATGGTATTGGTAGCGGTCTCGAAACTTGGGCGCTCAATGTCGAGGCATTGGCACAACATCATCAAGTCTATGTTCTTGACTTGGTTGGCTCAGGACGTTCCGATAAGCCTCTTGGCTCTTATTCGCTGGTTGCCTTAGCTGAGTTCGTTAATGCTTTTGCCAATGTTTTGAACCTCGATCGCTTTAGCCTAATGGGTAATTCTTTGGGCGGTGGCGTGGCGTTGCAATTTGCCCTTTCCTACCCGCAACAGGTTGAAAAACTAATTTTAGTTAATAGCTTAGGGCTAGGAAGGGAGATCGCTTGGAGCTTACGGATGGCAAATTTGCCTTGGGTCGATCGGCTTTATAAACCTAGTTGGAGCAGTACAGCTTTGACGCTCCAACAGTCTGTGGCTGATACTTCACTGATCACGGATGAGTGGATCGATATCTTCTATAAAATCCTGAGCCTTCCGGGTGCGCCGGAAGCCCTGATTGCTCAAATTCGGACTCATGTGGGGTGGACAGGTGTCCGAGCAGAAGTTTACCAACCGATCGCCGATCGCCTACCCACGTTGACAATGCCAATCCTGATTGTTTGGGGCGAACAGGATCAAATATTGCCGATCGCCCATGCTCATTTTGCGAGGCAGCGATTGCCCAATGCTCAACTTCAGCTTTTCGATCGGTGTGGTCACTGGTCACACTTTGAGAGAGCAGCAGAATTTAATCTGCGAGTCGCCGATTTCCTGACCCGATCGGCATGATTAAGGCAAGGAGCTAAGAGGATGTTTGAAAAGTATATATTATGATCCGAACCGCCCCCTAAATCCCCCATTCTGGGGGACTTTTGAGCCAATTCTATTTCAAAGCTCCCTAGAATGG
>JAAUPA010000336.1 GCA_012034615.1 Leptolyngbyaceae cyanobacterium CSU_1_4 | reverse complement strand
CCCACTTTCAACTCAACTTTGTACAGATCTACATCTTCCGACGCATCAATGAAGTTAGGCGCTGCATTGCCGATCGTGGCACTGGTTTTGAAGCTGGTATTGCCAGCACCCAGTTTTGTATCAACCGCTTGGCTAATCACATCGTTGATGGTCAGCAGATCAGCGCCTTCGGTTTCAGTTGTAGATTTCAGGTCAACTAAGTTATAGGTCACCTTGTTTTCTGTCGGGCTAACCAGGTAAGTGCTGCCTGCTTCCAGGGTGAAGACTGCTGTTTCCGCCCCCTCTGCCACGCCATCATTTTTGACCGGAACCCGAATCACCGCAGAGCGCTCTGTGATGTTGAGGTTAAAGCCATCCTTGGTAATAGCCGCGATCGTGCCACCCGTAACTGCTGCCTTCGTTAAATCAAACTCGCCCAAGTTGGCAGACTTAACGAAAACGGTGAGACCGCCAGCAGGAGGCTTGTTGCCCAGCGTAAAGGTGTGAACCGAAATGGTGCCGCTTTCTTCTATCAGCGTTCCGGGAGTTGTCGCATTGCCCGGAGTTCCGGTGTAAGACACCATTGTTTGAGTGGAAGCAGTTGGCGAATCAACAATGGTAAGAGGGGCAGCATTTTGAGTTGCCGATACCGTGTAACCTGCGCCTGACACCACCTTGAAATCGTAGCCTTGCAAGCCTTCTGAATCGCCATCAGGGAAGGCATTCAAGCTAATAGTGGCGGTTTGCTCTGTCATCTTGAAGTAGAAGCCGCTGGTGCGGAAGTTGGCAGCCGGGAACGAGCCGCCTGTTACCTTAATGTTGAAGACATCAATCTGTCCCAACACGCGAGCCGTACCACTGTCTACATAAACCACTAAGCCATCTGCGGGGATGGGAGCATTGGCTTTCAACGTCAAGGTTGCCGAGTTGCCCAGAGACTCAACCAATGCACCGTTGGCAATTTCTAGGCTAATTTCAGGCTTAGAAGCTGCTTGAGGAATTTGGTCAAACTTATCGTAGATGGTGACTAGCGAAGACTTCGCTGCTGCGTCTATGGTGTAGCTACCGTTGCCCAAGGAGAAGTTGACTTTGCGAGAGCCATCTTCAACTTTGTTGTTGAACAGAGTGAAGTTGATCAAAGCATTGGGCTGAGTCATTTTGAACTTAATGCCCGTCGCTTCGCCTGTGTTGGCATCGTAGACTGCGCCTACAACTTGACCGCCCACTGAGAAAGGCACGTTGCCCAAGTTGCGGAAATACTCTCGCAGCACCACATCGCTGTTGATGATGACTTCTGTTCCAGCCGCTGGAATTTCGCCGTCGGCTTTGAGTGCCAAACTCAGGACAGAAGCACCGCTAGGAACAACTTCGGCAATGCCTTGCGCGGTGATCGCTTCGTTGTTGGCGTTGGAGTCGTAGGTAGCGCTGATGGTGCTTAGGGAAATCTTGGGACCTGTGCCAGGTGCGATCGGGGCTGTAGATGCATCGGGTTTGGGGATGCTGCCATTCAAACTCACGTTGAGGTTGTACTCGCCCGTGGTGCGCCCGGTGCCGCTGCCCTGAACCTTCGGATCGTAGGGATCAAAGTTGGCTTGAGCCGCATTAAGCAGGGTGCGATCGAAGTTGGGTGAGCTACTAACCCCAATGTAATAGACTCCATCTGTGGCGGCAGTGTAGTTAATGTAGCCAAACCGACGCTCAGTGGCGACAAAGATTTCGTTGGGTGCTGGATCGTTGTTGCTGGCGGTGAGTTCTTTGCCAGCGGCATCAAACAAACGCAGCACCGGATCGAAGGTGGTGTTGGTTGCAACCGCGTTATCGAGATCGATCGCCAACTTATCGCCTTTTTTCAGCGTCACCTTGTACAGATCTACATCTTCTGTGGCATCCACAAAGGTATTACCCGCATCCGCTGGATTGACCTTGTAGGTATTTGCCGTGCTGAAGTCGATCGCGCCCTTGACTGAAATCGTGGAACCGTTGGCACCCAGGGTGAGCAGGTTTGCCTTTTCCAACGTGTCATTGGATTCGGTCTCAACAGTCAGCGGAACAGCAGTCGCCGCATCAAAGATGCTGAACTCTGCCTTGCTGGCTGTAGGGCTGATGCCGTAGGTTGCTCCAGGCTTCAGCGTAAAGACTGCGGTTTCTTTGCCTTCGGTCACGCCATCGTTCTTCACAGGCAACTCAATCACCACCGTGCGATCGATCATTTTCAGGGTAAAACCATCGGCAGTGACTCCGGCAATGCTACCGCCCGTCACTTTAATTTTGTCGAGGTTAAACTCGCTGAGGTTGGGCGCTGCCACCGCCACCAAAACTCCATCAGCCGGAGGAATCGTGCTGAGGTTAAAGGTGTGGCGCGAAACCGTTTCTGCTGATTCTATCAACGTGGCTGGCGTGCCTACTAAACTCACCAAGGGCAAGACACTGGTGGGGGTATCTTTGATCGTGATCACCGTCGAACTGGCGCTAGGATTGATGGTGTAGCCAAATCCAGACTGAACGGTGAACTTGAAGGATTCGACCCCTTCTACCTCCTCATCGGTAAACACAGGCACCACCAGAGTGGCATTCTGGGAGGTGAGCTTAAAGAAGAACCCGTTGCTGCCCACCGCAGCCGGATAGACTCCGCCTGCCACACTGGCGCGGAACAGATCAAAATCGCCGAGGCTGCCTGCACCGTCGCTGGTCACTTTGACAATGACTCCATCGGCAGGAGGTGGAGCGCTGAGACGGAAGTTGAGGGTAACGCGATCGCCAATCTCCGATTCAGTCAGAGTTGTATTGGTAGCCGTGAAGCTGACTTCAGGGGTGACGGAAGGCGCGGGCACTTCTTTGAGGTCGTTGTAGACCCGGAAGCGAGTAGAAGCCGCCTTAGAATCAACGACATAGCCATCGCCAGGAGCCACGGTAAAGGTAGGTCGCCGCAATTCATCCGTCAGCAACACATTGTCGTTCAGTCTAAGACTGACCACTGGATTGGGTGTCAACAGCTTCAATTGGAAACCAATGGGTTCGCCCGCAGGATTGAAGATTGCGCCCAGAACCTGACCGCCAAAAACAGTAGGTGGACGACCGTTATTGCTAAAGGCACGAGCAAAATCAACATCGCTAGTCACGTTGACCACAATGCCGCCAGAAGGCAAGGAGCCATTCAGGTTTAGCACCAAGTTGAGCAAGCTAACGCCAGTCTGAGGCTTACCATCGGCATCGGTATAGGCTGCCGATTGCACCAAGTGAGGAGCGAGTAAAACATCTTGGCGATCGACGGTGATGGCAGTGGACGCAATCCCAACGGTAGGTAGTGCATCGCCCGTGCCAGTGCCGCCATCATCAATGTTGAGGGCGATCGTGTTCTTTGCCGCGTCGATGTTGTAGTTTTCTCCGTCGCGCAGTCTGAAGGTGAGGGTTTCTTTCCCTTCGTTAGGACCATCATCAAGTGGCTTTAAGGTAATCGAAGCTTCGGGCTTGGTGAGGGTAATTAAGAAACCACCTGCATCACCATCGGGGCGAGGAATGCGACCATCGGTGCCGACAATATCGGTTTCTAAATTGAGCGCCGCAGTGTCAAATTCACCCAAGCCGCCAAACTTGTCGCCATCAACGTAAACCGTAACGCCTTCAGCAGGAATGGTTCCAGCCACGTTGAACTTAATGGTGAAGCGATCCTTCTCAGTCAGCGCAGTTTTGTCTACCGTCATTGCCACGGTTGGACCACCGCCACCCGGAACGCCATCGGTAAAGGTGACATTGGCAGAACCAGCCGTTGGGCTAACGTTATAGCCAGCGCCAGGGGCGATCGCATATTTAAAGGTGCGATCGGCTTCTTGAATAATGTCGTCGAAAATGGGGAGGGCGATCGTGGTGGCTGCCTTAGTGATTTCAAACTCAGCCCCTTGACCGACTACATAGCGACTAAACTTAATGCCTTCTGAGGGAACCAAGTTGCGGAAAGTGATTTCATCAAACGAAGCGTCAAATTCGCCGCCCCAAAAATCACGCGCAATCCCGTTGCAGGAATTGTCCCAGCCACGTT